>WGAT01000020.1 GCA_015494715.1 Campylobacterota bacterium
AAAAAGGGGATGATTTTATACAGCATCCCGATCATTATGGAGATGGCAAAACCAAAGAGAAAAAGCAGTCCAAAACGATTAGGATCAAAAAACCACAGCAGCGGCAAGAAGAAGAGGCTAATAAGGCCTACATACCAATAATAAAGACTCACCTCCCAGATTTTTCGCTTCCTTTCTTGCAAGAGCTTGAGCATCCAAGCTCCATAGAATAAATAGCCAAAAAGTAGCGTGACAAAAAGAGCCAAAGCCAGTTTGTGTGAGAAAAAAAGAGCCGCTGCGGTGGCGAGGAGTAATCCAAAGACGACCCATCCAAACCACCTACGAAATCGCTCCGAGGGCTCGGGTGTGACATAAAACATCGGTACCACTTGGTAGCTTACGCCCACGATCAAAAGCCCCACCCATCCAAAAGCGGCAAAAAGGGCGTGGATGAGCAAGAGCGTATCGAATGAGCCGCCAAGCGAGCCTTGGGCAAATCCCACGGCCATATGTGCCCCAAGGCCGGCGGCGATGAGAAGACTCACCAAAGAGAGCCGCATTGCCCACACTGTTGGCGTAGCTTTGGGTGCGTGGAAGAGTCGCCACAGCGTCACCGCTCCAAAACTCCAAAGAGCTAAGAGCAAAAGGGAAGCGGCGATAAAAAGCAGCGAAAAGTTTTGGCCAAAAAAGGCGATGAAAAAAAGGGCTATTCCAAAAGCGAGGGGGATAAAAATGAGCTTGGAGAGGAGTGTGGGCTTGGGAAATCGCACCCCCACTACTACTGGCAGCATCTGCTGCAAGGCTCCTATCATCACCTGAGCCATAAATCCCAGGGTAAAAAGGTGCAAGATAGCGATCTGCTGGGGTTGACTTTGGGCAAAGAGCAGAGCCGCTCCACCCAATATTCCCCATAATGGTGCCGTGAGCAAAAAGAGCAGTGGCGCCTCGAAAGGGGGTGCTTGATCGAGACTAAGCCCCTTGAACATCTAAAAGCTCCTCTATCTTGGCCCTATCTTCTGTGTAGAAGTAGTAGATGTGGTACTTCTGGCCCTCTTTTTTGATAATGGCATCGAGCCCCATTGGTTGGAGTCTGGAGAGCACCATCGTAGGCTTTAGGCGGTGGATTTGGTGCAAGTAGCTCTCGCCCGGCAGCACGCTTTGCAGTTCGCTCAGTACCATCTGCATGGGAGCCGGGGGCTCCAGCTCGCTGGTATCGATGGTGATCTCTCTCATTGGACCTCTTTCATCTGCTCGACTATTTTCTCTTTTTCGATTGGCAGTTGGTCGGCCATGGTGTAGAGGATCTGCTCCTCTTTCATATTGTGCTGTTGGGTCATGATCATAAAAGTCTCCCCAAATCCCAAAGCCTTTTGCCGGTTTTTCGTCTCGATCGCTTCGCCCATCTGATCGAGGATCGAGCGGATTTGGGCATGTTCCATCTTCATTACATAAATTGGTCCCTCGCCGCTTCCCAAAAACTCCTCCATCTTTGGAAAGAGTACCTCCTCTTCCATCGCAAAATGGCGCAGCATCGCCTGCTTGAATGGGATGAAAAGCTCCAAAGCCCTCTCGAAATCTCCTTTACTGATCGCCTCTTCTACGGGGGCGTAGAGATTGTCGCACTCTCTGTGGTCTTGGGTCATGAACGCTTTGATCATCTGCTCTCCTTTAGTCGTATCAGCACAATGGCGTTTTTTGCAAAAAGTATATCGAAATTTTTAAACTTTTTGAGCTTCTCTTTTTTGGTGAGCACCACCTCGCCGGGCTTGGCGTTTCGCTTGGGGGCGATACGCCCCTCGTAAAAGGCAAAGCTTGGGGTGTTGATCCCATCCATCACGACGCTAAGATTGTGCTCTTTGGCAAAGAGTGCAGCCTCTTTAATCGGCTCCTCGGCCGCCTGGGCGTAGACTTTGGCCAAAAAGAGATTGAGGCCTAGCAGCGTAAGAGCCGAAGCGAGCAAGATGGAGCGCTCCTTTGGCAGCCGCACCATCCAGACTCCTAGCACTAAGGCTGCGATGAAAAAGGCCCAATACTCCCAGCCAAACCGCAAAGCCGCCACGATCTGGTAGTCGTATCGCCCGGGGTGCATGGAGGAGAGGATCACAGGCTGCAAAATAGGCAGCAAAAGGGCGATGAGAACAAAAGCGAAGTAGGGCACAAGCAGCCAAAAGCGTGATCGCATTTTGGGAAAATAGAGGGCCATAAAAAAAAATAGCGGCGTATAGCCGTAGATGATGTAGTGGGGGAGTTTGGTATGCGAGAGGGAGAAAAAGATGAAAACAAAACCAAACCACAAGGCCAAATAGCGCCTCAAGGGCGTGGCAAACCACTCTTTTATATGGCGCAGGGCGAACAAAAAAATGGAGGTAAAGGGGATGAGTCCTACCAGCAGCACGATGACATAGTAAAAAATCGGCCCCGTGTGCCCCTCCATGGCCGATTCGAAGCGGCCAAGATTGTGCTTTAAAAAAAAGCCTTGGATGAAAAGGTCGCCTTGGGCTAGATATTCGGCTATATACCAAGGAGCGGCTAGAGCCAAAAAGATGGCGATACCCACAGGGTCAAACACCGATCGAAGCCAAAAGCGAAGATCTCGCACCAGATACAAAAAGCTCACTGCCAAGGGGATCAAAATGGCTACGGGCCCTTTGGTCAGCGTCCCAAAGGCGATGGCGGCAAAGGTGGCGTAGAGGTATCGTTTTTGGCGGGTGTGGGTGTAGGTATAAAAGCAAAACATACTAAGAGCGATGAAAAGATTAAGGAGCGCATCGGCGATGGCGGCTTTGGCGATGATGGATATTTGCAGCGAGCCTACCATGAAAATCGTGGCCCAAAAGGCCGTTTTTTCATCGAAAAATCGCTTGCCAAAACGATAGATGGCCCACGCCCACAAGGTAGCGGCCACTGCGCTTGGCAGGCGCACGGCAAACTCGTTAAGCCCAAAGATGGAAGCACTGAGGGCTTGAAGCCAGTAGATGAGGATCGGCTTGTCAAAGCGCAAAGCGCCGTTGAGGTAGGTGGTGATGTAGTCATGGGAGGCGAGCATTTCCCTCGTCGCTTCGCTAAATGCGCCCTCGTCCAGATTGAAAAGGGGATAGTAGCCCAATGTGAGGTAGAAGCTAAGGAGTATAAAGAGCCAAAGCAGCCACTTATTCAATCCCCATCCTTTTATGCAGATACCAAGCCACCGCCGATCCGATACAAGCCGCTACTATCACGTCGCTTGGGTAGTGTTTGCAAAGAGCTATACGGCTTAGTCCCACCAAAGCGGCCAAGATCCAAAAAAGCAGCCGATACTTTGGAAAGATATAGCCAAGGGCTACGCCCGCGGCAAATGCCGTGGTGGTATGGCCCGAGGGCATCGACCAAAAAGAGGCCTTGAACTCCAGCCACTGGGGTTGCCACAAATGGTGCTCAAAAAACATTTTGGGGCGGGGACGGCCGATGAGGATCTTGAGCAGCGTAGTCAAAATGCCAGAGAGCAAAACGCTCAAAAAAAGATAGAGCCCCTTTTTCGCCCAAAGGGGTTTGCGGTTGCGATAGTACAGATAGGCCCCAAGCCCGGCGAGCAGGTAGGGAGCTGCGTTGCCAAGATAGGTGATGAGTTTAAAAAGGGCGAATTGGTGATGGTGAAAAAAGGCGGCAACATCCAGATCTACGAAAAAGAGTGCCACTACAATAATAGAAAGCACAATAATAAGCCATCTCATATAATCTCCTTGAGTTTTTGCAGTACGAGCTGTGGGGTGAGCTCTTTCATACATTTGTGATGTTTGAGGGGGCAGGTGCGCTTCATGCAAGGAGCGCACTCCATCTGGGTGCGCACGATCTGCGCCTTTTGGCTAAAGGGCGATGTCTTGGTGGCGTCGGTGGGGCCAAAGAGAGCTATGGTGGGTACATCGTAGGCAACCGCTACATGCATAGGGCCGCTGTCGTTGGTCAAAAAGGCGTGGAGTCCCGCGATATGGCTAATGAGCTGGGGGATGGTGGTTTTGCCAGCTAGATTTTTGATAGGAAAGGATACTCGCTCCGCGATCGTTTTGGCGATAGCCTCCTCGCCGGGACCACCGAAGATGATATAGTCGTACTTTGGTCCCAGCCCCTCTATCACTTGGGCGAAGTACTCGGGGTACCATCGTTTGGCGTCGCCGTAGGTGGCGCCCGGATTGATGCCGATGGTTGGCTTGTCGTATCCTATGGGCGGATAGTAGAGCTTGGGAGAGCCAAAGGGAAATTTTTTGCCAAAAGCAGCCTCTACAAACTGATGGTACATCTGCACCTGATGGCCGCCAAAACGCTTTTTATCGTACCAAAAGCCTCTTTTGCCAACGAGTCTGACCAGCAGCTTGGAAAAGATATGGCTGCGAAAGGAAAGGGCGAGATCGGCTTTGCCGATTTTTTTGGCCAAAGCGAGGGTGGAGAGGGGGCGATATTTTTTGGTATCGATGAAAACCTCGCTCACTTTCGGAAAGTTTTGAACCGCTTGGGTGGCCACGGGTGAGCCCACCAGCACCACCTCTTCAGCCGCTTCGCAAATATGCGTAAGCGCCTCGGTCGCCATCACCGTATCGCCCAGCCATGTGGGCAGCTCCACCATCACTCGCACTTTATCTCCTTGTAGTATAGACAAAACTCCTTGTGGCTATGCAGATAGGGCACGCAAAGCTTGGCAAAGCCCGGTTTTGGTTTGGAGGAGACTGCGTAGCCCTTGCCTTTGGGATTGAGATAAAGGGCGAAGTTGCCTTTTAGTACCAGATTGGAGCTTTGGATCTTTTTGGGTTGGAGGATTTTGGCCAGCTGTTGGATTGGCAGATTGGAGTTGGTGGGGCGAGGCGGGAAGAATATGCGCACAATAAAAAAGAGCAGTATCCCCGCCAAAAGAGCGAAGCCAAGGATTTGTAGCTTGGGCAGATACCGCTCGTTGTAGGTGGAAGCCAGAAGTGCCGGCATCGGAGTGAGAAAAGGCAAAAACCACCGCTCCTTGAAGCTATCGGCCAGCCCTAAAATAACGAGCACTACCAAAAGAGCCAGCACGATCCCCTCTATTCTCAGCAGCCTCCGCTCCAGATAGTTTGGCCAAGATTGCACCACGAAGAGCCAAGCGATCCATAAAGGGGTCAAAAAGAGCAGAATACTTTTAAAAAGCTCTACAAAGCCGTTTTTGTGATGAATCGTTTTGGCCAAAGTGGTGTGGCTGACCTCTTGCCAGTGCTGCGCTATCCATAAAAGATGTGGGCTGCTTAGGAGCAAGAAAGTAGCGAGGCTTAGCAGCAAGTAAGCTACTCTAAACCTAGCTCGAAGCTCGCTATCTATGAGCCAAAGGAGCAAAAGAGCCAGTGGCAGCAGAATAAAAGAGTATTTGGCCAAAAATCCAGCGGCACTGATGGCTCCAAGCAGCAGGGCCAGCTTCCAAGAGGGGTTTTTGTAGATTTTGGCCACGATCCAAAAAAAGAGCACCCCACACAAAGTGGCCAGGACCGAGTGGGTGAGCATCAGCTCGCTTTGCCACAACAGCTGGGGGAGCAGTAACGATAGTAGCACGGCGATCAAGGCTTTTGTACTCTTTTGCGAGAGCTCTTTGGCCAAGGCATAGATGGCTAGATAGATACCAAAGAGCAAAAGGTGCTTGAGCAAAATGATAGCCACTTTGGAGTAGCCCAAAAGCTCGAAAAAGAGCCACTGCAGCCAGTTGTACAGCGGCGGCTGGGCATTGGAGTAGCCAAGGGTGAGATGGGTAGAGATAAGAGCCTGTTCGGCATCGTCGAACTCTAGCGAACCAAAGAGCTTGAGGATGCTAAGCAGCGCAAAATAGCCGGCCAAAATCCAAAAAAATCTAGAGGCTCTCGTAGACATCTTTGAGTCTTTTTTTGAAAATCTCGTACGTAAAATGGGTGCGGGCAATCGTATAATTGCGTTTGCCAAGCTCTTGCTGCAGGCTCTGGTCTTGGATGAGGTGGGTGAGCTTTTGGAAGAACTCTTTGGGATTTTGGGCTAAAAGGATATTATCTGCAATGTTGAGGTCCGCTATGCTACCCACATCCATACTCACCACCGGTTTGCCGCATAGCATCGCTTGCATGATCGACTGGGGGACACCCTCTTTTTTGGAGGGGCAGGCGTAGATGTCGATGGCGTTGAGAAAGGCTTTGGGATCGACGTAGCCGATGAATCTGATATTCTCGTGCCCTTTGATCAGCTCGCTAATTTGGCCAAAATACTCCTCGTCGTTGCTCACTCCGGCAATCAGCAGCGTAGCTTCGCTATGCTTGATGGCTTCAATGAGCAGATGGGGGCGTTTGTCCCGTTTGAGACCCGTGAGCGCTCCCACCACGACTCCTTTTAGCCCATAGGTTTGGCGAAACTCTTGGCGTACAGCGGGATTGGGATGGAAGAGTTTTGCGTCTGGGTAGGAGGGGAGGGAGTAGATAGGTTGGGTAATCCCATAGTTTTGGAGCTCTTTTTTGATTTTAGAGCCGGTGGTGATGATGGCGTCTGGCAGATGGTAGAGGATACCCGGTTTTTTGGTCAGATCCATATGGCGGGTGCGTACGAGCTTGATGCCGCTTAATTTGGCGGCGTAGGCTGCTGGGTAGCTGTCTTTGGAGCTATGGGAGTGTATCACATCGATATGTCGCTCCTTGATGAGGCGTGTAAGATGGAAAGTAGAGAGGATATCCAAAGCGCCTTGAAACTCCATTGGAAAGACTTCGATACCCGCCTCTTTGGCCGCTTGTGCTATCCATGAGCTTTGAGAAGCCGCAAGCATCGGTTCCCAGCCAAAAGATTTTATAGCCAGCAGCTCTTGCAAGACCCGCTTTGCCTCTCCTCCTATACTTCGCATCCACTCAGTGTGCAAGATTTTCATCCAAAATCCTTTGATAGATTTGCTCTATTTTAGGAGCGAGCAGTTCGATCTGGTAATAAAAAGAGCGTCTTTTTGCCTCTTGGGCTAACTTTTGGGCCAAGAGGGGGTCGGATCGTAATTTCTGGATGGCTTGGACGATTTGATCGGGCGTGTTGGCAAACATGGCGCTTCGCTCATCCACTAGATCCACAATTCCCCCTACTGGTCTGGTAATGATTGGCTTGCCGGCAGCCATGGCGTCGAGCAAAATCGAGCCAAGGCCCTCGGTGCGGGATGGGAAGAGGAAAATATCGGCTATGTGGAGATAGTCGGCTATATTGGAGCGAAATCCCTCAAAGATCACATTAGATGGGGCTTGGGCTTTGAGCATCTGCTCATCCGGCCCCTCGCCTACGAGGAGGAAGGTGATATCTGGCAGCTTCTTGGCGGCTTGGAGGATATCGAGCTGCCCTTTGTCGCTCTCTTTGAGTGCGGCGATGTTGAGCACTACGAAGCGATCTTTGAAGCGCTCTTGTAGTTTTGGAAGCGCATCGGTGGGAGCAATGGGGGTAAGGGCGGAGGGGACGATTTGGATATTTTTGGTCTTTGTTTGACGCTTGACCTGCTCGGCCACGGCATGAGATATTGCGATCACGGCGGCGGCATTGTGGTAGATCGCTTGGGTGAAAAGGTTTTGCTTAATATCGAACAAAACCCGTCTGGTCAAAACATAAGGGATGTGGTAGAGCAGATGGGCCAAAAAAGCCAGCTGGGCCCCTTTGGCCTCGTGGGCGTGGATGAGGCGGCAAGGCTTGAGGCTTGGCAGATGGAGCCAAAAGGGTTTTGATATCTCTTGGATGGCGGCTTTTTGGATATGGTTTTTGAGTGGGCTGCCTTGGCGCAGGAGTACCTTTTGGGGCAGTGTGAGGGCATTGACCAGTAAAGCGGTCTGGCGCTCCCCTCCTCGAAAGCTTTTGGCCAAATTGATGTGGCAGATCATTTTTTGTAGTACCCATCGATATATTTGAAAAAGACGCCGTTGAACTCCCCCACGGCGATGACGAGGCCCGCCCCTCCGTCCAAAAAGCCCCCTTTTAATACGAAGCTACGAAAAAATGCCCAAACGCCTCGCCAAAAGGCAAGAGCTGGGTGCAAAGCTTTTGGCTTTTGGCGCTGGAGCTTGGAGTATCTGGCGGCTTTGAGCAAAAAGTCTTGGACCTCGTCTACGGCGTAGTGGAGGAGGCGGCCGGGGA
>WGAT01000021.1 GCA_015494715.1 Campylobacterota bacterium
AAGACATTGTACTCGTAGACCTTGGGCAGCTCCCCTTTTCTAGCCAGATCGTAGCTGATTTGCGTAGCGGCGTAGAGGGTGGCATTGATAGCGCTCATAGCACTGATGAGCGCCACCGCCGCCATCACACGAAAGCCAAGCTCTCCAAAGATCGGCTTGGCCGCCTCGGCCAGGGCATAATCTTTGGCCTTGATTACCTCCTCTAAAGGCAGATTCCCTAGTACCGCTACGGTAGTGGCCACATAGAGCACCATCACAAGCCCTATGGCGATGAGCATGGAGCGCAGCATATTTTTCCTCGGATTTTCCATATCCTCTACACTGTTGGTGATGACGCTAAAGCCTTGGTACGCGAAAAAGACCAGTCCCAGGGCGTAGAGCATATCGAGCCACCCATGGGTACCATCTGGTTTGAGTCGTGCCGGATCGATGAAAAAAAGAGCCGCCACCACAAAAGCGGTGATAGCTGTGAGCTTGATAATGACGATGGCGTTCTCGCTCTTTGCCACGAAACTGGCTCCCAAAAGGTTGATAATGGTAAAAAAAGCCAAAATCCCAAGGGCAAAAGCGTTCACCGTAAAAGGAGTGATCCCACTGCTGGTATAGGTGGCCGCATAGATCCCAAAGGATTTGACCACGGCAGCTAGACCTATGAGTTGCGCTAGATAAAAGAGCACTCCGCTCGCCCCGCTAAAAAACCCCTCTCCATACTCTTGTACCAGATACTCGATGATCCCGCCACGGCTAGGATAGCGAAGAGCCAGTTTTGCCAAAGAGTAGCCAGAAAGCATCGCTATGAGCCCGCCAAGCACAAAAGTATAGAGCACCATATTCCCGGCGATCGCTCCGGCTTCGCCGATGACGATGAAGATCCCTACACCTACCATCGCGCCGACACCCAAAAAGACGGCGCTCCATAATCCAAAAGCTTTTTTCTTTTCCATTGCACTCCTTTTTTGGATTATTATACACTTTTGGCTTAGTATGTATTGCTATTTTGGTAGCAAAGAACCACTAGCAATTGAATGCTTTTTGAATAAAGGATTTTGAGGAGGCAAAGTAGCAAAGAGTTTAATGCTCTTTTAATCAAATTCTACTATAATAGTATAAAAGCCTCAGGAAAAGCGATGAAGAAAAAAGAGTACAAAAAACAGCTCTATTTGCTCCAAGTGGAGCTGGTAAAATTTCAGCGTCATGTCATCAAAAAAGAGCTTAAAGTCTGCACTATTTTCGAAGGGCGCGATGCGGCGGGCAAAGACGGCACGATCAAGCGTTTCACCGAGCATCTAAGTCCCAGAGAGACAAGAGTAGTGGCCCTTGGCAAGCCCAGCGATATCGATAAAAAGAGCTGGTACTTCCAGCGCTATGTCCCCCATCTGCCCCATGGCGGCGAGATGGTCTTTTTCAACCGCAGCTGGTACAACCGGGCCGGCGTGGAGAAAGTGATGGGCTTTTGTACCAAAGAGGAGTATGAGCGCTTTATGGAAGAGGTACCAAAATTTGAGCATTTGCTCGTTCACGATGGGATGATTTTTACCAAGTACTGGCTCGATATCTCCAAAGAGGAGCAAAAAAGGCGGCTAGAAGAGCGTAAGAAAGATCCACTCAAGCAGTGGAAGCTCAGCCCCATCGACCAGATGGCCCAAAAGTTGTGGAAAGAGTACTCGCTGGCCCGTGACGAGATGTTTGCCAGAACCCATTTTGCCTTTGCGCCTTGGTATGTGGTCAGAGCCGACGACAAAAGGGCCGCCCGTATCAATTGCATGAAGCACTTTTTAAGCAAAATGGAGTATAAGGACAAGGATGAGAGCCTACTTATTTATGATCCTAATATCGTTTGCGAATTTAACGAGGCCTGCTATGAAAAGGGCCTCATAGCACCATGAAAGAAGGAGAGAAGATGGCGCAAATTGAGCGATTTATGTTTTATTATATCGATACGATCCACGAGCAGAAATTTGGCGAAGCGATGGATCTAGCCAAGCAGATGCTAGAAGTGTGCGAGGATGAGAGTGCTCCGGTGATCGAAGGGCTTATCAATGCGGCGAACTCTTTGGAGTGTTTAAAGATGGGGGAATTTGACAGGGTCGAGGAGCTGTGGAACGCTTTTGAGGAGTCCAAAAAATTTTTGATGCCACAAAATAGGCACTACTCGATTCTGCTTGAGACCACATTGATTTTAGAAAATATGAAAGAAGAGATTGAGAAAATCGTATGATTGTAGGATTTGAAGAGCTCCAGCTCAAAGACCGCTATAAGATTATGAGCCGCTCCATTATTCCTCGCCCCATCGCCTGGATCGTAACCGAAAGAAATGGGATCAACGTCGCCCCTTTTAGCTACTTTACGGGGCTAAGCTCCGAGCCACCCACGCTTATCGTCTCCATTGGACATAAAAAAGATGGCTCTCCCAAAGATACGCTGGTCAATATCATGCAAACCAAAAAGTGCACCATCTGCTCCGTTACCCCTCAGCATCTAGAGCAGATGCACCAAAGCTCCGAGAGTTTGGAGTATGGCCAAAGCGAAGCCGAGCGCTTTGGAATCCATACCAAGCGAGTCGTAGAGGAATATCCACCCATCATTCTTGGCTCCCCCACGGCACTCTTTTGTACTCTTTATCAAACCATAGAGTTAGGAGGCAGCAAAACCATCCCATTGATTTTACAAATTCAAAAGGCCTACCTAGATGACGCTCACACGGCCGAGGGATTTGATATCGATTTTGTAGCCGTGGGACGGGTGGGCAAAGAGTACTGCATCTGCGACAAAAAAATTACGCCTTGATCTAAAACTTGATTTTTTTTTAAATCTTGCTATTATGTAATAAAAAGCAAGGAGATTTCATGATAGCAGATGCATGGCTCTCTAAAGAGCTAAAAGAGGACAAAGTCCTCTGTCTTGCGTGTGCCCACGCTTGCAAGCTAGAGCCGGGCGCATTTGGCAAGTGCGGCGTGCGGGTCAATGTGGATGGTAGACTCAAATCCACCGTCTACGGCTTGGCCGCTGCCGCCCATATCGATCCAATAGAAAAGAAGCCGATGTACCATTTCCTCCCCGGCACCACTATCTTTAGCATCGGTACCGTCGGGTGCAACTTTTGCTGCAAATTTTGCCAAAACTGGGAGATCAGCCAGTATCCTCAGACCAATGACTACAAAGTCTTTGGCCAAGAGCTGATGCCCCAAGATATCGTCCAGCTGGCCCTCAAATATGGCTGCAAATCGATAGCCTACACCTACAACGAGCCTATCGTCTATTTCGAGTACACCTACGATACGGCCAAGCTGGCTCACGAGGCCGGACTCAAAAACGTCTATGTCACAAGTGGCTTCGAGACAAGACGCGCCATAGACGAACTGGCACCCTATATCGATGGGATGAATATCGATATAAAATTCTTTAAAGACGAGAGCTACCAAAAGATTAGCTGTGCCAGACTAAAACCAGTCCTTGAAGCGATCAAATACGCCCACTCCAAAGGGATATGGATAGAGACCACCACCCTCATCATCCCTGGCATCAACGATAGCGACCAGGAGCTGCGAGATATCGCCAAATTCATCGCAGATATCGATCCAGATATGCCTTGGCATGTCAGCCGCTTCCATCCAGACTACAAGATGCTCGATCGCCCCGTCACACCCTACAAGACCCTCAAGCGGGCCTACGACATAGGCAAGGAGGAGGGTCTGCACTATGTCTATATCGGCAACTACCCGGACGAAGACCTCGAATCCACCTACTGTCCAAACTGCGGCTTCAAAGTGATCGAACGCTCGGGATATCTGGGCGAGCGGGTCAAGAACCATCTGGTGGATGGCAAATGTCCCAAGTGTAATACCAAAATAGCGGGAGTATGGCAATGAGTGCAAAAGCGTGGTTGAGTAAAAAACTCCCCTCGGGCAAAGTTTTGTGCGAGGCATGCGCCCACGCCTGCAAGCTTGACGAGAGTGAGTATGGGATTTGCGGAGTACGAAAAGTAGAAAACGGCGAGCTTAAGCTTTTAGTCTATGGCAAAGCGGCGGCTATGAATGTAGACCCGGTAGAAAAAAAGCCGATGTTTCATTTCTTACCCGGGACCTTGGCTTTTTCCTTTGGGACCGTTGGGTGTAACCTCAGCTGCTCCTTTTGTCAAAATTTCGAGATCAGCCAGTATCCCCAAGAGCACGAGCATAAAATATTTGGCCACGATCTGCCACCCAAAAAGGCGGTGGAGCTCGCGCTCCAATATGGATGCAAGTCGATAGCCTACACATATAACGAGCCCATCGTATGGTTTGAGTACAGCTACGACACGGCAAAACTGGCCAAAGATGCGGGGCTCAAAAACATCTATGTCACCAGCGGCTATGAAACCGATAAAGCTCTCGATCAGCTTGCCGGTGTGATCGACGGGATGAATATCGACCTCAAAGCCTTTAGCGACCGCTTCTACAAAGAGCTCTGTGGCGCTAGGCTCAAGCCAGTACTCCACGCCATAGAACAGGCCTACAAAAAAGATATCTGGATCGAGATCACCACCCTCTTTATCCCCGGACAAAACGACAGCGAAGAGGAGATGCGCCAAATCGCCAACTTCATCGCCTCACTCGATACGGCGATCCCATGGCATGTGAGCGGATTTTACCCCACATACAAAATGACCGATACCAACCCAACTCCGCCCCAGACACTCCTCAAAGCCTACCAGATCGGTAAAGAAGAGGGGCTCAAATTTGTCTATGTGGGCAACTTCAACGCTCCCCAGTTCGAGACCACCTACTGCCCAGCTTGCGGCTATGGGGTAATAGAGCGCAGCGGCTACATCGGCAACGAGGTTAAAAATCATCTTATCGAGGGCAAGTGTCCCAAATGCGGCACTTTCATCCCGGGGGTGTGGAAGTAGGGAGCCTAAAGCAAAATCTGCTCCCCTCCCCCTCTTTACTCTTTATCTCCAGCGTAGTTCCGTGGAGTTTAAGGATATAACTGACGATATAGAGTCCTAGCCCCATAGAGTTGTCCCAACTCTTTTTAATGCGATAGAATTTCTTGGTGATCTTGCCCAGCTCCTCTTCTTTAATCCCCATTCCTTGGTCTTGGACGCAAAAAAGGCCATCACCTATCTCTATCTTAACGGGAAGCTCGGAATATTTCAAAGCGTTGTCTACAAGATTGCTCATAGCTATCTCTATCATCGCTTTATCAGCTTCTACCCACGAAGATCTACACTCCAAAATGATGCTACGCTTAGCGTAACGCTCTTGTAAGAGTCCTACTACCTCTTTTGCCACCTCACACATATCAAAACGGCTTTTGTGCAGCTCCAGATTGCCGCTCTCAAACTTCATCGCCAGCGCCAGTCTATCGATCATCGAGGAGATTTTACAACTCGCGTCATAAATCTTTTGGATAAAGCGCCGACGCAGGGCCACTGGCATATCGGGCTCGTCCACAAGAGTCTGGGCGTAACCGTTGATGATGGCCACAGGATTTTTGAATTCGTGACTTACCGCCGATATCAGCTCGTTTCGCTGGCGTGATATTCGTTTGAGTTTTTTGGTAAATTTCTCTTTCTTAGCCTCCCGTTTGGCAAGTTTTGCCGAGAGTTTTCGCAGATGTTGGGCGATCGTGTAAAACTCCTTGGCAAATCCTACCTCCAAAGGGCGATTGTACTCCTTGCGACTTAAAGCACTTAGATACTCCACTATCACATCTATCTGTTTGGCGATTTTAAAACTAAGGGTATAAGAGGCCGCCAAAGCCACGATGGTAAAAAGTGCGAAGACGGCCAAAAACTCCAGCCATATTGTAAAAAAGGTTCGTCTGACGCGGGCAAGAGGCGAAGCAAGGCGTAGCACCATCTTGCCGCTTTTTTTGGCTACATATAAAAAATCTTGATGCAGCGTGGTGGAGTAGCGTACACTTTGGCCCCATCTTTTGCGCAGGGCCTGCTGGACTTCGGGACGCAGAAGATGATTTTGCATACTCTTTTTATCGTAACGGCTTTCGGCCAGTACATCGCCTCTTACATTTATCAGAGTAATACGAGCTTTTATCTTTTTGTCCAAGGCTTGGATAAAATCGTCCCTTGGCGGATGGCGATCGAGGAGCATCTCCACAAGCAGCGCCTCTTTTTTGAGCGCTTGGATAGCGTTATCGATCTCTATGTTTTTAAAGATAAAGTAAGTACAAATGGAGATAAAAAGAAAAAGCGTCACTAACAAAACTACAAGATGGATAAAAAAGATCCGGCTCAACTTTAACAAAATTTATATCCCACCCCTCGTACCGATGCAATATAATTTTTGGTTTTATTCGGATCGATTTTGTCTTTGAGCCGTTTGATGGCCACATTGACGCTTCGCTCTTGCGTACGATCCCCCCATACCGCATCAAGCAAATAGTCTCGGCTCAGTACTTGATGATGGTTGATGATAAACTCCACCAAAAGCCTATACTCCAAATTGGTCAGCTTAAGCTCCTTGCCATCAACAAAAACCTGTTGGGCAGAGGGATGGATTTCGATATCGCGATAACGGATCACCTTTTGGGTTTTGGGATTGGTGCGGCGAAGCACCGCTTTGATACGCAGTATCAGCTCTTTGATATTAAAAGGCTTTGTGATGTAATCGTCCGCCCCTCGAAAAAAGCCCTCTTCAATCTGATCCTCCCTATCCTTTGCTGTCAAGAATATCACGGGAATCTCTATCCCCTCTTTGCGAAGTTGCCAGACAAACTCGCTCCCCTCTTGACCGGGAAGATTGCGGTCCATAAGCAGTAGATCCGCTCCCTCCTCTTCCAAAAAACGCTCCACCATTTTAGTGTGTACAAACCCTTCCACCTCAAACTCTTTGGATAGATGATACTCCAAAAGTTCGAGCAAATCCCGCTCATCCTCGACAATGACGATCCTAAACCCCATCTTGTTATCCTATCAATGTACCTCGTAATCGATATATCCCTTGCCCTCGCTCGCCCAGTTTTGGACCAATTTCTTCTCTTTTGGACTCAGCTTGGCTTGGGGATGGAGCCACAGGTATTGGGGCAGGGGCATAGCAAACTCAATACTGCGAAAAATCTCTTTTTTAAGTTTTTGTCTCTTTTGTTCGTTATACCCATTCCAAAGGCTAAAATTAAGCGCCTTTCGTCCCTCGATCACATCTCGGCGTACTACCCACTTCATAGGAGCCACATCGGCGTACCAGGGCCAGTTGGTCTTGTTGGAGTGGCAGTCATAACAGCTCCTTTTGAAAATCTCCACCACCTCCTTTGGCTCTTGGATCTCAAGTTTTGGATCGGTAGCGGGATTTGATTTTTCATATGAGGGAATAAACTGCATCGCCCCAAAAATAAGGGCGAGGGCTCCAAGATAGCGTACGAAGCTTTTCATCGCTCCTCCTTTTTGAGCGAAGTATAACAAAATTACCGAAAATTCGCTGTAAAGCCCCTTGATTTATCAATGGGGATATAAGGTGGCAAAAGAGTTGAGAGGAAGTTTGTCTTCCTTGAAACTCTTTTGGTATAATTTCTTAAGGTTGGGGCATCAACCTTTGGCATAGGAGAAGTAAGACCCGACCATTGTTTAGAGCAATGGTCGGGCAT
>WGAT01000022.1 GCA_015494715.1 Campylobacterota bacterium
GCATCTGGTAGCTAGAAGAGGTTTTGACCCTGTGGTAGTTAGAGGCGTAGTTCAAATACTCGCCGTTTTGGAAGTAGTATGGACGCACGCTGTAAAGAGCCTCGTTATAGAGTCTTGCGCAAGTAAGACTCATAGCTTTGATAGCCTCCATTTTGGATGGTTTGAGTCTGAGGTGTTTCTTTGCGTGCGTATTGCTTCCACACGCATATTACACTAAAATCTAACGAAAGGAGGAAGTAGGCGTTCTCCTCCCCGCCTTAAAAGGCGAGGTCTTTGAACGCTGAAATATTAGAATGAAAATCTTTATCACTGGTATTGGTAGCGGGTTAGGTGAAGCTTTGGCCAAGCTCTATCTAGAAGCTGGCGAAGAGGTCTATGCCCTGAGCCGTTTTTTGCCAAATTCTTTGGCAGGCTTTTCTCATTTGCATTTTTTGCCCATCAATCTCCACGCCCACGAAAAGATTGGGTGTGCGGTGGATTGGCTGCTTAAAGAGGAGGAGCTCGATCTTGCTATTCTCAACGCAGGCATTATCGGCGAGCTCAAAGATATGAGCGACACGAGTCTAAGCGAGATTAAGGCCGTTATGGATCTGAATGTCTGGGCCAACAAGGTGATTTTGGATCATCTCAAACGCCGCACCATCAAGCAGATAGTGGCTATGAGCAGTGGAGCGAGCGTTAGCGGGGCAAGAGGCTGGAACGCCTACGCTTTGAGCAAAGCCGCGCTCAATATGCTCATACGCCTCTATGCTCAAGAGATGCCAAACACCCATCTAACGGCTTTGGCTCCCGGGCTTATCGATACGCCAATGATGGAGCATATCGTGAACTACCCTAACTTTTTGCTATCGCAAATAAGTTAGGGCTTCCTGCTTCAACGGTCGCCTTATGGCGCACCTCCACAGGCTCTACGGGCAGTCCCTGCCCTGATAGCGCTTGGTTATTGCGCTTTTTGATAATTATAGCACAAACTTGCTTTGCAAGACAAAAATGCATCTCCCTCTAAATCAATAGATTTTAGAGGGAGAATTCTTTTTGAATTTCTTTAAAAAATGTCTGTTTCCATTTGTTGAATGAAACGGAGCTTATCGTTTAGCTCCTCCTCTTCGGCTTTTTTGTGCGCTTGAGCCGTCCCTTGCCATACATTGTCCGAGCTTTTGGATTCAAGACGGATTTTATTGAGTAGTTTATTGGTTTTTTTCTTGGTCTGTTCAAAAAGCGCTCCCGTTGGATGAGCGGCTCGAAGCTCTCTTTGTAGTCGGGTAAATCTAGCATACAAATCGGCATACTCTTTGCTGTGTGTATCGGTATAGCCCAGTAAAACCGCTTTATAGAGCTCTTTTTTTGCTTGTTGCAACAAGGCGATAGCCTTTTTGGGATGCGTTTTGGCCATTTTAGATGCATTGACCAAATATTCTTGAGCTCGAAGTAGAGGAATCGGTACGACCACTTTTGTAGCCACTATCGTATCGACTCCACTGACCAAAGCTTTCAAAGCCGCTTTTGTTTTATTCTTTTGTAGTAATTTCAGCGCTCTTTTGGCCGCTTTGGGATAGAGATCCATAGGAAGATAAAAGGTGGTGATATCGATCTCATCCTCCATCGGCATCAAAATAGCACGTGCCGCCTGTGTACGAAAATCTTCCAAAAGTGCTTGGGCGAGCAAAAGATCCTTTTTGATCTGTTTTGGAGGTGCTTGAAGCTCGAATACATCGATTCTCGTATCGATAGGGACCAATTTGAGTTTGGGATTGGCTTTGAGGGCCTGATCGAAAAGCATGGTGGCTTGTTGGAGTTCTTCTTTGGCTTTTTGGGCATCCCCTTTTTGGAGGTACTCTATCGCACGAAGGGTCGCTTGTAGTCCATCCAGTACCTCTTTGGGAGCTTTTTGGACTGCTTGGGATGCTCTATGGATCTCTTTTTTTACACACTTGCTCGGCTCTTCTTGTACATATGTATAATAGGTGTCCCCAAAAGCATCGGTATGCTTGACACGCTTCATAATGGGTTGGTTCCAGCTTTGGTTCACGCCAAAATCACCGATGGGCTCCGCGTACGCCAGTACACCTACAAGCAAAGAGGCCGCCAACATCGAAATACCTATCTTTTTCATCTTTTCTCCTTTGAATTGGATTATTTTTTATGATAACGCATCAAAGAAGAAAAAAATGTTTTGTACATAACATTTCACAGCTCATTGGCTATCTCATCCACCTTGTCATGCCATCTCTTTTTGAGATGCACATATCCCATCACTAGGCCCGCTACGATAGATAATCCCACTACCCACCAAAAACTAAACTCCATCCACGCATAGTAATCGATCAAAGCGAATATCATCAAAAAGATCACAAAATAGACGAAGCTGAGTTTCCAGTAACGCTTAGAGAATTTTTTGGCCACTTTATTCTCCCAGTCCAAAGGTATTGGAAAGCGTGTTGATATAGTTAAAATACCCCGTAATCGCTACGGCTTCTAAGAGCTCCTTATCGCTCCAGCCAAGTTTTTTAAGCTTCTCGATCTCCTCTTTGGTGATCTTGTAGTTCTCTTTTTTGCTCGCTTTGATACAAAATCGCAACAGCTCCTTTGTCTTTTCGTCCGCCTCCATCGCATCGACTCCTTGCAAGATTTTCTCAATCTGCTCCTCCTCAAGCCCCAGCATTTTGGCGATGCTTTTATGCACGTCCACGCACATTTTGCAGCTATTCTCTTTTGAGATGAGCAAAGCGATCGCCTCTTTGATGAAGTAGGGCAGATGGGTCTGCTTGAGCAGATAGTTTTGCACCATCACATCCGTAGCGTTGTAGATATTCTCATCTATCGCCAAAAGCTTGAAGATTTCCCCAAGTTTTCCCGTCTTCTCCAAGATCGGCTTTGCCTTTTGTTGGATAGTTGGACTCATCTGCTCAAATTCCGGTAACTCTATATGCGCCATTTTCACTCCTTTATGCTATAATTGGTCATTATGGATATCATTATAGCAGGTGCCGGGATGGTTGGGTTCAAATTGGCCCAAACCCTCTGTCTCAAACACAACATCGTTATCATCGACAAAAACAAAGAAGCTCTTTCCAGACTCGCTGAATCGATCGACGTAATGCCCATACACGGCAATATCGAAGACCCCGATACCTACCAAGCCTTGATGGACCGAAGTTACGATATCTTCATTGCCGTTACCGACAGCGACGAGGCCAATATTCTCTCCACTCTCATCGCCGATGACGCCATAGATGTACATACAAAGATCATCCGTTTGCGTAATCCATATTTTGCCAAAAGCACCATTGCCCAAAAGCTGCGAATAGACGAGGCCGTCTTTCCTTTCATCGAAGCCGCCGGCTCGATCGAACAGCTGCTCAAATTTCCCAAAGCCCATAACGTCAAGAATTTCATCTTTACACCCCACTCTCTCGTATCCGTCGCTGCACAAGAGGCACAGATCAAAAATATCGCCAATATCGAAGATACGGATCTTAAAGTAGTGGGCATAGAGCGCCAAAAAAATTTTTTTATTCCTACAAAAGAGGAAACTATCTATGAAAACGATCTTTTATATCTGTTTGGACAAAAAGATCGGATCAAAGAGGTATGCGCCCAACTCAACCATAAAGCGCCCGATCAGATCAAAAGAGTGGCCATCTTTGGAGCCGATCTTTTAGGACTTGAGATCGCCAAAGCTTTTTTGGCCCATAAAATAGAGCTCAAGATCATCGACAAAGACCCCGAACGCTGCAAGAAAGCCTCCGAAACGCTTCAAGAAAGAGCTACGATCATCAACAGCCGCTACATTGAACATACCATTTTTGAAGAGGAAAACGTCAAAAACGCCGATATGGTGATCTCTACGAGCAACGACGACGAGGACAACATTATCCGATGTCTTGAAGCCAAAGAGTACGGCGTCCAAAAGGCGGTGGCAGTCAATAACGATATGGAGTTTTACTCTTTGATGCACAAACTTGGCATCATCGCCGTACGGGGGCCCAAAATGAGCGCATACTACTCCATACTCGAAAAAATAGCCTCAAGCGCCATCATCATCGAACGCCACTACTGCGGTGGGAGAGGGACGATTTTGATGCGTAAGATATTTCCCTCTTCCCCTTTAATCGGTAAACAAATCAAACCAATACAAAGAGAGGATCTGCTTCTCTTTCTTATCCAAGAAGAGAAGATTTCCGATTTTACCCAACCACAAATGCTCAAAGCCGGAGACGTAATCGCCGCTTTTACCAAATCCAATAACGAAGAGCAGATCAAAGAGTGGATATCCAATCTTTGAAAAACATCGCCAAATTTTTGGCTACAATAGGGCTCGTGCTCTCTTTGTTTTTAACTCTTCCCTCTTTGGTAGGAGTGCTCTATAGCGAATCCATCGAAAAGTATCTGGTTTTTCATCTTGTTTTTTTTCTTTTTCATCTTATTTTATATCTTGGACTGCGCAAGCATCCGCCAAAGATGAGTATCAAAGAAGGGATATTCGCTGTCAATCTGATCTGGATACTGCTAGGAATTGGCGGCGGTATGGGGCTCTATCTCACATCCCATATCACTTTCGCTCAGGCCTTTTTCGAAGCGATCAGCGGCTTTACCACCACGGGGGCTACCATCTACTCCGATATCGAGTCCCTCTCCCATACCACTTTGATGCTACGCAGCCTCTACCACTGGCTGGGCGGTATGGGAATCATCGTGCTGGGCGTGGGGCTGCTTACTCTTGTCAACCCCACAGGCTCCCTAACCCTTTTTAAAGCCGAATCCACCGGAGTCACCCTCGAAAAGCTCACCCCAAAGATCAAAGATACGGCCCTGCGGCTGTGGGGAATCTACGCTTTGCTCACTCTAGCCGATGCGATTTTGCTCTGGGTGGGCGGGATGAGCCCATTTGATGCGATCAATCACGCCTTTTCCACCATCTCAACCGGAGGCTTTTCGACCAAAAACGCAAGCCTAGGATACTGGGCCCACAACTACTACATCCTGTGGGTGACCACTATCTTTATGTTCGTTAGCGGCATCAACTTCATAGCCCATCTCAAAGCCCTCTACGGCGATTTTAGAGGCTACAAAAGCGAAGAGGTGGTCTGGTACGCCGTGATCTTCGTGGTGCTCTCGGTAGCTTTGAGTATCGTGCATATTATCAAGGGGCACGATAGCTGGTTCCACTCCCTCACCCACTCCTTTTTTACCATCTCTTCCATCCTCACCACCACGGGCTTCGCCTCCACGGACTATGGGCAGTGGTCGAGTGTGGCGATCGCCATCATCTTCATCCCGATGTTCATCGGCGCCAATGCCGGTAGTACCGCCGGTGGGATCAAGGTGATCCGCTATGTGGTGCTTTTTAAAAACCTGGGCGCCCAACTCAAGCAGATCCTCCACCCAAATGCTATCATCGGCATCTATATCGATGGCAAGAGGATCAGCAGCAAAGTCCTTGGCAGCGTGAGCGGCTTCTTTTTTATCTATATGCTCACTACCTTGCTTTGTGCTTTTTATCTTTTGGCCAAAGGGTTTGACTTTTTAACATCTTTTAGCGCTGCCATCGCTGTGATCGGCAATATAGGCCCTGGATTCGCCCATGTGGGGCCAGCGGACAATTTCACCATATTTAGCGATTTTGACAAGGTGGTTTTGGCGATTTTGATGATTGTGGGTAGACTGGAGTTTTATACCTTTATCATCCTCTTCTCCAAAGAGTTTTGGAAGAAATTTTAATGATTTTTAAGCACTTGGATGCTATAATTCGGCAAATGTAAAATTACTTAATTTTCCCTTAAATACGCCTCCCTTTGACTCTATCGTATGAGGATTGTGATGTTCACTTTCGATCCCTTTGCTTTGCTTTTTCTGTTTTTTTTGCTTCTAGGAGTTCTTCCCAACCTTTTCTACGCTTATGGATATTTAGATCACATCCAAAGAAAATGGCACTTTTGGATCCATTATGTAGCTTTCGTGCTCTCCATGGGCGGCGTGGTCGTATCCTATACGCCGCTGAGCTTTCTTTTCTTTTGGGAGATTATGAGTCTTAGCAGCTGGCAGCTCATCCTCACCGACCCCAAAGAAGAGAGTACCCAAAAAGCGGCGAGATTTTACTTTTTTATGACCCATTTTGGCTTTGTCTTCTTGCTGCTTTTTTTCCTGCTTGTAAGCAACGGCTCTTTAACCCTCTCTTTTGACAAACTCCACGCCATCGCCCAAAATTTCGCCTATCCCTCTTTGCTCTTTTTCTTGCTGATTCTTGGATTTTTGAGCAAGGCTGGGGTGGTGCCTTTGCATGTGTGGCTCCCCTATGCCCATCCAGCGGCTCCCAGTGCGGTGAGCGCTTTGATGAGCGGCGTGATGCTCAAAATCGCTCTGTACGGCTTTATGCGCATGCTTTTGGAGGTTTTGTACCCTTGGCCTTTGGAGTGGGGGATTTTGATACTCGTGCTTGGAGCCCTCTCTAGCCTCATTGGAGTGCTGTACGCTCTTGCCGAGCACGATATCAAAGCCTTGCTGGCCAACCACTCCATCGAAAACATCGGGATCATTTTGCTCGGTATCGGTATGGGGATGATCTTTTTAGCTCTCAAGCTTCCCATGCTGGCCACCTTTGCCTTTCTTGCCGCCTTGTATCATATTTTCAACCATATGAGTTTCAAATCTTTGCTCTTTTTATCGGCTGGCTCGGTACTGCACCAAACCCACACCAAAAATATCGAGCGCTACGGAGGGCTGATCAAGTCGATGCCCCTCACCGCTTGGAGCTTCTTGCTCGCCGCCCTCTCCATTTCCGCTCTGCCGCCGACCAACGGCTTTTTGAGTGAATGGATGATCTTCCAATCCCTTCTAGGATCGAGCAGTATCGCCAATATGGCCCTAAAAATCTCCTTGCCTTTTGCCGTCTTCGCTCTGGCCTTGACGGGGGGCTTGGCGATCGCTTGTTTTGTCAAAGCCTTTGGGATCACCTTTTTGGGTCTGCACCGCAGCGCCAACGCCAAGCACGCCACCGAGGTCAACGCTTTTATGCGCACAGGGATGCTCCTCATGGGCGCGGTGGTGGTAGGGCTGATGCTCTTCGCCCCTTGGTTTTTGAGGCGTTTTGATGCGGCATTGGCCAGTTTTGGACTGCCTAGCATTTCCCAAAAGATACTCTTTTCTTGGAGTATCCACTCCCTAACCCACAACGGCGGCGTGGTCTCGCCCCTTTTTCTTTTGGCGATGCTCATATTCTTTAGCGCAGGGCTTGTCTTGCTGGCCAAAAGGCTTCGTATCCGCAAACGGATCTTTCATACATGGGCCTGCGGGTATCGCACCACTCCTCGTACCCAATACTCCGCTACCGGATTTGCCGGGCCGATCCGACGATTTTTCGAGTGGCTCTACCGACCCGATGTCCATTTCCACAAAAAGACTCTGGCCGGCCATACTACCAAATTCTCTACCGCCTTGTACGATGTGCATATCCGTCCCCTTTTTGAGCGAAGTCTGTACGATGGGACAAAAAAGCTGCTCAATCGTCTTAGCTACTTTATCTACCGCTTCGCCCATTTCGAGCAAAACAGATACGCCGCCATCATCTTCAACCTCACCCTGAGCGTCCTTTTTGGCTACCGCATCGTAGCGCACCAGTTTAGCTGGGCTACTTTTGCGCTCGAGGCGATCATTTTGGCCTTTACCATCAAAATCTTGGTGATCGGGGAGAAGCGATGATCTACACTCTTATCCATATAGCTGTGATGGTAATTTTGGCTCCTCTTTTTTTGAGTCTGATCAAAGCGATCAAGATGTGGCTGCTCTTTAAAAAACCTCTCCCTTTATTGCAAGGATATAACGACTTGGCCAAACTTTTGCGAAAAGAGGTGATCATCAGCCAAGAGGCGAGCCAGATCACCCGTATCGCTCCATACCTTGTACTCGCCCCTTTGCTCACGGCCCTTTTGTTCATGCCTCCTGTTACAAAAGGAGAGTGGTATATAGGATTTGTCGACGCCTTTACGCTCACTGGACTCTTGGCGCTCTCCACATTTTTTTTGATGCTCATAGGACTGGACAGCGCCAGCGCTTTTGGGGGTATTGGAAGCAGCAGGGAAGCCTTTATCTCGGCTTTGGTGGAGCCTGGCATGATACTGGTGATCTTCGCCCTTTCCCTCATTGCCAAAAATCTGGGCATCGCGGAGGCCGCCATCCATCTCAACACCCATTTTCCTACCCATCATCTAGCCAGCTACACTTTCGCCGCCATCGCCTTTTTTATCCTGATTCTTGCCGAAAATGGCCGCATCCCCATAGACAATCCAGAAACACATCTGGAGCTTACGATGGTCCACGAGGCGATGGTGCTTGATCTGAGCGGCTGGTACCTCGCCCTCGTCGAGGCCGCATCGGCTATTAAATACATGATTTTTGCCACTCTTTTTGTCAGCTTCTTTTCGCCTTTTGGGATAGGTGCGCCCTTTTTGATCGCTTTGGCGATCTATCTGGCCAAAATAGCGTTCCTTAGTCTCATCATCGCCCTTATCGAGGTCAATACGGCAAAGCTGCGACTTTTCAAAGTGCCCAATCTGCTAGGCATTGCGATCATCTTCGCATTTTTATCGCTCATTAGTTACTATATGTTAGGAGCCTAGGATGACCAATCTGTTTATAGGACTATTCCTCTCCACGCTTATCACCGCTTTGCTCACCACCCGTTTGTATCGCCTCTTTTTGTGGTATGGGCTCAACTCCATCTTTTTGGGCTTGGCGGCTTTGGAGCAGTATAAGCTGCTTGACGACAAGGCTCTCTTGATCTCGGCACTTCTGACCCTTTTGCTCAAAGGCCTTTTGCTTCCTTATCTTTTCAAGCTCTTCGCCCTCAAATTCCATACCGAGCGAAACATCCCGCCAAAGATCAGACTCCAATACGCCATCCTTCTCATCCCAGCCATTTTGGTCTTTACTTTCTACCTCATCAATCCGATCCTCCATCTACCCGGCAAAAATTATATCTCTCTTTCCATCGCTTCGCTCTTTCTTTCATTGGTGCTCATCATCGAACACAAAGCCATCTTCGCCAAAGTCATAGGCTTTTTGATGATGGAAAACGCTCTGTTTTTGCTGGGTATGACGGCTACGGAAGGTATGCCGATGCTCATCGAGCTTGGTATCTTTTTTGACCTGCTGATGGCGGTGGTGGTGATCAACCTGCTTTTTGAGGTGGAACATGCTTGAGTATCTCTTTTTGCCCCTTTCGCTCATTTTTGTGCTCAGCTTTTTCGATGTACAAAAAAGCAAAAAATATCTTCCAATCATCAGCTCCCTTGTTTTGGTGCCTACTTTTATGCTTCTCTTCACACCCGATCGCCACTACTGGCACGATCGGCTCATGATCGACGACTTGAACAAGTTCGTCCTTTTGGTCTGCGCCATCGTAGGTATCGCCGTCACTCTGGCTCTTGAGAGTCTTCGCCACCATGTCAAGATATCCCCTCGCCACTACCGCAGATTTTACCGATTTTTTGCCCTTTTTTGGATTGGTATGATCCTAAGCGTAACGGCAAATAGTATGGGCATCTTTTGGGTAGGGCTAGAGCTTGCCACTTTGAGTACGGTCTATATGATCAAAACAAATACTACCCCCTTTGCCCACAAAGAGGCGTGGAACTATATGATCGTAGGCACTATCGCCATCTCGCTCATCCTTTTTGGCATCATTCTCATCTACGCTTCGGCCAAACCCTCTTTAGGCGAGGAGGCGATGCTCTTTACCGCCCTAAAAAGCCATATCTCCCGGATCCACTCGGCCTATTTGTTTGAGATCGGCTTTGCTTTCGTGGCCGTGGGTAGTTTTATCAAGATGGGCTTTTTCCCTATGAATTTGTGGCTGGCCAATATCGAACGGGCCGCCTACTACCCCGTGGCGGCGCTGTTTAGCGGACTGCTGGAGAGCGCCATCGTTACGGGTCTTTTTCGATTTAGCTCCCTAGCCAAAGAGCTCAATCAGTCCCACCTCATCGGTTTTACATACATCTACGCCCTTTTAACCCTGTTTGTCGTGGCTTTCTTGATCTATCGGGTCAAGGATTTTATGCGTCTTTTTAGCCTCAGCGGTATCGAGCATATGGTGCTCATGCTCATTTTTTGGGTAAGCGGCGGATATTTCGCCGCTTTGCTCCATTTTGCCGCCCACGCTTTTTTAAAACCCGCCCTCTTCATCTCCACGGGCGTACTGGAGAGTCGGGGCAAATACCATATCGCCGGAGCCCTCAAAGGCTACAAAGGCTTCAAGGGACGGCTTTTTCAGATTTTGGTGGCCCTTTTTATGCTGGCCATCATCTCCTTGCCTCCTAGTCCCATGTTTTTTAGCGAGCTCTTTGGGTTTTCGGCTATGATCGATTTGGCCAAAGGGAGCCACCATCTATTGTTGATGCTCTTTGGCATTTTGACGATTTTGATCTTGCTCTCGATTATCTTTTACAAATTCGTCGATGTCTACCAAACGATGCGCTACGAAGGAGAAGAGCGGTCCAAACGGGTCTATGCCAGCGAAGTGGGCGCTTTGGTACTGCTAGCCCTCGCTACCCTCGCCCTACTGGGTAGTTTCGATTTTATTGAAAAAATTGGAGGATAAGGATGCGCTTCATCGCCAGATTTGCCCAAGAGCTATCCGATCGCTTCGAAGTGATCGATCTCTACGACCAAAAAAAGATCGTCACGCCCGTAGATAAAAACGACCCTATCCTCCCCACCCTCACCCGCACCTATCCCGCAGCCATCTGGTTTGAGCGAAAGATTAAAGACGACTTTGGTATTCGCTTTGAAAAGAGCTTCGATACCAGACCCCTCGTGCACCACGAGCGTTTTCCCAATGTCCATCCGATGCGCAAGGATTTCAAAGAAAAGATCGACTTTGCCCCCTTTCGACCCTACCCCTATGAGCGGATCGAGGGCGAGGGGATCTTTGAAGTGGGCGTGGGCCCTATCCACGCGGGTATCATCGAGCCCGGACACTTCCACTTCTCCCAAGAGGGCGAAGCGATCTTACACCTTGAAGTCCGCCACTTCTACAAATATCGAGGGATCGAAAAGATGATGGAGGGGCTTGAACCTTTGCAAGGCTTTGGGATCGTCCAAAAAATCAGCGGCAACGAGAGTATCGCCTACCAGATCGCCTATCTTTCGCTTCTGGCCCAAGCGGCGGGTGTGGAGCTGGATGAAAATGTGCGCCGCTTCAACGCTTTGCTTTTGGAGCTTGAACGCCTCGCCCACCATCTCACCGACCTTGGCTTCATCCCAAACGATGCAGGGTTCGCTCCGGCACTTGCTTTTTGCTCGATGCTGGCCGAAGATACGAGGCGGCTACTCAAAAAGATCTGTGGACACCGCTTTGGATTTGGGGCGGTGCGAGGAGAGGCTTTGGAGATAGATAAAAGCGCCGTACGAGACTACCTCGAGCAGACCAGAGAAAAGCTGCTCTTTTTCCAAGAGTGGATCACGCAAATCCCATCATTATGGGACCGATTGGACAACACTGGTATACTCCCTCGCCACAAAGCGATCAAATACTCCACCGTTGGCATCGTGGCAAAGGCGAGCGGCGTAGCGCTGGATCGGCGTCAAGATGGGTGGTATGAGCAGTTTGGCTTCGCTCCTCTTAGCGCCTCCAAAGGGGATGTGGCGGCACGCTTTACCCTGCGGTTAGAGGAGGCTTTGCAAAGCTGCGAGCTGATCTCAAACCTTTTGGATTTCTCCAAAACCGATACGCCCCTTGAGAGTTTTGCGGATGGGGAGTATTTGAGCTTTACCGAGAGCTCTTTGGGCGAGGTGATGCTCTATCTTCGCATCCAAGAAGGCAAAATCGATAGATTTTTTGCCAGAGATCCTAGCTTTGTCAACTGGCAAGCGCTGCATCTGATGATGCCCGGCAACATCATCGCAGATTTTCCACTCATCAACAAAAGCTGTGATCTTAGCTATGCGGGGAACGACCTATGATACGATTTTGGCAAAAACGATTCAAAGAAGGACTCAAGACCCAAAACCTGTGGGCCGACAAAGAGATGGCGGCGATCAAAAAGGAGCTTAAGTCCCAAATAGCCAAAACATTCGCCGGCTCCTTGGCCATTCGGATGGTGGACAGCGGCAGCTGCAACGCCTGCGAGGCGGAGTGCAACGCCTTGTCAAACCCATACTATGACTTGGAGCGCCTTGGTATCCATTTTGTCGCCAGTCCCAGACACGCCGATATTTTGCTCGTCAGCGGCGTGGTCACTTTCAATATGTACCACCACCTACTCGATGCCTATAAACAGCTTCCCAATCCCAAATGGGTAGTGACTTTGGGCGAGTGCGCCCTGCCCGCCAGCTTTGCCATCAAAGGCCCGGTGGAGCGGATTTTGTCCGTAGCCCATCACATTCCGGGCTGTCCGCCAGAACCTGATGATATAATACGAGGATTGCTCCAATTTATAAGGAAGATCCAATGATATTTCAACGCCCCGGTCACTGCCCCGCATGCCAAGCAAAAGGCAGAAAAGTAGTCTACGAAAACCTTTTGGCCAACCTCAAGGACATCTCCATCATCAACCCAGATAAAGAGTACCACTTTTGCACAAATCCAGAGTGCCAAGTGATCTATTTCACTCTTGGCCAAACCATCGACCATGAGCAGCTACTGAGAAAAAGCGCCTACAAAAGCAAAGATCCAGATGCCACGATCTGTTACTGCTTTGGCTACACCATCCAAGAGGCAAACGAACGAAGCTACCGGGAGTACCGCCAAAAAAAGAGTGGTGGGTGTGCCTGCAAGATACGAAACCCAAGCGCCAAATGCTGTGCCAAACTTTTTGAAAGCTTTCTAGGATAGAGTATGTTTAAACGCCATATCACCGAACAGACTGCCATATTCCTCTCCTTTTTGAAATGGATGATCCTCTCCACCATCACCGGTATCATCATCGGAGCCATCGTCACTCTTTTTTTAAAGACGATCCACTACGGCGAGCATCTGCGAGACAAACTTCCCTTTCCTTACTACTACTTGCTCCCCTTTGTGATGGTGCTGGTGGTGTGGCTGATAAAAACATTCGCTCCAAGCGCCGAGGGGCACGGCACGGAGAAAGTGATCGAGGCGGTGCACAAACACCACGGCAAGATCGATCTAAAAGTGGTACCCGTAAAGCTTATTGCTACGGTACTGACTATCTTCGCCGGCGGATCAGTAGGTAAAGAGGGACCTGCCGGCCAGATCGGTGCGGCTTCGGCCAGCGGGCTGAGCGATCTATTTCGCTTTAGCGATCAAGATCGCAAAAAGCTTGTCATCTGCGGGATTAGTGCGGGCTTTGCTTCGGTTTTTGGCACACCCATCGCCGGAGCGATCTTTGGGGTAGAGGTGCTCATCATCGGAGTTATTTTGTACGATGTGCTGCTACCTTCTTTTATCGCCGGATTTGCCGCCTTTACCACGGCGCAATTTTTAGGGATCGAATACACCTACTACGATCTGCACTATTACCAAAGCATCGCCCTAGATATCCCTTTGATCCTCAAAGTGATCGGAGCGGGTATCTTTTTTGGCCTGATTAGCGATCTTATAGTTACGGCCATCCACCTCATCCACAAAGGTCTGAACAAAATCCCCCTCCCCATCTATCTCAAAGCTTTCATCGCCGGCTCTATCGTGGTGCTTGTGGGAGTATTGTTTGGAAGCCAGTATCTGGGTCTGGGGATGGATACCATCAAAGACACGCTTAATCCAGATCCCTACTTCGCCAAAGATCTGCCCTGGTACGCCTTTTTGCTCAAGACCCTCACCACGGGACTCACCCTTGGAGGTGGAGGAAGCGGCGGGATCATCACCCCGATCTTTTACATCGGGGCCACCAGCGGCCACGCCTTTGGGGCGTGGGTCGATTACCAGCATATTACCCTCTTCGCCGCCCTTGGCTTTGTGAGTGTTCTAGCCGGCGCTACCAACAGCCCCATCGCCGCCACCATTATGGCCGTAGAGCTCTTTGGTCTAGAGATCGCCCACTATGCGGCGCTAAGCGCAGTGATCAGCTTCTTGCTCACAGGACACCGAAGCGTCTTCCCCTCTCAGATACTGGCGATGAAGAAGAGCGAAATGCTAGAGATCAAGATCGGCGAGGAGATCGAAAAGGCGGAGAGCCAAATCGAACTGGAAGAGCGTCAGATCAGCAAATTCCAGCGGATACGCCGCCGGATTTTGAGGAAGAAAAAGCAAAGAGGACTTTAATCCTCTTTATAGAGTATCTTGGCCAAACGGCGCTCGATCTCTTTGGGATTCCACAAGATATGCTTTTTGATCACACGACCGGTACTCAGACGCAAAATCAACTCCAATACATAGGCGCTAAAAAATGCACCCATCACATACCATCCCACATTGGGCATCTTATACTGGGTATAAGCAAAAGCAAAAGCCGCCGCTCCAAAAGTACCAATCGCCGCCAAGGCCACGAGCCATGGATTGGCCTGAGTCTGGCGAATCTTGAGAAAATGGCCCGCGTGCACGAAGCCTTGGATCAAAAGTACCACGATCGCGGCGATAGTGGCGATCTCATCGAGATTTAAAAAGAGCACCATCGGTACGATCAGCAGTGCCGAGACGATAAGCCCTTCGGTAGAGTGGAAGACATTGTACTCGTAGACCTTGGGCAGCTCCCCTTTTCTAGCCAGATCGTAGCTGATTTGCGTAGCGGCGTAGAGGGTGGCATTGATAGCGCTCATAGCACTGATGAGCGCCACCGCCGCCATCACACGAAAGCCAAGCTCTCCAAAGA
>WGAT01000023.1 GCA_015494715.1 Campylobacterota bacterium
GCATCTGGTAGCTAGAAGAGGTTTTGACCCTGTGGTAGTTAGAGGCGTAGTTCAAATACTCGCCGTTTTGGAAGTAGTATGGACGCACGCTGTAAAGAGCCTCGTTATAGAGTCTTGCGCAAGTAAGACTCATAGCTTTGATAGCCTCCATCTTGGAGGATTTGAGCTTAAGGCGATTTCTTTGTGTGCGTATTGCCTCCACACGCATATTACACTAAAATCTAACGAAAGGAGGAAGTAGGCGTTCTCCTCCCCGCCTTAAAAGGCGAGGTCTTTGAACGCTGAAATATTAGATGACCTTATATCCACCTCCTGAAAGAGGTGGTTTTACGGTCATATTTGATAAAAAACCATACTTTTGCCATAGCTACCCTCCTTTATTAATCTTTTAATATTTTTATTGTAAATTAGCAATTATTAAAATATTATTAAAATTTTTATAAATAAGGTAAATATGCTGGTATGCGGTATCGACGAAGCGGGTCGAGGAGCTTTGGCCGGTCCTTTGGTAGTAGCGGGCGTAATTTTGGAAAAAAGGGTTTATAAGCTTGACGATTCTAAAAAACTTTCCCCTAAAGAGCGTGAGAAAAGATTTAAACGCATTTGCCAAGCCGCCCGCTATGAGATTGTAGTCGTATCAAACGATTTTATCGATACTCACGGACTCTCGACCGCCATCTCTTATGCTTTGAAGCGTATTGTTACGACACTTCGGGCCAAGCGGTATATTTTTGATGGCAACTGCACTTTTGGTGTAGAACAGATCACTCCAATCGTCAAAGCGGACGAGAAAATCAAAGAGGTGATGGCCGCCTCCATCTTAGCAAAAGTCCATAGAGATCGTTTGATGTGCGAGTATGACAAGCTCTATCCCCAATATGGCTTTTGCAAACATAAAGGATATGGTACCAAAGAGCATATCGAAGCCATACGACATTATGGACGCACTCCTTTGCATCGTACAAGCTTTCGTCTAAAAGCACTAGAGCCACATCTTTTTGAAGGAGTCTTATGAGCCAGATCCGCTGTCCAAACTGCGCTATCCCAATCGACATCGACCAAACCCTCTACGCCAAATTAGAAGCCGCCGCCAAAGCCAAACTAGAACAAGAGATTCAAGACCACCGCAAAAAGTATAAAGAGGCATTAAAAACTCTCAAAGCCCAAGAGCGTCAAGTAGCCATCCAAAGATCCAAGCTTGAAGAAGAGGCGGCCCAAAAAGCTCGGCAAATGCTCCAAAAAGAGAAAAAGCGGCTCCATCAAGAGGTCCACGAGGAGACAAAAGAGCTTATCGAAGGACTCAAAAGGCAACTGGCCCACAAAAACCGCCAGCTCAAAGAGCTTCATAAAGCTCAACTGGAGATAGAAAAACTCAAGCAAGAAAAGCTTCAAATACAAGAGCGTGCCCAGCTCGAAGCTAAACGCCAGCTTAATAAAGAGCTTCAAAAAGAAAAAGAGCGCCTTGCCAAAACGATATCCCAAAAGCATCTGCTCAAACTCAAAGAGAAAGAGAAACAGCTCAGCGATCTTAAAATACGGCTCGAAGAAGCCCAACGCAAAGTAGAGCAAAGCAGTCAACAGCTTCAAGGGGAGGTGCAAGAGCTCGCTATCGAAGAGTGGCTCAAGCGCCGGTTTCCTTTTGATACTATCGATGCTATCAAAAAAGGGGAGCGAGGAGCCGACTGCATCCAGTATGTGCATACAAAAGAGTTTGGGCAGTGCGGAAGCATCTACTACGAAAGCAAAAGGACCAAGGAGTTTAACAAGGAGTGGATAGAAAAGTTTAAAGCAGACATACGCAAAAAAGGGTGTGATGTGGGCGTGCTGGTGACCCAAGCGATGCCAAAGGGAATGGAGCGTATGGGCCTGCTTGATGGGATATGGGTTTGTAGTTTTGAAGAGTTCAAAGCCCTCTGCTTTATCCTTCGCCATCACATTATCCATCTGGCTCAAAGCGTCAAGTCCCAAGAGAATAGAGGCGACAAGATGAGCATGCTCTATAGCTATCTCACCTCCAACGAGTTTCGGATGCAAATAGAAGCGATCGTGGAGGGATTTACCCAGATGCAAGAGGATTTAGCCAAAGAGAAACGAGCGATGGCAAAGATCTGGAAACAAAGGGAAAAACAGCTCGAAAAAGTGCTTCAAAACACCATTGATATGTACGCCTCCATACGGGGAATAGCTGGTAAAGCGATCCCTCCTATCAAGCAGCTAGAGCTCCCGTACGAAGATTAGGCTTGACATACTCCCCACGCCTAAAGGTGAGGGATTCTGGCTTTAAGCGGGGATGCCAACGATAGCTGGTCTTACTTCCCCTATGCCAAAGGTTGATGCCCCAACCTTAAGAAATTATACCAAAAGAGTTTCAAGGGGGACAATCCCTCTCAACTTTTTTATCGCCTTATATCCCCAGAGCTGAAGCTCGGGACTTTACGGCGTCTTTTGGTAAAGACTGATGGAGCCGTTTGGATTGGATGGGGGCTGAAGCGCTCCTTTTTGTAGTTTAGCTATTAACTCTTCATTTAGCGTAGGATTTGGATCCGTCCATCGGGCAAAGGAGGGGTAAGCTCTTTGCGGCGATGCAATGTCTGTACCAAAATCGAATAAAAAGAGGTATAGGTATTTTTAGGATCCTTGCCATATTTTTTAAACCAAAAATATCCGTCGCCGCCTCTTGCCAAAAAAGCGTTGGTCAAAACTTTGTATACTTCGCTCATATTTAAATCTTGCCATCTCTTGCCCCTTTGTACTTGGATATGACGCACCCTCTTTCCCTCTTGCACGACTCTTTCATCTACAACTTTTTGCAAAGGCTTGCGTAAGTCGACTTGATAATGGATTCCTGAGACTTGCAGCCAGCCCCCTTTGCCATAGGATGCGGCACTATGTTCCAAAATCTCTTTTATCCATTTTCCTTTGATATGAAGAATATAAGCATCGTTGCGAAACTCGTCTATTTCTTGCAGCATCGCATCGGTAATGGGCCCTGCTGGATAGAGGCTCTTTCCTCGAAAGGCGCCGCTATTGTTCAACACGATATCTACGCCAAATTTTTTTCGCAAAAGATCGTTGATCATATCGGCTACGCCAGATTCGGATTTTCTTAGCGTTTTGACCCGTAAATCCCACGCTCTTGTACTTTTTCCAAGTATCGTTACGGGAGGGAGTTTTTTGGTATAGGTATCTAGCAAAGCCTCTACTTTTTTTGATTTGTTTATATTTTCGTCGACCAAAATATATCGCATCGTCGCCAAAGTCGTATCGACCTTTTTTGTATGTGTATCGATGGGCAACGAAACAAGGACCACATACTTGCCCTTTTCTCCTCCGTTTACGATGAGCGTCTTTCCAATATGGCCCATTTTCTTAGGATAGGTATGGGAGTGGCCCCCAAAAATCAGATCGATACCTTTAACCCGCTTGGCCAGAGCAACGTCACGCTTATATCCTATATGGGTGAGGGCGACAATGATATCCGCGCCTTTTTGACGAAGTACTCGCACCATCTTTTGAGCCATATGTAGGTTATCGCCCAGCAAAGTAACATTTTTAGCACTGGTAATAGTAGGCAGATCCTCGCTCATAAGAGAAAAGAGGCCTACTTTGACTCCCCCAATCTTTTTAATTACCCACGATCTGGTAAAGGGACGAATGGAAGCGGGCAAGGAAAGATCGCTACAAATTAGATGAAATTTTGCATAATCTAACGCATTGCGTAAAACTTTTGTGCCTCTGTCAAATTCGTGATTACCAAAAATGACAAACTCATAGCCAGCAGCACTCATCAAAGAGTAGATCGCCTCTCCATTAAAAGTCTGAAAATATCGCCCCATCAAATCATCACCGGTTGAGACTATCATGGTATTGGGGTCTTGTTGTTTGAGCTTATCAAAAATAGTGGCAATCCTCGCTATTCCCCCGATTGTATGGGAAGCGCTTTTACGATCCGCTTTAAAAGATTGCAACATACCTTGCAAATCTCCGGTTCCTGCGATATGGAGCGTCAAAGCATTGGCAAAGAGCAGGCTACAACCAAGGACGATGCCTATTTTAAGAATGCTGTTCATGTCCTTTTGTCCCAAAAAAGTAAAGCAAAACGAGTATCACCCCAGCTACTATCAAAAAAATGCCAACTATACTCATCAATGAAAACGAGTGTATCAAAGAGGGCTTGAGATAGTACTCCAACACCGGATCATCAAACTCATTTTTGCTCAAATGGGCCTTTTTAATCTCTTTTGGAAGAGTAAGAGTGATAAACTCCTCATCGATAAAATTTCCATCAGCCTCGGTATTTGAAAAGAGCCAAGTGTGGTTGTTTATCTTTCGAGGCGTCATATCTTTGTCGTATTCAAATTGCCAAATACCATTCCCTCGATACCGGACGATACCTTTTGCGTCAAAAGAGAAAATAAAAGCTCTATTCATCTCATCTTTTTTAAATTGAAAATTAGATAATTGATACTCTGGCAATGAAGATATAACCTCCTTTTTTAAAAGAGCCGGGTTGTTGCCGTAACGCTGCATAAGCAGCTTCCATTGGATCGCCGTAGCCTGCTGTTTCCATGTAACTTTCGCATCGCCTACCTCGTTACAACGAAAATCTATTTGATAGGTAATCTTCTCGGCGAACAAAGAGAGAGTCAACACCATCAAAACAAGGAATATTTTTTTCATTGTACAACCTTAAAGCTATTTTGAATAAGTTTGAGTTGAGGAGTATTGAGTTGATTAATATACGAGCCCAATACGAATCCAACAACCCCTTGCGAAGTGGAGGTAAAGTGTGCGACCCAAGTAGTTCGTATGCCTTGGCTTGTAGTAACTCCGGTATAGCGGGTAAAATTTACCCCGTTTATCATTATGCTGCCCAGCGGTCGATATTGGATCGATTCACCCAACTGCTGGGTTAAAATGGTATACAGACGCTGTATGGCTTGGGCGGGAGAATAGATATCGTGAAAATAGTAAACTTCGGCTTCTTGACTCATGGCAGGATCGGCCACAATCACCCGTAAATAGGGAAGGGCTGGAATGGGCTCAAGCAGAAGCTGCCAGTTGGCCGGATAGGAGAAACTAAAAATCCCATTGGGGTCTTGGTAGGACAAAGGTTGGATCTGAGCAGGGATTGGTTGGTTTTCCCTGTTGTTTTGCATCGTATCTCTCTCACCCTCTTTATAGGGCAGTTGAGCCGGGGTGGGACGAAAGACATTTTTAAAAATAGAGTCTATTTTTTTCCTCAAATTGGGATCATCTTCCAAGTCCGGAGGTCTATACCCTTGAGCGTGCAAGTTGTTAATACGCAAAAGCGCTACAGGCATAGCTCCATCAATGGGCTCGCCGTTGAGAAATTTTTTGGCATTTTCCGTACCTACTCGCATAGCCTGCTCAAAACTCATCTTTCCTCCTATAGCCTCGCCGCCAACACCTGTGGCTTCAATGGCCAAAATCCCATCCCGTGTCTCTATGCCCGGGAAAGCGTGATGTTGTGTCACGAAAATGAGGCTACGAAGTCCTGCGGATTCCGCTACACTGGCAAAAAGTATTGAAAGCTCGACACACAGCCCGGCACCGCCAGTCAGTACCTCTCGAGGAAGCCGAATGTGCTGCACTATCGAAATCTTATCGCCAATTTTTTCAGGTAATCCCAAAGTCCCGCCATACACGATACCGGCAGCTTTTTCAAATTCATAAAGCCCTTGCATAAACCGCTGTACCTCTTGGCTGCCTCCTGCTATTCCTGCGGTCGTACCTTGGAGTACGTTTTTTTGAAGTTGTTGGGTAAAATATTTGATCACCGGATCTTCTGGCGTAACGAAACAGGCCAAGAGGTTGACATTGGTAAACATATCTTGTATTTCCGATATCTCCTCTTGAGGCATATCGGTATAGACCAATTCGTTTCTTCCTCGTATCTCAAAATTTTTTCTTTTGATCTTTTCAAAGTTTCTTACCCCATCATTATAGGTATAGCGAATCTCCACGCTTGCGGGCGTAGTATTGAGTACGTCAAGAATTTTTCTTGGAAATTTTGGATAAAACAGATCGACGACGGTTTGACTCGGAAGAATTTCCTCATAAGTCACCGGCGTGGTCCAATCAATGTATCCGGGTATACGATAAGAAATTTTAAAATTTTTGATACTCCCTTTGCCCCTATTTTTAAACACCGATTTGACAAGATAATATTTGCCGTCCGCAACTTCGGGATTACCGTACACTTTATAAGCCATCGGCATTACAACGGGATTGACGAAAAATTTTTCGTCCAGCTCGCCTCTGTTTTTAAAGTATGTAAAGCCCAAAACCACAGCCAGTAGACCCGTTACGATAAGTCCTATTCCTGCATAAAGATAAATCTTCTTCATCACTTTGTACCTTTTTGAAGTTTTTTACACCGCAAAATACGGACCGCTTCTTTGTAGATTTTGTTTTTATGAATCATAATTCTTTTAGTAGGCGTTAAGAGTATTTTGACTCTCTTTTTCAAAACGGGATCATAGACAAAACGGTACTTTATCTTATTCGCATCCAGATAGTTGTATACATATGCAACGCCGTTTAGTGCCGCTATTTGTTTTATCAAGGTGGTCTCTTTTTGCCTCGCTCTTACGATATCTGGCAAAAAAGTAGATTTATACACTATCCCTTGGGGAATATAAAAACTCAGCCATCCATCCATTGTACAGCTCTTGGGAATTTTGGAGGTTTGTATCACCCTAACTTTTTTGATGGGAATAGGAGGGCCCTCTCTTGTCGTTTTAGGAAATAGTTTGTTGCGTTGCACTTTTTGCGCTTTTTGCACACTTTTTTTACTTTTTTTGGACTCTCTTTTGATTCGATGAGGGCGACGGCTTGCTAGATGAAGACGAACTTCTTTATACTGCGTAGCTTGAGGAGTTTTCTTATGAAACAGATGCTCTATATTTTGGACATACTTGCTTGAACATCCTTGTATAAGAGATACAACCAATACGATAACAAACCATCTTAAAGTTAAAACTTTCATTTTTAGTACTTTTCTTAACGCTCTTAAGTAATCTTAGCATAAGAGTTTTATCAAAAACCTTAAACTCCTATGAGGGAACGGCAACAAACATATCCAAAAGTGAAAAGAGCCACGAAAAGAGCCAAATGATTAAATAGATAATAAAAATGGCCGGGATCGAAGCAAACGCCAGCTTTACCATCAACCACACCAGATCCCAAAAAGGGATTTTGAGTCCTGTGATAATTACCTCTTTTTTCTCCATTCTTTACTCCACTACGCATTGTCTAATATTGTAGGTACGGGGAAATTCTGGATGGGAAAACTCCCCGTTTGTAAGCTTCCACTCTCCTTTGTGGATGAGCACCGAACCAAACTTGTTGGTTTTGTCCAGACACAAAATATTTTTACCCGCATAAAAGGCTTTGGCCACCTCTTTGATATGGTGCATCCGCCACTTATAGTGCAAAAGCAGCAATCCTCCAAGGAGCAGTGCGGCAATGGGGATGGCGATACGGGCTTTTTTAGAGACAAAAGGTCTTGTAGTCACAAAAATAACGATGCCCAAAAGAAATAAAGATATCAGAATATAAACTAGCTCTTCACGAAAAAAATTAACCATATCGTCGCTCCCACTCTTTAAATTCATCGCTAAAATATTTAATACGCCGCTTTTTAAACTCTTTGGTAGAGTAGAGATAGCGGTACTCTTTTGGCTCGATCTCCTTGGCGATGTCGGCTACCACCTCCTCCACCTCCTCTTTGCTGCGTCCATGGATCATGCTAAACAAAGGATAGGGCCAATTTGGATAGGTAGGGCGAAGATAGCAGTGGCTGACCGCCTTGTACTGGGCCACCTTTTGGCCAATCTCCTCGGCTCTATCTTCATCCACACTCCAAACCACCATCGCATTGGCACTAAATCCGGCTTTGCGATGTCGCAAAATCGAAGCGAATCGGCGCATATAGCCCCCCTCTTCTAGCTCTTTGGCCAAATAGGCCAGCTCCTCGTAATCGATCCCAAGCCGCTCAATCACGCCTGCAAAGGGCTCCTTGACCGGTATGATATCCTCTTGCAACTCTTTGATGAGCCGTTTGTGGTGAGGCTGCAGCGTAAAGCTCTTTTTCTTTTTGTGATGAACCTTCTCTTTTTTGGCCCCTTTGCCCGTCATATCGAGCTGGACTTTGATCTTGAACATCTTTTTGGTCGGCAAGATCAAAAACTCTTTGGCCCCCACCTCTTTGGCCATCAGCTCTACCGTCCCCTCCAATCCCAAGGCACTATCTGGCTCTACGGCTAGAGTGAACCAGAGATTGAACTCATGGTCTCGCTCATAGTTGTGCGATACCCC
>WGAT01000024.1 GCA_015494715.1 Campylobacterota bacterium
GGCATACAAAATGCCCAGAAAAAGTGGACTATGCCCATACGAAACTGGAGCCTTACTCTCTCTCAATTGGCTATATTCTTTGAAAGGAGGTTGGATAAATATTTGGAAGTTTAAGTTGGTGGTGTAACAACCAAAAAGGTGTTACTAATAGATACTTGACACGGAGTTTTGAACGGTCCCTCTTCCAACTCTTCTTGTGAATTAACACGCATGGCTTTGCCACTCTTTATCTCCTCTTGCGCTTGCATATAGAGTAAATCCAGCTCCAAAGCTCTAATGCGATCATACTCTTCGATATCCAAGACGATATACTTAGGCTTTCCTCTAAAAGAGATAATCGCTTCGTCCCGCTCCTCAAGCTCTTTTTCTATGGCTTTGATGCCTTTGACTTTCAAATCGTTTGCGGTGATCATTTCGTATCCTTAATAGTACTATCTATTATATTATAGCATAGTGGTCGATGGAGATTGATTTGAGCAAAAGCGATGTAAAAAATGAAATTTACTTCAATAATATGCGATGGTGAACATAGCTCCCCCTGTCAATGCTTGTCTTGTAATTGATTATATCAAACACCTCTTTTAAAATCATCATCGATTCTCACGATATCATCCTCTCCTGTATACTCTCCCACTTGCGCTTCGATGAGGATGACTGGGATTTTGCCTTCATTTGCCAGGCGATGGACTTCGCCCATCTTGATGTAGGTGCTCTCATTGGGGCGAACGTAGTAGGTCTCATCACCCACCGTCACGGTAGCCGTGCCACTGAGGACTATCCAGTGCTCGTTGCGATGGAAGTGCTTTTGGAGGCTGAGGCGCTTGCCCGGCTTGACCACGATGCGCTTGATCTTGTAGCCTCTATCATCGATGAGCACTTCGTAGGTGCCCCAAGGGCGATGAACGATGGAGTGCACAGTGAGGAGCTCTGGATCGCTCTTTTTGAGCTGTGCTACCACATCGCGTACCTTTTGGGTCTGGCCTTTTTTGGCTATGAGGAGGGCATCTTTGGTATCGATGACGATGCACTCTTCCAGACCTATAGCGGCAATCACCTTTTTGGCGTCATCACTGTAGTAGAAATTGTTTTGGCTATCCACTTCGATGGCCTCTTTGGAGTTCACTTCATTTACAAGACTATCGAAACTGCCAACGTCGTTCCATCGGAACTCTCCAGGAACGACTTTGATTTTATTACTTTTCTCCATCACGGCATAGTCGACACTGATATCTGGGATATTGTCCATTTGGGTGATGCGAGTTTGAGCATCGCCAATAGATTTGAGATGGTTTTCATACACCTCTTTGCAGGCTTCATAGACTTCGGGAGCGTGCTTTTGCAGTTCGCTCAGGTATACACTAGCTCGAAACATAAACATTCCAGAATTCCAGAGATATTTGATATCACTATCTGCGGCATTTTGCGCGAGATACTTCTGGGCAGTAACGAGATTAGGCTTTTCGTGAAATCGCTGTACGTCATTGCCTCTATATTCAATGTAGCCATATCCCGTGTGGGGCGTAGTGGGCTCGATCCCAAAAGTAACGAGATAGCCCTCTTTGGCCAAAGTTTTGGCTTGCTTTACCGCTTCTTCGTATCTTTTCAAATCTTTAATTAAATGATCGCTAGGCGTGACAAAGAGGATTTCATCCTCATCGCTGGCAAGTGCCGCAAAAGCGATAGCGGGAGCCGTATTTCGGCCTATTTCTTCAAGTAAAAACTGAGGAGCGATCCCTAAACCCAGCTCATCGATTTGATCAAGGGCTAGAAAGTAGTGATCCTCGTTCGTTATGATAAGAAAATCATCGCAAAAGCTCTTGTTGCGCTCAATACTCTTTTGAAAAAGTGAACGTGATTCCCCATCAAAGAGCTGCAAAAACTGCTTTGGCATCAATCTACGACTCAAAGGCCAAAGCCTCGTCCCGCTCCCACCACACAAAACCACGTTTCGCATATCTATCCTTCTTGCAAAAATTATCTCTCATTTTTTGGCTTAAATGCCAAACAAACGGAGTTGATGCAGTATCTCAGCCCCGTAGGCGTGGGACCATCGGGGAAAACATGACCTAAGTGTGCCTTGCATCGAGAGCAGCGTACCTCTGTGCGTACCATTCCATGACTCGTATCCATCTCTTCTTCGATAGCTTCAGAGATGATAGGAGCCCAAAAACTTGGCCATCCACTGCCAGAGTTAAATTTGGTTTTAGAGTCAAAAAGAGGCTGGCCACAGCATTTACATCGGTATATTCCCTCTCTTTTTTCATGCAACAGCTCTCCACTAAAAGGGGGCTCCGTCCCCTTTTCAAACATCACATGGTATTCAAAAGGAGTCAGCTCTTTTTGACACTTCATAATCAATTCCTAATTTGTTGGCGGTTTCGATATAGATCTGCAGATCTTTTGAGTTATGCAGCACGCAGATCACCTCCATCTCGTAGTAGGCGCACTCTTTTAAAAACTGATCGATCGCACCAAGCGCCACGGGAGCGGCCAACTCTATTGGATACCCATAGGCTCCAGTACTGATGGAGGGAAAAGCGATGGATACTAGCCCATAACTGCGAGCGATACAAAGACTATTCTCATAGCAACGCCGCAAAATCTCCTCTTCGTTTTGCTTGCCTCCATGCCAGATGGGTCCTACGGTATGGATCAGCCAGCGAGCCGGGAGATTGTAGCCGTGGGTGATCTTGGCATCACCGGGCTTTGCGCCTCCAAGAGTTTTGCACTCCTCTTTGAGCTGGGGTCCGGCAGCTTTATGGATCGCTCCATCTACACCACCACCCCCAAGAAGTGTGGGATTGGCGGCGTTAACAATGGCATCTACTGCCAGTTTGGTGATATCGCCTTGGATAATTTTTATTGACATCCCAAACACTCCGTACTTCTATCGGCGATGTCTTGAACTACTTCTGGAGATTGGCTACGCAAGTAGTAGGTCGATTTGAGTCCCAGTCGCCACGCAAGGGTATATATTTCGTGCAAATAACGCCCGCTGGCACGATCAAGACGGATAAAGATATTGGTACTTTGCCCTTGATCGATCCACTTTTGGCGTACGGCCGCGGCTTTGATGAGCAGACGCTGATCTAGTTCATAAGCGGGCGTGTAATACTGCCATGTTTCTGGATTGAGATTTGGGACTACGACGGGAATGAGTCCAGAGAGATTCTCCTCAAACCATTTTCGCTTATACACCGGTTCGATGGTTTGGGTAGTACCCGTAAGAATGGAGATGGAGCTTGTAGGCGCTATGGCCATCAAATAGCCGTTTCGCATTCCGTCTCGTTTTACTTTTTCTTTTAACTCTTTCCAATCGTAAATATAGCCAAAAAGTCCGCCGCGATCGGGGGTGAGTTTTTTGGCCTCTTTGCTGGCCGTATCGATTGGGAAAATACCCCTGCTCCATTTGGATCCCTCATACAAAGGATACTTTCCTTTTTCCACGGCAAGATTGGAGGAGGCTCGGATAGCGTTGTAACTGATCATCTCCATCACCTCATCGATTTTTTTGAGATGCTCGTCGCTGCCCCACTCAATCTTATGCTCTGCTAACATCTGAGCCTCACCCATCACACCCAAACCGATAGAGCGGCTGTTTCGATTGGTTCGTTTGACCTTTTCGAGGGGATAAAAGTTAAGATCTATGACATTATCGAGCATCCGAACGGCGATGGGCACTACCCGCTCAATATCTTTTTTGGAGTTGATTTTGCTCAAGTTTATACTTGCAAGGTTGCAAACCGCCGTTTGGCCATCGATTTTCTCTTTTTCGACGATAAAGACCTGTTTACCGCCGATACTATCAAGACTCGTAATCTTTTTAGCTTTTTTGATAATACCCGTGTCAATCGTCACATCCTCTTCTTCCTCATACAGCTCTACCGATCCATCCTCATACTTTACTTTGACTTTGTAGTAGTTTGGCTCGGTATTTTGAAAAATTTCGGTACAGAGGTTGGAGCTTCGGATGATGCCTTGGTGATCGTTGGGATTACAGCGATTTGCGCTATCTTTAAAACATAAAAATGGATTACCCGTCTCAAAATAGCTACGCAGTATCTGTTTCCACAACTCTTTAGCTTTGATACGCTCTTTGGTGATATCTTCTTGCTGCTCATACTCCATATAGCGCTTTTCAAACGCTTCCCCCCACAATTCGGTCAAGTCTGGCGTCTCATACGGATCAAACAGAGTCCAAATCCCATCTTCGGCCACTCGCTTCATAAACAAATCGTTAATCCACAGGGCTGGGAAAAGATCGTGGGCACGTCTACGCTCCTCGCCGCTATTTTTTTTAAGATCGATGAAGTCCTTGACATCCATATGCCACGGCTCGATATACACGGCGATCGCACCTTTGCGCGTACCCAATTGATCTACGGCTACGGCGATATCGTTGGTTATCTTCAAAAATGGGATGATCCCGCCGGCTGCGTGTTTGTGGCTGTCGATATAGCTGCCCATCGCCCGCACCCTGCTCCAATCCCAACCGATTCCGCCTCCATATTTGGAGAGCAGCGCCATCTCTTTATAGCCATCAAAGATACCCTCGATATTGTCTGGAGTGCTACCAATGTAGCAAGAGCTTAGCTGATGGCGGGTGGTACGGGCGTTAGAGAGCGTAGGAGTGGCCACCATCACCTCAAATTTGCTGATCACATCATAAAATCGTTTCGCCCAGCCTTGGCAATCGAGTTCGTTTTGAGCCAAAAACATCGCTACGGCCATAAAGAGCTGTTGGGGCAGCTCGATGGGGCGATTCTCCTTATCCTTGAGCAAATAGCGGTCATACAGCGTACGGATCCCAAGATAGGTAAATTGCAAATCTCGCTTAGGGTCGATATAGTCGTTGAGATCGTCAAGATCGTATTTCTCTTTAAGACCCGGAATAATGCGTCCTTCCCGCTCACCCCGCTCAAAATATTCCCTCAGGTGTATGTATCCGGTAAAACCGCTAACCTTATGGTACAAATCGTACAAAAAAAGCCTTGCGGCGACAAAACTCCAATTGGGTCTGTCCACATCGATCTTGTCCACGGCGGTACGGATGAGGGTTTGTTGAATCTCTTCGGTGGTGATACCGTCGCGAAACTGAATTTTAGCGTCTACTTCCAACTCGCTTTGATTAACCCCCTCTAGCCCCTCGCAGGCCGCTTTGGTATATTTTTGGATTTTGGAGATATCCAAAGGCTCCACCCTCCCGTTACGCTTGATCACACGGATCATCATCGATTTGCTCCTTCAAAGACCCGCTTGAAGATTCGATCCACATTTTTAGTGTAGTACCCATAATCAAAAAAGCCTCTAATCTCTTTTTGGGGTATCTTTTGAGTAAGCTCCTTATCTTCAAGCAGATATTGCAAAAAGAGGCTCTCCCCTTTCTCGTTGATAGGCTGATGCCCCTCTTGGATCTGCTCCCATACTCTCATAGCGTTTCGCTGTACTATCTTGTAGGCATCCTCTCGGCTCACTCCTCGTTTGGTAAGCTCCAACAATACCCGCTGACTAAAGACCAAACCGCCGGTAAGGTTGAGATTTTTGAGCATATTTTTGGGATAGACCACCAAGTTGGCTATGACATTGTTGAGGCGGTGTAGAGCAAAATCAAGAGTTATGAAGCCATCAGGAAGAATAAATCGCTCCACGCTGGAGTGGCTGATATCCCGCTCGTGCCAAAGCGCCACATTTTCAAGAGCCGGCATTGCCATCGATCGGATTTGGCGAGCAAGTCCGGTAAGATTTTCGCTGAGTACCGGATTTCGTTTATGGGGCATGGCGGAGCTCCCCTTTTGCCCTTTGCTAAAGTACTCTTCGGCTTCATAGACTTCGGTGCGCTGGAAATGGCGGATATTGACGGCAATCTTTTCGATGGTGGAGGCTATCAAAGCCATCGTAGTAAACAATCTGGCATAGCGGTCTCGCTGGATTACTTGATTGGAGATGGGAGCTGGCTTGAGTCCCAGCTCTTCGCATACATACTCCTCAAGTTCCATTGGGGCGTGGGCGAAGTTGCCCATCGCGCCGCTGACCTTGCCCACACTGATCACCTCCAGAGTCTCCTCGAGGTTTTTGAGATGTCTGGCAAATTCATCATACCAAATCGCCAGCACCAGCCCAAAAGTGATCGGCTCGCCGTGGATGCCGTGGCTACGACCTACCATCAGCGTCATCTTATGCTCGTAGGCTCGTTTTTTAATCGACTCCATGACCATCTTCACATCTTCGATGACGAGCTTGAGAGAGTCTCGCATCTGCAACGCCACGGCGGTATCGATCGTATCGGAGCTCGTCATTCCATAGTGTACCCATCGTGACTCCGGTCCTAGACTCTCAGCTACGCTGGTCAAAAAGGCTATTACATCGTGTTTGGTCTCTTTTTCTATCTCTTCTATTCGTTGTACATCAAACTTGGCGTTTTTGAGAATCTTTTCCATATCCTCTTTTGGAATAAGGCCAAGGCGATGCCACGCCTTGACGGCGGCTTTTTCCACATCAAGCCACGCTTGGTATTTAGCCTCTTGTGTCCATTTGTCTGCCATCTCTTTTCGTGCATATCTTTCTACCATAGTATAAAATCCTTTGGGGTGGGGTTGAAAAATTTGTAGCTCTTTTGTATATTCGTAATGCTATCCAAAAGAAACTTTAGAATTTATCAAGGAGGCAAGTTGCCTTTTGTAACGAAAAAAGTAGCGGTCCAAACTCCTACCAAACTCTTTTTGGTACTGATGCGAGCATTTGACATCACTCAAAAAGAGGCTCAGCGGATGATCGATACCAAAAAAGTTTTTCAAGACGGCAAATTGATCGAAGATAAAGCGGCGATAGTCACAGGAGAGCTGCAAATCATCCATTTTGAGCCCAAGTCACGAGGAATACGACCAATTTTGGAAGCTAAAGATTTTGTCCTTTATGACAAGCCAAGCGGGGTAATGGTCCATCCAAGAAACAGAAAAAGCGAGTATACCCTCATTGACGAGATCAAATCGGCCTACGGAATGAGAGCCAACATCGTCCACCGCATCGACAAGGAGACCAGCGGCCTCATTTTAGCCGCCAAACACAAAGAGGCGGAAAAGGAACTCAAAAGACTTTTTGAAACTAAAAAGATACAAAAAAAGTACTTGGCCCTCGTGTATGGAAAGCTTCAAGAGGAGATCTTGATCGATGCTCCCATAGCAATAAATCGAGATTTTTCAAAAATAAAGCTTAAAATGCGTATCTGCCCCACGGGAAAACCCGCGCAAACTATCCTACGGCCGCTGTACCATTTGGGGCCATATACTTTAGTGGAGGCCATCCCCCGCACCGGCCGTCAGCACCAAATCCGTCTTCATCTCTTGCATATCGACCATCCTATCGTAGGCGATCCCATCTACGGACGCTCGAGCGAGGATGCGATACGATACTTGGACAAACGGATGGATACGAAAGAGAGAATCCAAAAAACGGGCGCTCCTCGCCTTATGCTCCATGCCCAAAGATTGGAGTTTTCTTATAAAACTACACGCTACCAACTTGTCTCACGGCACGATTTTTTACGAGAGTGTCAAGAATTGATCGATGAAAATCGCAAAACTAACCGGGATTAAAGTCCCGGAAGCCTTGGGATTTTTTCGAGTTTGGAGTTGTGACAGTACCAGCCCCAAGCCTTTTTGAGCCAGTGCCCCACAATAGGCATTGGTACCATCAAGCCCCGCTTATCGTCTCGATAGACAAAAGCCGCTCCATCCCCGCTGTCCATAACGCAGATGATATTAAGATGCGGCAAATAAGACTCTTTTTTGCTGCTCTTTATCCCAGCATCGATAGCGATATTGTTGGCGGTGTTTCTAGCCATCACCTCGGCGATATGACCTTGCTTGGCCCGCCACTGGGGTCCTTCTAGATAGGCGCTATCGCCAATGGCGTAGACGCCGGGCCTCTCTTTGACCTCGCAATACTCGTCAATAAGGACAAAACCCGCCTCGCTCAGCGGTAAATCGCTCTTGGCGAAGACGGGGTGGCCAGCGTTTGCCGGGATGAACATCGTAAAATCACTCTCTAAAAAGCTCTCATCCTCGAAAACTATTGCCTGTGGCTCAAAGCGTTTGATCTTTTTGCCAAAGTGCTTTTTGATATTGAGCCTGTTAAAAAAAACATCCATCATCTTCAGCGCTTGTGGCCCCAAGCGTTTGCCGGGCTCTTTCATCGTAGCGAAAAATGTAAGCTCGAAACGATCTCTGAGCCCCTTTTTCTTGAGATAATTATGGACATTGAACATCATCTCAAAAGCAGGTCCTCCCCGCACGGCGCTGCTGTCTTTTGGATTGCCGCCAAATCCCATGGCGATTTTGCCGCCTCTTTTGGCGGCTACCAGCTCGTCGATACGATCGCGCATTGTGATGGCATCTTTGGGATCGCCGCAGATAGAGAGGTAATGCTTGCTTCCCTCGTGCTTCATTTTACCAGCCCCCATGGCGATGACGAGATAATCGCCCGCATACTCGCCTTTTTTGCCGATCGCTTTTTTCTCGCTTGCTTGTATCTGTACTATCTCATCATCGATCCATTGAAATCCATGTACCTTTTGCAAGTCTTCTAGCGGCAGACACACATCGGCAAACTCCGCCTCATAGACTGGTACCCAAATGGAAGTTGGATAAATATACATAAAAGGTCTTGGACTCACAAGATCTACCGCAAAGCCCTCTTTGCGCAAAAAAATCGCCGCCTCCACCCCGGCAAATCCACCGCCAAGCACCACTACTTTTTTCATGACTCACTCCTAATAGTGTTTGATCTTTTGCTCTTGGGGAATATTCAGTTCTTTTTCACCTGCATCCCAAAAGTAGTATCTGGCCATTGCATAAAAGACTCCAAGGACTAAACCGCTGATAATGACCCACTTGATAATCTCTCTTTTTTCTTTGGGTGCTCTTTTGCCGTAGTCATCCATACGAGTGAGTGTGGGCTCGCCATGTTCGTCAAATCCGTGCTTCATCGATTTGCTCTCCTTATGCACTTTTATGGGAGTGGCGGGTAAATTTGGAGATGTTGCTTTGAGTGATGGACTCGCACCGACGCTTTTGATAGCACTCCAAAGCCTGCCGTATCGTCACTCGCCCCTCACCCGGGTAGTAGACCTCCACACCCGCACTGGCCAAAAGTACAAAGGGTCTTAGGCCAATATGTTGCGTCAATACTACATCTACGCCCTGATCGAGCAGCCATTCTACTACGGCAGTCCCTCCGTCAAATGGATTTTTGACGATCTGCACATCACCATTTTGTACAAAAGCGAACCACTTGGCATGGCCAAAAAGAGGCGAGAGGGCACTCTCCTCTTTGTTGGTCTTTACCGGCATCGCTATTTTCACTGCGCTTCCTTTTTAATATGCTTTTGATAGATATCCCATCGCGGGAAGACAAAGATGGTATCCCGATAGACTACGATATTTTTGGGATCGTCCACCGCGTAGGCTTTGATCTTGATAGGGATCGGTACATCCTTGGTGGTATCTTTGGCCAACACTTTGTTGGTTTCTAAGATGACCACTTTTTTGACCTTTTTACCCGGAATAACGGTAAATGGCTTTTTGGGCCGCACGATTTTGATATCTTTGTTGTTGACGATCTCAAAGTAGTAGGTATGTTTTTTATTTTGGGTATTTTGAAACAAAAAGACATAGGTGTTTCGCACTCTGCCGTCTGGCTCTATTTTATAGAGCTGACTGGTTCTGTTGATGTTGAGCAGCATATGCTCTTTTTTGCTTCCCATCCAAAACAGGGCTACAAAAGCGATGGTAAGCA
>WGAT01000025.1 GCA_015494715.1 Campylobacterota bacterium
AAAACAGGATCCACAGCAAAAACGGCATCAAATAGAGCTCTTGCATATCAAAGCGCACGAAGAAGAGGTGCAGCTGCATATGATCGAAGTTGAGTAAAAAGAAATGGTTGCCGTTGATCTTTATCCAGGGCAGCACCAAGCTTACGATCGTTACGATCGCAAACATCACATAGCGTTTATATCGATAAGGTATCCAGTTTTTGAGATACTCTTTGGCCCTATTTTTTTTTGGTGCTGCACTGACTTGCATTTTACTTCTTCTCTACAAAATGATACTTATGCTTGGTATCTCCACCTACGGGATGACCATAAACATAAATATGTTTTTCATTTTCCAAATCGGGACCAAACATTTTGATACTAAAAGGATCTTTTACCTCATAAGATTGCTGAGCCGTCTCATTTTGCGTGATAATAGCGGCAATTGTAAGCCATACTAAAATAGCCAACAAAAGCCCTACCGCTATAAAATATCCTGTCAATCCATGAAAAGACCAAATACTTCTATTATCCATCTTATTCTCCTTCACTCAGCGATCGGATATAGACCGCTACAGCTTTTTCTTGTACAGGAGTGAGTCGTCCTTTAAAAGAAGGCATTCGGCCAATAATGCCATGTTTACCATGCTCAAGGACATGCTGTACGATAGTGTCGTCATACTCTCTAAGATTTGGTGCCATACCATTCATCCCTCTTCCATCAGGCCCGTGACAGCTTGCACATGTATTTTGGAAAAGATCGGCACCTTTGCCGCTTCCTTTAAATCCGCCTGCTACATATGAAGCTACGGCTTCAGCATCTGCACCGCTTAAAAGTCCTGGAGGCATCATGCCCAAAGGATAGCCAAGTTGTCCATTTGGATTACCAAGAGCCGCAGAACCTCTATGAATTACATCCAAAACCTCTTTTTTAAGGAGTCGGTGCGTCAAGTCTTGCGCTTTGCCCTCAATACCTGTCCCATCGATACCGTGACAAGGAGAGCATTGTACCAAGAAAACACCCTCACCCATACCTAAAAGATCCTCTTTACTCGGATTGGCCCATTTGCTTTCAAATTTAGCTTGGTACGCTTTTACCTCTTTGTTATATTCTCCAATTTGAGAGTAGGCGTTGAGCGGATATCCAACAAGCCAATACCATACTCCCCAAACGATTGTCCCGATGAACGCCAAAGACCATCCAATAGGAGAATTGTTTTTATATTCACCAATACCATCCCAGTTCTCTTCTTTAAGAACACCCTCGCTCTTACCCTCTTTTATCTGCTTGAAGTATTTCGCTACAACGCCAATAACGATAATCAAAATGGCCGCAGCACCAAGCAGAGCCAAACGGTTAACATTGTCGCTTAACCAATTCATCTGGACTCCTTCGTATGTTCTTCTAATGGCTCTACGGGGGGAGAGGTCAGCTCATCATCGAGCGCCATCTTCCCATATTTCTCGTAGTTTCTCTTGCCTTTTTTCTCACTGCGATACAGGTGCATGATATAGCCATAAAGCACAAAGGTCAAAAATATAATAAGACCTAGATACGCTACACCCTGTATCAGTCGTATATCCATTATTTCAACCTGTTAAGGTACGCGATGAGCGCGACTATTTCAGGCACTTTACCCTGTTTTACCATATCTACAAGATCTTTACGCTTCGTCTCTTGAGCCACTTTCAAAGCGTACTGCAACGCTCGCTGTTTTGCTTGCTTAAAAGAGCCAAGGGGGACATCAATTTTTCCATCCCCATTCATATCTTTATCATAAGGTACATTGAAAACTTTTTTAACGGTCAATGCCTCAGCATAGGCAGTCTCAAGATCGGCTACATTTTTAAATATATGCTTATATGCTGGCATAATAGAGCCCGGTACTACACTTGTAGGTTCCCACATATGGTTTGCGTGCCAGTCGCTTGTTCGGTAGTTTCCAACTCTGTGCAGGTCTGGACCGGTTCGTTTGGATCCCCAAAGGAAAGGTCTATCATATGCATATTCACCATTAAGTGAATACATACCGTATCGATCCGTTTCGCTTTTGAATGGTCGAATGAGCTGAGAATGGCAAGCGTTACAACTCTCTTTAATATAGACCTGACGTCCTGCTAGCTCCAAAAGACTATAAGGTTTTGCCCCAACGACCGGTCGTGACTGCTGGGCGAAATCGGGGACGATTTCAATAAGCCCAGCAAAAGCGATCACTACAAAGACACCTACTGCGAAAAAGAACGGGTTTTTTTCCAACCAACTAAACATTCATTCCTCCTTACGCTGCCATAGGTGAAGCAAATTGAGGCTCTTTCTCAATCGCTTTAGAAGCAGTCATAGTTTTATAAAAGTTATATGCCCACATAAACAGACCGGTAAAGTAGAAAAGTCCACCGATAGCTCTGAGCGTATAGTATGGATGGAGTACTGTTACCGTATCGATGAAAGAGTAGGCAAGGTTTCCATATTGGTCAACGGCTCGCCACATCATACCTTGAGTGATACCTGCGATCCACATACTTGAGAAGTAAAGAACTATACCCGTAGTTTGAAGCCAAAACTGCATCTCAAGTAGTTTTTTGCTATAAATTTCTCTTTTATAAAATCTTGGAGCCATATGCATAATAGCCGCAATGATCATAAATCCAACCCATCCGAGAGTACCATCGTGTACGTGTCCTGGAATCCAGTCGGTAAAGTGCGCAAGAGCGTTTACGGATTTGATTGATTGAATTGGACCCTCAAGAGTTGAGAGCATGTAGAATGTGGAAGCTAGAACCATAAACTTAATCAAAGGATTCTCTTTGAGCTGTCCCCACTCCCCTTTCATTGTAAGGAGCATGTTCAAAGCACTACCCCAAGATGGCAAAATAAGGATTACAGAAAAGACTGAACCCATAGTTTGCATCCAGTCAGGTACTGTGGAGTAGATCAAGTGGTGACCACCAGCCCAAAGATAAACAAACATCAATCCCCAAAAAGAGAGCAAGGAGAGCTTATAAGAGTACACGGGTTGACCGGACTCTTTTGGCAAATAGTAGTAGATCATTGCAATGATAGGTACGGTAAAGACAAATGCCACCGCATTGTGGCCATACCACCACTGAACCATCGCATCGTTCGTACCTGCATACATACTCACTGAATGGAAAGGATCCCCCATACCGGTAATGAGATAGGTAGGTACTTCCATGTTGTTGAAAAGATAGAGCATCGCAACGCCAAGGAATGTAGCGATGTAGTACCACATAGAGATATACAAAGTCTTCTCTCGTCTAATACCAATAAGACCAAAAATCGAGATACCCCAAAGTACCCAAATAAGTACTACCACGATATCAAAAGGCCACTCGAACTGAGCATACTCTTTAGAAGTGGTATAACGCAAAAGCAAAGAGCCTACCGCAAGCAAAGCTCCAATGAAATAGAGCCAAAAGTGCAACTTCCCAACGGCCATCAAAAATTTACTCTCGGCCATGGAGACTTTAAGCACCCTTTGACCCACATAGTACCATGTAGCAAAAATACCGCTTAGGGTAAAACCAAAGGCCACGGTATTGGTGTGGATAGGTCGAAGTCTACTAAACAAAGTATACTGACCCGCTACATAGTTGAGTTCAGGAAACGCCAACTCAAAGGCGATCCACACACCAATTCCCATACCAATTATACCGAACAAAATGGCCAGGTAGCTAAACCATTTCGCAACGGTATAATCATACTCGATTGCAGGATTTTGCATCTAAAACCTCCTCATAGATTTGTCACTATTTTGACACTTAACAAATGAATTATAGGACAAAGAAGTTGTAATAAAGCTTAAACTACACAAGATTGTCGATTAATTTTATATCTTAAGATTTTGATAAAATTATTTTATATCCAAGACCGGAAAAATTTTGAATAAGACTCTTATCAGTTTTTTGACGAAGCCTTTTGACAAGGGTTCTTAGGGCATTTTGGCTAAAATCCCCTTGGGGCCAAACAGCCTTTTTGATCTCTTCAACACCAATAATCCTCTCTGGCGATTCTAGTAAAAGATCAAGCAAAATTTTCTCTTTTTTGGTTAACTGATTGATTTCTTCGCCACGCTTAATCTCTCCTTTACTTTTAAAGTAGAGCAATTCCTCGCCAAGAACGATTTGCTCCTTTTGTCTAAAAATCGCACATAAAACTTCAAGAAGCTTTTCTGGCGTGAAAGGTTTGACCAGATATTTGTTTACTCCAATATCGATCGCTTTGAAAAGCCGCTCCTTTTCGCTATAGGCCGTGAGCAAAATGATGGGGATATCTTTGATGTTTTTTACCCTTTGGGCAAATTCCAAACCATCAATTCCGGGCATTTGGATATCGGTAATGACACAATCAAAGTTTCTTTCAATAAATTTGGCCAACCCTTCTTCGCCATCCGCAGCCGTCTCAAAAAGAGCAAAATCTTCAGCCAACACCTCTTGCATCAACTCCCTAATCTCCCCCTCATCCTCAACATATAACACTTTTAGATGTTTAATGATTTCTGCACATCCCATCCATTTTTCCCTTTGGCAGCTTTATTATAAATCTCGCTCCGCTTTTTGCGTTGCTCGCTTCCAAAATCCCCCCCATACTCTGCTCTATAATCATCTTTGACATATATAATCCCAAGCCCGTCCCTTTACTTTTTGTCGAAAAGTAGGGTTCAAAAATCTTTTCCATAATATCTTTGGGCACTCCTCCGGCATTATCTTCGATACAAATATGTAAAGCCTCTTCATCCTCAAAAGCGTTTATCCATATATGGCGAGATCGCTTTGTACCCATTAGCGCCTCTTTAGCGTTGCTTAAAATATTAAGAATTACTTGAGAAAATTCATTGGGATAGCCATAGACGACAAGATCTGGCTGAAGATTTTTCTCTACTTCGATATTGGCTCTTTCTAAGCTTCCTTCTAAAATAGAGAGTGTCTGCTCTATCGTATCAGCTAAAAAGAAGAGCTCCTTTTGCTTGGTAGGGCTAAAAAAGTTTTGAAAATCGACGATCGTCTGGGACATTTGCTCCAAAATCTTCACCCCCTTTTCATACAAAGAGGCTACGTGATCGTCTTTACAGACTTTTTTGATTTTATAAAAAAGCAGTCCCAATTCCATAAGAGGCTGACGCCACTGATGCGCGATGTTGCCAAGCATTTCCCCAAGGGCTGCGAGTCTGGCTTGTTGAAACATCACCCGATCTTTTTCTCTGTTTTTCTTCACCTCGGCAATCACCCGCCGCTCCAAAGTGCGATTGAGCTCTTGGAGCTCTTTGGTCTTTTCCATTACGCGGGCTTCTAGCTCCTTATTTAAAGCCTCCAGCTCTTTCTCTTTTTTTTGCAACCGCTCTTGGAGCTGCACGCTTTTTGTCACATCGTATCGAATAGCCACAAACTCGGCGATCTCACCATTATGGTCCAAAATAGGGATGATGGTCGTGTTGACATAAAAGGTAGAGCCGTCTTTTGCTCTGTTTTTTACCGTCCCTTTCCAGATCTTTTTGGCAAGAATTCGCTCCCAAAACTTCTTAAAATGCTCCTTTGGCACATCGGGATGGCGGACGATATTGTGGTTTTTACCTACAAGCTCCTCTTTGGAATAGCCAGAGATTTTGCAAAACTCCTCGTTGACATAGGTGATGATACCATTGACATCGGTTTTTGAGATAATATTGCTGCTGTCAATCGCATTTTTGTATTGATGTAGCATGAAGGTGTTGTACTCTTTGGCCCTACGCAGGAAAAAAAGAGACTCTAATTCCTTAAAACTTTCACAAAGCTTCGCCGAATCGATGGAAGCAAGAATGAAACGATCCACCCCGATAGTAATGGCTCTAGCTAACGCTTCGGCATCTTTTGGGCCAAAGTAGGCACATACTTTTACCCCCTCTTCTTTGGCCTTACTCAAAAGATCGAGTGAAGAGGAGATAAGGATATCGGCATCTATTTTATCTATCTCCTCTTGGTTGCAATACCTCCATCTTGTACAACAAAGCCTCAGAGCCTCCTCAATAAAAGGATCATGCTTTTTATCTACAAACCAAACTTTTGGAGCCGATTTTTCAATCTTAGTGGCACGTGTGGATCGACGCATTTGGATCGGTAATAAACCAGTAGCCTTTATATAAAAGATAGAGGCCATACAAGACGATAATGATGGAGGCCAGCTTGATCATCAAGAGTCGAAAAGAGGAACTTTTCAAAAAACCGGCTATGGTCCCCAATCCCACCATCACGGGCATAGTAGAAAGCCCAAAGATCAGCATTACCACCGCTCCCCAAAAAGGACTCCCCGTCGCTGCGGCGGATGCAGCGAAAAAATAGACAAGCCCGCAGGGCAAAAAGCCGTTGAGCATTCCCAGTAAAAAAAAGCTCCCAAGATTTTTGGAGTGGATGAGTTTGGAAAAGAGCTTTTGAAAAAAAGTAAATTTGGTAAGTGAAACCTCAAGAGTGGTCAAAAACTTTAGATTGCCCGAGAGTGAAAGGCCCATGAGTACCATAAAAATGCCTACAACTATATAGAGTGTTCCGTGCAGTGTCTTAGAGATGAGCATGATGGAGCCAAGATAGCCAAAAAAGGCTCCGATGATCATATACGAAGTAATTCGCCCAAGATTATAGGCAATATGTGCGGCTCCTCCCCAGAGCCACCCTTTATTTGGATCCACTTTAGCCGTGGTATAGGCGATCACGAATCCTCCACACATTCCGACGCAGTGCCCAAGACTGCCCAAAAAGGCGACGGTAACGATGCTCAAAATATCGATAGTGTTAATAACCGCTCCTTAAAATCTTACTTGTAGATTGGCATAAAAATAGCGTCCGGGCTCGTTGATAAGTACAGGTGTACGCCCTCCGATCAACGACCTCCCTACATAGGTATTATTTACGGCGTAGGTTTCATCCAACAGATTATCAACGCCTACATTTATCCGTATTGTATCACTTATTTGCTTAGAGGCTTTGATATTGACCACCGACCAGCCATCAATGCGCCGCTCGCCGTTATCCGCATCGTAATGCTCCCAAGCAGCGCTATAGAGCGCCTCGATCATAGCGTAGTACTCCTCATCCTCATAGCTTAGAGCAACTCTTGCGTGCAGCGGCGGGATCATCGCCATATCGTCGTCCGCTTGACCCGGGATCCTCTCGTCCTTTTTGCCTCGCTGATACGAAGCACTCGCCTCGGCCAGCCAAAAGTCTCCAAAAGGCTTGGCCAAGTCCACACTACCGCCATAGATATGGGCATCGATATTGGTCCAAGTAAGATAATATTTTTGAGGATTTTTGTTGCCTTTGTTGGTACGATAGGCATAGATATAGTCTGTAAGATCGCTATAAAAAAGATCGAGCCGCAAAGAGGTATCGGCTATCATTCCCTCAAAGCCAAGATCGAGTTCTCTATTTTTACTCTCCTTGAGGTCGGGGTTCCCTCGTCTGCTCCAATTGCCTTTTTTAAATCCTATAAAATAGAGCTCTTGGGCGTCGGGTACCCGTACTCCTTGGCCAAGTTCGATGTAAAGAGCATTTTCTTCACTCAGATGATATTTGGCCAAAAGATTGGCACTGATGTCATCGTAGCTTTTGGAAGTTTTGTTTTTGTAGTAGTTTTGGATAGGAAGGATATTGGCGATCGTTGGATGGTGCAAACCATTGGCATCGATATCTGTATTGTCGTAGCGCACGCCCACTTTTACGCTCCAGGGCCCCAAAGCTTTGAGTCCTTCTAGGAAAACCCCCACATTATCCGTATCCACATCCGGGATTCGCACCTGCTTTGGCTTTTTGCTAGGCTCTGCCAGACAGATCCCGTTCCAGTTACGCCTGCTGGTATCTAGCCCTACTTTCCAAGCTATGTCAAGAGCGTCGAAGCTATTTTTGAGTGTCGCTCCTTTGATCTCGCTTCGCACATGGTGCGTGCGGTAGAGCATGGGATTGAGGGCGGCGTTGCGAAATTTGGTCCCCATATCGTGGAGTACTCGTGAGTAGTAACCTTTGAGCACCAGTGATTTGGAAAAGGCTCCAAGATTTTTGATCTCATACTCGCCATTTATCATCAAAGTGGTATCGAGCTGAGCATCCATCTGAAAGGCTGGATAGAGCACATTGCTCGCTTTGTCGGTATAGAAATTGAGTTTAAGTCGCTGATTGGAAGCGATATCGTAGATGGTTTTAGCCCAAAAGAGATTGCGGGTATAGGCGTCGAGATCTTTGTAACGCTCTTGATAGGCATTGAGATCGTTTTTACCGAGCGCCGCCCAGTTTTGCTCCACCAGCGTGCGGCCATCTCCATCTTCGTACTGATCGGAGTTTTCATGGCCCATCCCTAGAGCGAAGCGAAACTTCTCATCCCCTGTATGCACAAAAGCCTCGGCTTTATTGTAGGCGAAACTTCCGTATGTGAGGCCCACTTTTCCACCAAAACCACTTTGTGGCTCTTTGGTGATCACATTGACCACGCCGCCCATACTACCAAAATGCTCCACATCAAAAGGCCCCTCTTTGATCTGGACTTTAGCGATGTCGGCGATGGAGATATGCATGGCCGGCGGATCCATCCTGTTTGGACACCCCCCGTAAATTTTGGCTCCATCGATTAAGACATTGATATCATCTCGTTTAAAACCTCGAAGAATAATGTCATTGCCAATGGCACTCGCACGCACCATATTAATTTCTGGTTTCGTTTCGCTCAGCACTTGGGCAAGGTCTTGCTGTCTGGTAAATTGGATCTCATCACTTCGTAGCTCTTTGGATTCTTGCAACGCCTCATCTTCTACTACCACTTTTTGGATTTCTATCTGGGCATAGCACAAGGAGGCTGCCACAAAAGAGAGTACTACTCCTGCTCTTTTCATCTTCTACCCTTTATACAATATAAGATAATTCAATTATGACGCAGGAGTGTTAAATTTGTATTAGAAAGGGCTCCTCCTAAGGAGGAGCGAGAAGAAACTGGCACTTTAAGTATAGTCTTAAAGTGTTAATTTTTTGTAAATTACTTCTGCTCTTTTTGAGCGCACTTGACGATTTCAACGTTTTTAATGCTCTCCAATCGCCCGATGAGTCGATCGAGTTCAGAGATATTTTTTTGACACTCCTCCTC
>WGAT01000026.1 GCA_015494715.1 Campylobacterota bacterium
ATATTTGGATACTCTTTCCTTAATTTTCGTATCTGGCTGACTATTTCTAAAGGTACTTTAGACTCTCGTACTCTTTTGGGTCTTCGTGATTTTGGATTGAGAGCCGTTATTTCGCCTTTTGCCTCTTTTAAAGCTTTCTTCCATCGAAAAAGAGTCCTCCGGCTTACTCCAAATGCCTCGATGGTAGCCTCTAATCCATATTTTTTCCAAAACTTCAGTATCTTTACTCTATCTTTACTCTTCTTTTTGCCTCTTTGCTTATCATAAGTGAATTGTAGTACATCCTCTCTAATCTTTTATATCCTCTAAGTCCTGGCAAACTGTGTTTAATCTGCACTCTTCACTCCTCCATTTTGAAGAGTGCCAGAGGTTTTTTGAACTTATACAGCTCTATCCAAAATGATAAAAAGTAAAAAGACAATTCCAAGATAGCCATTAACGGTAAAAAAGGCCCGATCGATTTTGGTAAAGTCTTTGTCTACGATGCGGTGCTCGTACCATAACATCCCAGCAGCCACTGCTACGGCCATATAGGCAAAAAGCCCAAGATGAGCTTCGATGACGAAAAAAAGCCAAAAGAGTACCGCAAGAAAATGGAAGATTTTGGATAAAAAAAGAGTACATTTGGCTCCATACATAGAGGGAATTGAGAAGAGTCCAAGCTTTTTGTCTACCTCCATATCTTGCAAAGAGTAGAGCAGATCGAATCCGGCTACCCAAAACATCACCCCAAGGGACAAAAAAACAGACCACAGCGTGATTTTAGCTTTCACAGCCACCACACCGGCAATGGGGGCAAGCCCCAAAGAGAGACCAAGTACTAGATGTGCATACTCGCTAAAGCGTTTAAAATAGCTATACCCCGCTAAAATAGCCAAAATGGGAAAAGAGAGCCAAAAAGCCAAGTCGTTGATCAAATAGGCCACGAGAATAAATCCCAAGGCATTTACAACGATAAACACCAACAACCATCTGTGTGGAATACGGCCATCTACGCTCGGTCTACTAGCCGTACGAGGATTGAGTGCGTCGATATCCCGGTCTAAATAGCGATTGACTCCCATGGCAAAATTCCTAGCGGTAATGGCAGCCAAAAGTCCCAACAAGAGCAGTCGCCAGCCAAACCATCCATTGGCCGCTACGATCATAGCGATAAAGATAAAAGGAAGACTAAAAATAGTATGTTTGAACATCACAAGCTCGTTGAAATCTCGTATCTTTGCTATCAATCTTTGCATATTCGCTCCACAAAGGTTTTGGCGTATTATAGTATAATCGCCCTATGAAAGAAGTGGCAATTATAGGACCTACGGCAAGTGGTAAAAGTGCATTGGCTCTAAAAATCGCACAAAAGACCGGTGCGTACATCCTCTCGTTGGATAGTTTGGCCATTTATAAAAAGATCGATATCGTCTCGGCGAAACCCTCCAAAGAGGAGCTGGCCCTCATGCCACATTTTGGTATAGATGAGATCTATCCAAACGAGTATTTTAGCGTGGAGCGTTTTTTTACATTGTATAAAAAAGCAAGAGCGCACTGCCAAAGGGAGAATCGTCCCCTTATCATCGTAGGAGGCAGCGGCTTTTATCTCAAAGCTTTGCACGAGGGTCTCTCGCCTATGCCCCACTTCGCCCAAGAAACGAAGCAAAAAGTAAAAGAACTTTTACTCGATATTTCGCGAGCCTATTCATTTTTACAAAAAATAGATCCAAAATTTGCCTCAAAGATCACACCCAAAGATCGCTACCGTATCCAAAAAGGGCTTTTAATCTTTTTTGAGACCCAGCTGCCTCCCAGTCACTACTTTGCCCTCTATCCCCCCCAACCGCTTACCAGTTCAAAAATATTCGAGATCGATATACCTAGAGAGGTTTTGCGAGCAAGAATTGCCCAGCGCACAAACCAGATGATTCAAAAGGGTCTTATCGATGAGATCTGCTCGCTAGAAAAGGAGTATGGTCGAGCCCTTACGCCGATGAAAGCAATCGGTATCAAAGAGACTCTAGATTATTTGGATGGAAAGATTAAAAGTGTGGATGAACTTATTCAGCAAATCTCTTTGCATACCACCCATTTGGCCAAAAGACAACAAACTTTCAATAAGACCCAATTTCCTCAAAGGATGAGTGGATCAAGTGAAGAGATAAAAGAAAAAATTGAAAAAGAGCTGGCGGATTAAAATCCGCTCACTCTTACATACTCGACGATATAGTTCATAAGAGGGGAGATAAAAAAGACCGAAAGAATGGTAAATACAGCAGAAATTCCTATAATCGTACGAAGCGACAAAGAGGCATTTTTAAAATAGATGACTTGCCTTTTATCACTTACTGGATCTTTCATAAACATATAAACGATGAGTTTAAGGTAGTAATAGGCGCTAATTGCGCTGTTGATAGCCATAATAAGGGCTAAAAGAATATAACCTGAATTCACGGCCGCAGACATAATGTAGAGTTTGCCCCAAAAAAGACTAAAAGGGGGTACCCCCGCAAGACTGAGCATAAATATGGCCATAATAGTGGCGGCTACTGGCATAATCTGGACAAGTCCAGAAAATTTCTCGTAGGGATGATCAAATCTCGTATCCCAAGGATTGCTTTTGTGTCTTGAGATCCAAAGCATGGTGAAGGCACCCAAATTGGTAAACAAAAAGAGTACCCAATAAAGAAAAAGCCCACTATTTGCTTGGGTCGTACCTATCATAATCGCAGCCATCACAAATCCGGCATGACTGATGGAACTGTAGGCGAGCATCCGTTTGACATCTTTTTGCACGAGAGCCACAATATTAGCAAAAGTCATAGTCACTACAACCGCTAGATACAAGATATCTCGTACCCACTGAATATCGCTGTGGATCAAGAACTCAAAAAGTCGCATTGCCACTACAAATCCGGCAATTTTGGGAACTACGGACATATAACCAGCAAGCGCCGCACTCGCCCCTTCGTAAACGTCTGGCGTCCATGTATGAAAAGGTACCATAGAGAGTTTAAAACCAAGAGCGGCGATCATAAAAGCCGTAGCCGCAAGCACCACCCCTAAAGGCTCAAAACCTCGATCACTTAGTACTTGGGCGATTTGATGAATCTCCACACTTCCGGTAAGTCCATAAAAAAGAGCCGATCCAAAGGCAAAAAAGGAGGCGGCCAAAGCACCCATCGTAAAATATTTAATAGCCGCTTCAAAAGATTTCTCACGATTGTGCAAAGCAATCAAGGTATAAAGAGACAAGCTCGCCGTTTCTAGTCCGATAAAGATCAAAATCAAATTGTCCGTGGCCACCATAAATTGAAAACCCGCCACCATAAAAAGGAAGAGGGCAAAAAATTCTGGCAGACTAAACTCGTGAAATCTTTTGGAGGTGAGCGCCAAAGGGATAAAGAGCATGGAAGCGACCACGATAATAATTTGCGACAAAACCGCAAGACCATCTATAAGCATGACATCAAAAAAGCCTTTGGTATTTACTTCAAGACCAAAAATAGCTCCTAAATCCAAAAAGAGAAACAAAACGGCGATCATCACATATAAAGATTTGTGCAGATTCTCTTTAATCAAATCGATGATCAAAATCGCCAAACCGCCGCCTACGGCAATAAGCATTGGGAAAAGAGTCGCAAGATTGAGTGATTCTATACTCACTTTGATTGGCTCCATCATTTTGCCTCCAATTCCACTTTATTGTGGCTCAAGATCTCTTTGGCTTTGGGCGTAATAGCCTTTTTTTCCATAAGAGTGAGCAGATTTTCTACACTTTTGTTAATAGGTTTTAAAACAGGGTTTGGATTGATACCAAGCCAGATAACTACGATGACCAAAGGAATAAGCGAAGTGAGCTCTTTCCAATTGAGATCAGGGAGTTTTTTATTCTCCTCTTTTGTAATTGGTCCAAAAAAAGTCAGTTTATACAGACGAAGCATATACGCAGCACCCAAGATAATGGACATACCGCCTAAAAAGGTAAGAGCCGGAGATATTTTATAAAATCCCATCAAACTCAAAAATTCCCCGACAAATCCTATCGTTAAAGGAAGCCCTACTGAAGCCATCGTCATAATCCCAAAGATGAGAGCGTATTTTGGCATTACCGCCGCTAGTCCTCCAAACTCGCTCAGTTTTTTTGTATGCTTTCTATCGTAGATATTACCTACGAGCATAAACAAAGCCCCACTGACGATCCCGTGGCTGATCATCAAAAAGATAGAGCCGGCGATCCCTTCGATATTCATCGCAAATGTACCCAAAACGATCACACCCATATGCGAGATGGAACTATACGCGATGACTTGTTTCATATCCTCTTGGGCATACGCCACCATAGCCGTATAAATAACCATAATAACGGCTAAAATGGCTATAGGGCCGATCAAAGCGATAGAGGCATCGGGAAAAATCGGTAAGGAGAATCGAACAAAACCGTATGTACCCATTTTCAGTAGTACCGCCGCCAAAATCACAGAACCGATAGTAGGGGCTTGACCATGGGCATAAGGGAGCCAAGTGTGGAAAGGAAACATAGGCACTTTGATCGCCATACCCATAAAAAAGGCCAAAAAGAGCCAAAACTGATAATCATAAGGAAGAATAAGTCTATGCCAATCTGGAATGGAAAAGCTGATGGTACCCGTAGCAAGATAGTAGAGATAGGCCAAAAAGAGCATACCCACAAGCATAATCAACGAACCAAAAAAGGTATAGAGGAAAAATTTGATCGCCGCATAAATCCGAAGCTCACTCCCCCAATAGCCAATGATATAGAGCATAGGGACTAAAGAAAGCTCCCAAAAGACATAAAAGACAATCGCATCCAATGCCACAAAGACACCCACCATCGTCATCTCCAAAAAGAGTAAGGAGATGATCATATTTTTGATATTTTTCTCAATGGTGAGTGAAATCAATCCAATAAGGGTGATAAATGTAGAAAGGATGATGATAAATAGACTAATACCATCAACTCCTAGCTGATAATTAATCCCATAATCTGGGATTAACGGAATAAACTCCACAAACTGAAATCCCCCATTGGACGGATCGAACATAAACCACAAAAACAAAGAGAGTACAAATTCTATGGCAGCCACGGCTATACCATAGACTCGAATATTCTCTTTATTGACGACAAATCCCAAAACCGCTGCGAGGGCCGGGAAAAAGACCAAAAGTGACAATATATGATTCATAAACGCTCTCCTTACCGAACCGGACTATAGACGATGACTAAGACAAGCAAGATCAATAAACCGATAACCATCCAGCGAAGCATTTTGGACAGATTTCCGCTTTGGACCACTCTACCGGCAAAACCGCTTTTGTAGATAATACCGGCGATAAAGTCGACGGTAGCGTCTACGATTCGCAAATCTAGCTCTTTCCACGCTATTTTTGAAAGCTCTTTGTATGGCTCGATGAAGAGCTTTTCATAAAGTACGGGGATATAGTACTGATTGTACAACAATTTATAAATAAATGTCTCTTTCCATTTTGGACTAAAGCCGCCGTGGCTATATTTATAAACAGCAAGTCCGATACCGCTAAGAGCCATGAGGGTGGTCAACCCTATCAGAGCAACCGCCAAAATACCATGGATATGGACATGATATTCTGGTAAAAGTTGCGTGACAAATTCCTCAAAGGGCTCTTCAAAAAATCCGGCGACTATGGCAAGCAGAGCAAGAGGAGCCATCGCCGCCAACATATACCAATGCGCTTCGTGTGGATGAAAGCCATATTTTTTATATCGCTCTTCTCCAAAGAAGACGAGCATAATGAGTCGAAAACTATAAAATGCGGTCATACCGGCACCTACCCATAGCATAAACCACAAGATATAGTGTTGCGAATCAAAAGCCACTTCTAAAATCTTATCTTTTGAGAAGAAACCGGCAAACGGATAAATACCAGATAGCGCCAAAGAAGCAATGATCATAAAAATGGCCGTCCAACGCATCACTTTGTACAAACCACCCATTTTAAAGATATTGAGCTCGTCGTTCATAGCGTGCATAACGTTCCCAGCGCCCAAGAAGAGGAGCGCTTTGAAAAAAGCGTGGGTCATAAGGTGAAAAAGTGCGACCCAATAGGCTCCAAGACCGGCTGCGACAAACATATAACCAAGCTGAGAAAGGGTGGAGTAGGCTATGATGCGTTTGAGGTCGGTATTGACCAGCGCCATGGAAGCGGCAAAGACCGCTACGAATGCACCAAGCGCGGCGATATAAAATCCGATATTAGGTATTTGGGAGTAGATGGGAAAGGAGCGTACCACTAGGTATACCCCAGCCGTTACCATCGTAGCGGCGTGGATCAATGCAGAAACGGGCGTAGGGCCCTCCATCGCATCGGCAAGCCAAGTATGTAAAGGAAATTGCGCCGATTTTCCCATTGCACCGATAAACAAAAAGACGCCCATCATCGTAATGACGGCAATATCCAAAAGATTGACATGGGCAAAAACTATTTTGTAATCGAGTGAGCCAATATGCCAATAGATAATAAACAGACCAATAAGCATACCAAGGTCTGCAATCCTATTCATAATAAAAGCCTCATTTGCGGCCCAAGAGGGGCTAATGGAGGGATTGACATCTCTTGGCTCATCTTTTTTATAGTACCAAAATCCGATCAAGAGCCAAGAACAAAGACCAACCCCTTCCCATCCAATAAAAAGACCGGCAAAATTGTCACTCATGACGAGTACCAACATCGAAAAGACAAAGGCACTCAGATAGCTAAAAAATCTGTTGAAACCTTTATCGTGTTCCATATATCCGATGGAATAGACATGTACCAGTGTAGAGACCAGCGTCACGGTGACCATCATAATCACAGATACCTGATCGGCCACGAAACCAAAAGGGATAGTAAGAGAACCCGTAGTGATCCAATCAAAAAGTTTGACTCTTACCACCTCTTCGGTTTTAAGAAGATAAAAGAGCAAAATCAAAGAACTTATGAACGAAACGAAAAGGAGCGCCGAGGTAACTATCCCGGTAATAAGCCGTTTGGGCTTCATTGCATACGCACCGGCGAAAAGAGAACCTACCAAAGGTGCAAAGAGCGCGATCAAGACATATTTTTCCATACCTATCCCCTACCCGTGCATTGTTTGAAGGCTATCCAGATCGATGGTGCCTCGTCGTTTATACCAGATAATCAAAAGTCCAAGTCCCACGGCTACTTCGCTAGCGGCTATCGCAATGACGAAAAAGGCAAACATCTGACCTGTCAGATCCCCATAATATTTGGAGATGGCGGCAAAGGCGATGTTAATAGCGTTCAAAGCGATCTCCGTAGCAAAGAAAAGCATCAACAGATTTTTTCTTCGCAATACGCCCACCAACGCTATGGAAAAGAGTATGGCGGACAACACAAGATAGTGTGTCAATGTAATCATTCTGCACCCTTTTGTTCAATTTCTTGATCAATTTTTAGCGTGATACTCTCATCCATCCGCTTACTGGCCAAAATGATACCGGCGATCATAGCCACTAAAAGCATAATGGCGGCTACCTCAAAAGGTACGAGATATTTGGTAAAAAGTACGATACCTACCGCTTCTGTGTTGCCAATCTCATCGCTCATTGGATAGAGCGCTTTGACTTTATCTGAAATGATAGGCGTCAAAAGGATAAGCACAAGCAGCAAAGCGATCATACCGCTGAGGAAAAAGACAATTTTTTTGGGGGGATTGTTCTCTTTAACCTCTTTGGTAGTATCCATAAACATCATCGCAAAAGCGTACAGAGCCATCACGGCACCAGAATAGACGATAATCTGTACGACACCCAAAAAGTCCGCATCGAGCAAAAAGAAAAAAGCGGAGATGAAAATCATACCGGCCGCTAGCGAACTCATCGCATATAAAGCGTTCTTGCTCGTCACCGTAATGACAAACATCACGATAGTCAGGGCCGCAAAAAGATAAAACGCAACTACTTCAAACATCTCTTTGCCTTTAATACGCCAAAGGCGTTTTTTTGATAAGTTTATCCGCTGCCGGAGTCGGCGCACCAAATCCGGGATACTCTTTTTGTTCTTTGAGCTTATCCAAAGGAGTGAGCATATCCTCTTTCATGGCAAACTGGGCCCGCTGCTCACTTGCATACTCATACTCCTGTCCGTGTACGATCGCAAGCTCCGGACACACTTCTGCGCAATAGCCGCAAAAGATACATCGTCCAAAGTTGATGGTATATTCGGTAGGAATTTTGCGACCGTTTTCATCGGGCTTTGTATCGATACGAATACAATTGGAGATACAGATCTTTTCACACAATCCGCATCCAATACACCGCTCGTTGCCGCTCTCGAGCAATCGTAACAAGCGGTGAATGCCACGAAATCTCGGACTTACCGGAAGTTTCTCCTTAGGATACTGGATCGTATGGATATTAAATCGTAGCATCTCCAAAAGCGTAATTTTCAATCCGATCAAAAGATCTGGCTTTAAACTCTTTCGCACTACCCTTTTAAACTTCTCCCAAGGCGTTTTTGGGTAAGGCTCTATTTTGACTCTGTAATAGTTTTGCGAGACATTTCTATCTTGAAATTGTTCCAATCCACTCATAATTCCCCCTTAGAAAAACATCATCACAATACCGGTGATGACCACATTAACAACGGCTATTGGCATCAAGACTTTCCAGCAAAGCCACATCAACTGGTCGGGTCGCACATGTGGCCAAGAAGCCCGAGCCCAGATAAACAAGAAAATGAAGAAAAAGACTTTTAGCAAGATGGCTATCGCCCCCGGGATAAACCATAGATCATTGAAACCACCCAAAAAGATAAGGCTGACCAAAAAACCAATCGTAAACATATTGGCGTATTCACCGATGAAAAAGAGCCCCCATCGCATTCCGCTATATTCGGTGGCATATCCTGAGATCACTTCGGCTTCGTGTTCGAGCAGGTCAAAAGGCGTTCGGTTAGTTTCGGCAAAACCGGCGATCAAAAAGAGGATAAAAGCGATAGGCTGTTTCCATACGAGCCAATTGCCTACTCCTCCGGCTTGATAATTGTTAAAATCGATCAACGACAAAGAGCCCACGATCATGACGGGAGCCAAGACCGAAAGCCCGGTCACAACCTCATAGCTTAAAAATTGAATGGCCGTCCTAGCGGCTCCGAGCAAAGACCACTTGTTTCCCGAAGCCATACCGGCAAGTAGCGGACCATACAAGCCAATACCCATCACTCCAAGGACAAACAAAAGCCCCACATTCATATCGGAGATGATGGGTCTAACGGTATAGCCTCCAATGGTAAATTCTGGAAACATGGGGATTGCAGCCATAGCAATAAAAGCCGTAGCCGCCGTAATAACGGGAGCTATCATAAAAATGGGTCGTACCGCTCCTTGAGGGATAAAGTCCTCTTTGGTAAAGAGCTTGATCCCATCGGCCAGAACTTGCAAAATCCCGTATGGCCCCACATGCATAGGTCCAAGCCGTCTTTGCATAAAAGCCAAAACTTTTCGCTCCACATAGGTAGCAAATCCGGCAAGAGCCGAAAAAAGCCCCAAAACCACGAGGATCTTGACGATGGTCTCTATGATAAATGCCGTCTCCATATCACACCTTCTGTAGTTTTACTTCAGTAAATCGATATCCATCAAACAAAGATTTCGTATCGATACTTGGATCAAATGTCCCCACATACGCACCAGACCCTATCTTATCGTCTAGCTCCACTTCTGTTGTAATAGTAATATTATCTTTTTGAATATTTACTTTATTTCCCTCTTCTAAGTCCATTTCTTTTAAAAATGTTTCGCTTGCATACAATTTCCCCTTAGATCGGAGTTGATGTGCTTTATTGGTAAAAGGGCTAAACTGTAACACGGGCTCGCATCGATAGATCACCGTGCCGTTGAATTCTGGCAGTTCGGCGATTGGCTCGATATTTTTTCGGCTCAGATTGACTTTTTTATTTTCCAATCTGTACCCTCTGTGTTCCGTGCCGTCATTGAAAAATTCGTTTGGCAGATCGTCAAAATCTATTGGCTTATAGCCCTTTTCTTGGGGCAGCTCTTTGGTAAACTCTATCGTGTACTCTTTATCGCTTACCCCCAAGGCTTTGGCCAAATCGTTGAGCACATACCCCTCATAAGGCAAAGCCACATTGGTAGGAACCACCCGCTTATCGATATTGGTAAAGGTCCCCTCTTGCTGGTTCAAAGCCGGCATATCCAGATCCCCGTCGCCCAAAGCGCTCAGAACAAAATCGCCTTTGGCGTTGTAGCCTATAGTGTACTCTCCGCCCTCTTCGTCCAAATCACAAATCAAAGCCACGCCCAAAGAGTTGGTTTTAGGCGGTATGAGCATCACCTCAAAATCTGTAAATCTGTCGATCAGTCCGGCAAGTTTGGCCAAGTTTTTCGCCCTTGGATGGGTATAGAGGTCCTCGCCGAGGATAAGGGTAAATTTTTGCGCTTTGGAGAGGACTTTTTTGAGTTTATCCATCAAGTCTTCGGGTGCGTCCAGCATGTCATACAAAGCGCTTACCTTATATTCAACGGGCTTTTTAACCTTTTTGGGTACCTCTTTGGTTACTTTCTTTTCTACTTTCTTCTCTTTACCCGTCTTTTTATCTACAACCGTCTCTTCTACCACTTCGACCACTTTCTCAGTGACCTCCACCTCTTCCTCTTTGGTCTTGGTCACCATCAAGGAGTTGAGATATTCAACGATATATTTAGGCAGTTTTTCTTTGTTGCCAAACTCTTGGAGGATAAAATAAAGAGCCGCCTCCTCTCTCAAAGGCTTGTGATACACAGGCACGACCGTCTTGCCCAACGACTCGATGACGGGGTCTTTGATAGGATGAAAATATAAACCGCCCCCTTTGTTCATCTTGACCGCATTGTTAAAGGCGTATCGTACCCGTGGATTGTCGCTCTTTAAAGCCGTACCGATGCTTACGACAAATTGGCTCTCGTGCACATCTTTTACATCCGCACTATACAAACTTTGCCCGCTGTACAAAGAGTAATTGTCCATAAATGTTTTAAGACGCAAGGCATCCTCATTAATAAGCTTGTAGCCTCTTTGCTCCTTGAGTCTTTGTAAAATAAGGGCCTCTTCATTGGTAATATAGGAGTCAAAGATTATAGTATCGGCTTTTTCAAAAGCTTTTATCGCCCTATCAAAAGCCTCCTTGTCCCTCTTGGCTCTATTTTCAAAATCAAATCCGAAACGACCCGCCCCACATAGCGGCTGATAATGAAATTCGTTGGTTACGCGATAGATCTTTGGCTCCGGATTTTCGATAGAAGTGTGTTTCGTTTCGTAATACAGATGGCACGCCGCACTACAATGGGCACAGGCTGCCGGGATTTTATTCAGCTCCCATGAGTTGGTGGTATAGTGGTAGTCTTCACTTACTAACGCCCCTACTGGACAGACGCTGATACACTCACCACACCACGTACAATCGAGCTGCTCCCCAGCTACCGCTCCGATGATGGATTTTTGGAGCTTGTTCCACATGGCGTACGCGTCTTTTGGCATCTGCTCTTTCCAGCTTTTATCGAGCTTGTCGCCTCCTCTTGGCACGGTCTTGAGCGCAGCGTCGCCTATCATATCCTTACACACCGTCACACATCGTTCGCATACGATACACAAAGAGGCGTCATAGTGGATGAAATTCCAGTGTTTGACGGGACGATAGGTATCTTTGATTGCGTAGTGTTGCTGGTCTACTTTCATCTCGAGTGTGTAGTTTTGCAGTTCGCACTCTCCACTTTGGTCACAGACTCCACACTCCAGCGGATGGTTGACATCATAGACCTCCATAATGGCACGGCGCTCTTTGATGATATTTTCCGTAATTGTCACGATACTCATTCCATCCTTGGCTTTAGCGTTACAGGCATAGACCTGCTTGCCATCAGCCTCTACAAGACACAACCGACATGCAAGGGTAGGGGAGCAGTTTGTCAAGTAACAAATAGCAGGAATAAAAATTCCGTTGGCTCTTGCTACATTGAGCACATACTCCCCGGCAATCGTCTCACACTCTTTTCCGTCAATCGTTATTTTGATCTTTTCACTCATGGCTCAACTCTCTTTGTGATTTTTACTCGCTCGTATCGGTAGTTTCCTTGCATCGCAAAGTACTCTACGCCTAGATCACTCGTTCCCAAAAGGGCTACCGTACCTTTTAGTTTTGGATCGATACGAAAATGTTTGATGATCTCTCCAAATTTGGAGTGAATTACCACTTCATCTCCATCTTCGAGCTTGGCCGCCACGCTAAATTGATAGGAGCCGACCAATGCACACGGCCAATGCAGCTGATGGGCTTTGTGGGTAAAAGGGCTAAACTGTAACACGGGCTCGCATCGATAGAGCACCGTGCCGTTAAATTCGGGCAGCTCGGCGATTGGCTCGATATTTTTTCGGCTCAGATTGACTTTTTTATTTTCCAATCTGTACCCTCTGTGTTCCGTGCCGTCATTGAAAAATTCGTTTGGCAGATCGTCAAAATCTATTGGCTTATAGCCTTTTTCTTGGGGCAGCTCTTTGGTAAACTCTATCGTGTACTCTTTATCGCTTACCCCCAAGGCTTTGGCCAAATCGTTGAGCACATACCCCTCATAAGGCAAAGCCACATTGGTAGGAACCACCCGCTTATCGATATTGGTAAAGGTGCCTTCTTGTTGGTTGAGGGCCGGCATATCCAGATCCCCGTCGCCCAAAGCGCTCAGAACAAAATCGCCTTTGGCGTTGTAGCCTATAGTGTACTCTCCACCCTCTTCGTCCAGATCACAAATCAAAGCTACGCCCAAAGAGTTGGTTTTAGGCGGTATGAGCATCACCTCAAAATCTGTAAATCTATCGATCAGTCCAGCCAGCTTGGCCAAGTTCTCGGCTCTTGGGTGCGTGTAGAGATCCTCGCCGAGGATGAGGGTGCATCTATCTTTTTTGAAACGGTGCTGTCTTTGCAGCCGCTCCAAAATATCGGCGATCTCCTCTTCCCCCACGCTCGACTCGGCACTAAGATAACCAATATCGAGTTCTTCAAACCACTTTTTGCCAATCTTTTCTTTTGCCTCTTCATCCAGCAGCCCATCAAGCAGCATACCCAAAACTGCCTCTTCGCTGCCAACTTCATATTTTACGAATTTGGTCACTACGGGTTTAAGCAGATCATCCTCGATTGGATGCATATTAATAATCTCGCTACCTTGCCGTTTTTGCGAGACCGTCAATGCATAACGAACTGCCGGATTGTCAGAAGAGACGAAACTGCCTACCAAGATCAAAAAGTCGCTCTTTTCTATGCGCTCCAAATCGGCTTCATAGAGCGTCTTGCCACTCGTTTGGGCATATTCATCCAAAAATTTTTGATAGGCTCGTGCCTCCTCATTGAGCAGTTTATAACCCTTTTGCTCTTTGAGGCGCTGGAGGATCAAAGCCTCCTCATTGGTAATAAAGGAGCTAAATCGTATCGTATCGGCCTTTTCAAAAGCCTCAAGGGCTCTACCAAAAGCTTCCTCATCTTTTTGGGCCCTATTTTCAAAATCAAAACCAAAACGCCCAGCCCCGCACAGGGTCTCAAACTCAAACTCGTTTTTTACCCGGTAAATCTTTGGCTGTGGATTTTCGATGGAGCTGTGTTTGGTTTCATAATACAAATGACACGCCGCGCTACAATGGGCGCAAGCAGCCGGTACTCTTCTAAGCTCCCATGCGTTTGAGGTATATTTAAAGTCGCTGCTAATGAGTGCTCCTACGGGACATACGGCGATACACTCACCACAAAATGTACAATCAAGCGTGGGTGCGTCTTTTGGAATGATGCGAGATTTATACCCTCCATACTCAATCTCGATAGCGTCGTCTCCAATCACCTCGTTGCACACATGTACGCACTTCTCGCACAAAATGCAAAGGCTTGGATCATATTGGATATACTGCCAGTTTTGGATGGGACGATACTGGTCTTTGGCACTAAATTCTTGGTGGTCCACACGAAACTCTAGTGTCTTGTTTTGCAAATCGCACTCACCGCTTTTATCACAAACCCCACACTCCAACGGATGGTTCACGTCATACAGCTGCATAATGTTTTGGCGATGAGTATAGAGCGCTTGGCTGTCGGTTCGCACTTTAATATCAGGCGTAGCGGGTGTCTGGCAGCTTAGCACAAACCCCTCTACCCCCTCTACTTCCACCACACAAAGCCTACACGATTCGATAGGTTTGACTTTGGAGAGATAACACATCGTAGGGATATAGATTCCCTCCCGTCTGGCCACCTGCAAGATGGTCTCCCCTCTTTTTGCAACTACCTCTTTGCCATCGATGCTAAACTTAATCATCCCTCACCTTTACACTGCGACCATAGCGATATAATAACAACGCATGCATCGCTCCGCTTCGGCGATAGCTTGCTCTTGCGTCAATCCCAAATTGACCTCTTTGTTGGAGTGCTTTCGCTCCTCTACGGGCAGTTTCAAACTCACCTGTCGCGGCAGTCCGGGCAGCCACCCTTTGATCTTCTCTTTTTTATCGTACACTTTCAAAGCCCGTAAATGATCTTCCATAATCTCATCATCCGTCAAGTTCGCCTCTTTGGTCAACACATATCGGCTCATAACGCTAGCCGCCCTTTTGGCCTGACCTACGGCGTTGACGATGGTCATCGGCCCATATTCGCAATCCCCCGCGGCAAAGACGCCGGGCTTGGAGCTCATATAGGTCTTGCCATCAGTCTTGATGGTTCCCCAGCTGGTGAGCTCTATATTCCACTCTTCGGGCAGATGAGAAAGATCTGCGCTCTGGCTCACTGCGGGTACGAGATAGTCGCATTCTATGATAAAGTCCGCGCCTTCGATTTTTTTGAGCTGTGGACGCCCGCCGTTGGGATCGGGGATGAGTTCAAAGCGATTGACTTTGAGGGCTTTGAGATTATCCTCCTCATCGGTAATAATCTCCTCTACGGCGGAATAAAAGATAAATTCGACTCCCTCTTCCACGGCTTCGTGATACTCCTCGTAGGTGGTATTGCGAATGATCGTCGCCTCGTCACGGCGATAGAGCATGATCACCTTTTTGGCATTGGCCCGTATCGCGCACCGCACCACATCCATAGAGGTAAACCCCCCTCCTACGCACACGAGTGTCTTACCGCTCAAATCCACATACTCTTTATCGAGTTTTTGCTTTTTGCGTATCTCTTCGGGGACTGGAATGCCATATTTGACATAGAGGTTGATACAATCTAAAAAGTTGATGGCCGGCCAATAGCCTTTAATCTCATCACGCTCGTTTTTGGCTCTTATTTTTTTGGATATGCGCGTCCCAGAAGCTACCAAAATTGCATCGTACTCTTTCTCAAAACGGCGCATATCCTCCGCCGTTACCCTTTTGCCGGTGATAAAATGGACCCCATCCAAGGAGTTGACCAGTTCGATGTCTTTGTTATACTTTTTAACGGGCATTCGATACTCGGGTACGCCTACGGCCACTTCGCCGCCAAGCACGGGAAGCTCTTCGTATATATCGCAAGCCACTCCTTCCATAGCCAAATAGTAGGCTCCCGTGAGTCCAGCGGGCCCCGCTCCCACAATCGCTACCTTTTTGCCGTTGAGGGGCTTTTGTTTGTAAGGATGGAGCCAAAAAAGACTATGCTCATCCTCAAAATCGGCTCCAATGCGCTTGAGCTCCATAATCGAGATCGGTTCGTCCAAATTGGCCCGTCTACACTCCTCCTCGCAAGGATGAGGACAGACCCGCCCGCAAGTATGGGCAAGAGGCATGGTCTTACGGGTAGCGAGCAAACTATCGTCATAGCGCAGATCACGCACCCCCTCGATGTAGGCGGGAATATCCACATGGCTTGGACACGCATCCATACAAGGAGCCGTCACTTTGGCGATATAGCTAACGGATGGATCATTATAGTATTTGGAGGGCTTTTTATTCTCAATCAGCGCATCAATTTCATCTTTGAAATAGGTCAAAATATCAAGTAGCGGCTTGGGGACGGTGCGGCCTATCTCACACTTGCTCGTCTCCATCATCGTGCGAGAGACCTCTTTGAGGTGCTCTACATCGCTTTGCTCCCCCTCACCTCTGGCGATCTTGTCAAAAAGATCATACAAAATTCGGCCGCCCCAACGCCCCGGGGCGCACCGCCCGCAGGCTTCGGAATAGATTTGATACTGGGCGGCATACTCGGTACCAAGCTTCACCACATCCACATCTTCATCAAAGAGCGCAAATCCCGCCCAACCGATAAAAGCTTTCGAGGCTTGATCTACGTTGTAATGCTCTGGAAAATTGTAGGCCGACTCTTGCCACTCCTCTTTGGGCTTGCCGCGATTGTCGATCAGCTCATCTTTCCAGCATGAAAAATATACTCTACTCACAGATCCACCCTCTTTTTAGTGTTGTTTACGCACGACGATCGTCCAATCGACCTCATTAAATTTTAAGGAATTAAGCAGCTCGTCCCCTCTTTTTTTAATCAGATCCGCACTCTCTTGTACAGACTCAAAGTGCACTTTGCCATTAGAGATAATCTCAAACAAGAAGATGGCTACCTCCCCAGGTTTTACCTGCTGATCAAGCAGCTCGTCCATTCTTGCCAAAAAATCTTCGTGTAGATGCCGCAAATCGTATCGTACCATCGACCACCCTTTATCTATCTATTTCGCCAAAGACGATATTGGTCGACCCAATGATGGTGACCACATCCGCCAAGTAGTGCCCCGGCAATAAATCTTGTAAAATACCCGTATGCCAAAAGCTAGGTGCTCTGATTTTCATACGATAAGCGTAAGGTTCCCCCTCACTGCGTATAAAAAAGCCGAGCTCCCCTTTTGGCGATTCGGTAGGGGCGTAGACTTCACCCACTGGCGGGCGCATCCCTTGGGTTACGAGGACAAAATGCTCCATCAACGAGTAGTTTTGCGTCATAATGTCCTCTTTTGGCGCACTGATATACTCAGGTGCGTGAGCCATGAGCTCTGGACCTGTATCTTTGTACATCGCCACAAGCTGGCGAATGATACGAATGGATTGTCGCATCTCTTCCATATACAGCAGATACCGCCCATAACTATCACAGCGATCGCTCACCGGAATATCAAAATCGAGTTCGTCATACAGCTCGTATGGTTCCTCTTTTCTAATATCGTACTCGATACCGCTACCTCGTAGCATTATCCCGCTACAAGCCCAGCTTTTGGCCATCTCTGGCGGGACCACGCCCACCTCTTCTAGACGCATACGCCAGATCCTATTTTCTGTTAAGAGCCCTTCATAGAGCTTGATCTGCTCTGGCAAATTGTTCAAAAACCAGTTGAGATGCTCGAGCCACCCATCGGGCAGATCCAAAGGCACACCGCCGATACGAACGGCGCTGTGGGTGAGTCTGGCCCCACAATACTCCTCCATTAGATCCATCGCGTACTCACGCTCTCTAAAGCAGTACAAAAAGACGCTCATCGCCCCTACATCCAAAGCGTGGGTAGCCAACCAAAAAAGATGAGAGATGATGCGGTTGAGTTCTAGTAAAATGGTACGGATCACTTTGGCCCGTCTAGGTACTTTGTCTTCGATACCAAGAAGTCGCTCCACCGCCAAGGCAAAGGCGTAGTTGTTGGCGGTAGCGGCGATATAATCCATCCTGTCGGTAGTGGGCAAAAATTCGTTGTAGATCATGTTCTCGCCCATCTTCTCCATACCACGATGCAAATACCCAATATCTGGCACCGCTTTGGCGATCTGCTCTCCGTCCATCTCCAAAATGAGGCGCAACTGACCGTGAGCGGAAGGGTGCTGTGGGCCAAAGTTGACCACCATCTTGTTGTCTTCTCGCTCAAAAACAAGGTTTTCAAAATAGGGCTCTAATCTGTTTCTTTGCTGCATCGTACTACCTCGTCTTATCTACGATTTTTGATTTTTTGAGATCAAAGGTCTCTACCAGCGGGGCGTCATCGTTAAATACTTCGATACGCTCTGGCTCGCTGTTTGGATCGGCGCATTTGGGAAGCGGATGGGTAACTCTGGCATAGTTGCAAGTGTCCTTGGTACTCACAAACGCCGGATCGCGCTGTTCTGGCCCTATAACATCTCGATACTCTTTGCCAAATATCTTATCCACCTCATACCACTGGGCCGCTTCGTCGCCATGCAAAGGATAGGTCTTGCGCAATGGATGGCCCACCCAATCTTCTGGCATCAAGATGCGTTTGAGATAGGGATGGTTGTTGACTTTGATGCCAAACATATCATACATTTCCCGCTCGCTCCAGTCCGCGCTGCGAAAGAGACACTCTACGCTCTCTATCGCCTCATGCTCTTTGATACGGCATTTGACTCGGATGCGTTTGCGCTTGCTCATGGCAAGAAGCTGATAAAAGATCTCAAACTCCCCATCCTTGGCCAAATAATCGATCGCACTCATCTCGCTTAGCACATCGTAGCCTCTTTCTTTGAGATGGCGCAGCACATCCACATTATCTTTGGCATCGATGATAATGACAAGCTGGCCTCGCTGGACATAGGCCCGTTTTATTTTGAAAGCTTTCTCTACGCTCGCTAAATCCTCTTTGAAAATTGGATCTTCTACCGGCTCTTCGGGTACTCTTGGAGCCACCCAAAACCTATCGGTATAGTAGGACTTCTTTTGTACGTTCTCTTTTGGTCTGTATGGTCTCATCTACACCAACCTTTTTGGTTTTTGTTTTTGAAAGATCGATCGCTTGCGAAGCTTTTTTTGGAGCAAAAGTACCGCATACTGCAAGGTCTCGGGTCTTGGCGCGCATCCGGGCAGATAGATATCAACAGGAATGACCCGATCCACCCCTTGTACGGTGGCATAGGTATTAAACATCCCCCCGGTATTGGCACAGCTTCCCATGGATATGACCCATTTTGGCTCGGCCATTTGGTCATAGAGTCGTCTAATAAATTCAGCATGTTTTTTGGTCAGCGTCCCCGCTACGATCATTACGTCCGATTGTCTAGGACTCGCTCGAAAGATGACCCCAAAGCGGTCAAAATCGTAACGGCTCGCACCACTTGCCATCATCTCTATCGCACAACAGGCCAATCCGTAAGTAAGTACCCATAAAGAGTTTGTACGCCCCCAGTTGACAAGTTTGTCCACCGTAGTAAGCGCTACGGGCAAGCCCGCACTCGCCGTGTAATTTACTTGATGCTGTGCCATTCCAATGCTCCTTTCTTCCAAGCGTAGATAAAACCGATCGCCAAAAGCACAATAAACAAAATCATCTCCGTAAATCCAAACCATCCAAGGATTTTAAAGTCCACCGCCCAAGGAAACATAAAGATAATTTCCACGTCAAAAAGAATAAAAAGCAAAGCGATAAGATAAAACTGGGCAGAAATTTTGTTGGGCTGTTTATCGGGCTCTGGACCGCACTCATAAATAGCTACTTTGAGCTTTTCGGTATCGAGTCTAGCCAATCGTCTGCTTACAAACCTTGCGGCCACAGTGGTAGCGCTAAAGGCTACGGCAGTGATTACAAAAAGCAAAAAGGCACCAAAATAGGGATGGGCGACATCCATATGGCTTATCATCTACGCTCCTTTGTTAGGCAGTTTCCCACCGTGTACTATCTACGCAAAGTGTAACAAAAAAGAGTGCGAAAAATGAGCGATGTGATTTGGACCAACGAAAAGTTACGATAATTTGTTTCTCAAAGTTACATAAAAATTTGTAATAGAGGCGAAAGCTTTTAGTGTACAAAGCCTACGGAGTGTTCCTCTCCAAAACTTCCCTTTTGCTCTTTGCCAATCTCTTCTACAAAATCTTTAAGGAAAAAGATAGGCTCCTCTCGCATCGCTACTTTATAGGCCGTGTTTTTTATCACAAGCTCAATCTGTCCGCCGGTGAGCTTATATTTGGCCAAAACTTCGATATCAACATCGGGTGCGATAGGCGCTTTTTTTGGCAACATCTGACGCCATAGCTTCATCCTCTCTCGAAATCCGGGTTTTTTGAACTCAATTTTATAATTAAAACGCCTTGAGAAAGCCGGGTCTATGGTTTCTAGCAGATTGGTCGTAGCGATCAAGACCCCCTCGAAATTTTCAATCTGCTCTAAAAAGATATTTTGTATCTGGTTGTGCATCTTATCTGCACTATTGTTTGGGGCTTGGCTTCTGCTCCCCAAGAACTGATCCGCTTCGTTGAGCAAAAGGACCGGCTGCGTCCCCGCCTTTTGGCTCAAATCTTTGTAGGTATCAAAAATCTTTCGTACATTCTTCTCACTCTCGCCCACATACATAGATAAAATCTTAGAGCAGTCAAAACTAAGCACCGGCTTTTTAAGCGTTTTGGCCAAAGAGAGCGCCGTGAGGGTCTTACCCGTTCCCGGGGGCCCATGTAAGATGACCCGAGCGTCGATAGCCTTTTTTTTAGGCTTGATACCCCACGCTTTGAGCCGATCGGCTACTTTGGTATCAATTTGGGCGATGAGGGTTTGGAGATGCTCTTTGGTTTTGGGATGCAAGACCACATCCTCAAGAGTGGTTTTTGGCTCGATAAGCTCAAAAATCTCTTGTTCTTTGATAAGATTTTGGAGTTTGTGCTTTTTGTTTTTTTGGGGCTTGGCATAAAGGAGGCGCTGCAACACCTCCTCAAGAATAAAATAGCTTTTGGTGACATTGCCAAAAGGGTTTATGACCTCATCATAATCAATCAGTCCGTCCAAAAGCTTCGATCCCTCCTCCAAAAGCGCTCTATTTTCTATTCGCTCAAACTCATTCGAGCTCACCAGCTCCACCAAAGCGCTCTGTTCTCTTAAATTTCCCTCCGTCTGGCCATACTCTTCTTTTAGCAGCGCCAAAAAGATTACTTGCTCTTTTACGCTCAACCCATACTCTTGAAACAGATTCTCTATCTCTATGCCCTGACTTATCTCCAGCCGTTCCTTGATACGCTGCTCTAGTAACTGCAATCTGTTACTCAAACGCCCAAGGGAGGGCGCTTCGGAACCCAAGGAGCTTTTGGCGGCGGCTATTTTTTGATAAAGCTCTATTCTGGCAAACTGATCTTTGAGATATTCGGAGTGATTTTGATAGGGCTGGATATCTGGAAGCACGGGTTCGATATTGCCCTCTTCCAAAAGCCGCAAAAAGGGCACGCTTAAAGCGATATCGCTATGCAAAAGCTCCAGCTTGATAGACTCCTCTTTGAGCGGTCCAAAACCGCTTGGGACGATCCATCCTAGATCCAAAAGTCTTTTGATATGGTCTAGTTTTTGGATATGGGCCAAATTTTTCGAGCCAAAAAGCTCTTCTAAAAGATCAAAAACATTGGCCTCACTTTCCCCCTCCACAAATCGCCTCGTAAGAAGCTGTAAAATCTTTGCTTCTGGCTCTTCGCACTTGAGATAGGAAAAAATTTTGGTTTTGGTTACCTCTTTAGCCTGTAAAAACTCTTGCAAAAATTCCATTATCGCTCCACAAAAGAGTATAGTAGCGCAATCTCTTGAGCCCAGATAGACTCGTCAATCGTCTCCAAAATGAGCGGGATATCCTCTATTCGATCGTCATTCATAATAAGCTTAAAAGCCTCCAATCCGATATGTCCATGACCCAAAGAGTGGTGTCTGTCTACACGAGAACCAAAAGCGGCTTTGGAATCATTGATATGCATTCCCTTTAAATAATCAAAGCCAATGGCCTTATCAAACGCTTCCATCGTCTTTTTATACGCCTCGGGAGTTCGGATATCGTAGCCTGCCGCAAACATATGCGCCGTATCCAGACACACGCCTACACGAGATTTATCGATAGAGCGATCGATCAAAAAACGCAGATGCTCAAACCTATAGCCCAGATTGCTCCCCTGTCCCGCCGTATTTTCAATCACCAGCGTCACATTGTCGCTTTGGCGAAGCGCTTCGTTCATTGATTTGGCGATTAACTCCAAACACTCCTCTTCGCTAATCTGTCGTAAATGGCTTCCGGGATGAAAATTGAGCTTATCCAGCCCCAAAAGCTCGCACCGCTCCACCTCATCCAAAAAAGCGTCCAAACTCTTTTGGCGTTTGGCTTCTTCGGGATGGCCTAAATTGATCAAATAGCTGTCGTGGGGTAAAATATGTTTTCTATCAATTCCCGCTTTTTGCAACTCCTCGTTAAATCTTTGGATATGCTCGGCTTTGAGCGGTTTGGCTTGCCATTGTCGCTGATTTTTGGTAAAAAGGGCAAACGCTTTGGCATTGATGTTTTTGGCATTTTTTGGCGCGTTGTGCACTCCTCCAGCAGCACTGACGTGCGCCCCCACAAACTTAGCCATCGATCTCCTTTATTTTGATAAGTATATGGTGCTTGGTATCTTTAAAGAGCAAAATTTTCTTATAAACTTTATAAATTATACCCAAATTATCAAAACGCTGCTCAAACCCTCCGGTGATGAGGGTGCGATTTTTGCCACCAAAAATGGGCTGAAAACTTAGGATATTTTTTATCAATGCGCTAGGATAGGAAGAGGAGAGGATCTTTTTGTTAAACATCTCATAACGGATACATTGGCCATTTACGCAAATTCTTTTGCCAAGACGAAGATCAAATAGTGGAGTAGAAGCGCTATAAAGTTGTAACCTCTTCCCCTTTTGCAAAAAACCGCTACCCGCCACTTTAAAAGAAGGAGACTTGAAAACAACCACTACGGGCCGTACGGGTACGGGCTGCTTGTGCGCACATCCTCCTAGCATCAAAATCATCACTATAAGCCAACGCATACCGCTCCTATGCTATAATTTAATTAAAAACGGTGTCCTATGAGTACTTTTGAATTTTTCTTCTACCTCTTTGTCTATGCCTCCATTTTAACATATTTGGTCCTTGGATTTATTATCAGTTTTGAAGCGATGCTTTTGCTCAACGAGGTGCCAAGCGCCATTGCATGGGTGCGCAAATGGCATAAGGCTTCTGGATTTAAAACGATGCTTATTATTTTCTTACCGATGCTGCAGCTTAGCTACATCTTCTTAGAGTGGCTGCCGCACCATCTAGGGTTTGGCGAACGACCTAATCCCCTTGATTTGGATAAAATATTTTTTACCGCCTTTCCTAAAGGAGAAATATGAAATTAGCAATTATAGGCCTTGGCTATGTAGGGCTTCCACTAGCCGTAGAATTTGGCAAAAAATACCCAACGATCGGCTTTGATATCAATGCCACGCGCATCGAAGAGCTCAAAGAGGGGATCGATCGCACACTAGAAGTGAGCACAGAAGAGCTCCAAGAGGCCAAAAACCTCTCCTTTACCACCTCCATTGAAGACATCAAAAATGCGAATATCTACATCGTCACCGTCCCCACGCCAATCGACGAGCATAAAAACCCTGACCTCACGCCTCTTATCATGGCCTCTCGCACCGTTGGCAGGGTCTTAAAAAGGGGGGATATCGTCATTTATGAGAGCACCGTCTTCCCCGGATGCACGGAAGAGGTCTGCGTACCGGAGCTAGAACATGAGAGCGGGCTAAAATTTAACGAGGATTTCTTTTGCGGCTATTCACCTGAGCGCATCAACCCGGGAGATAAGCAGCACAGACTCCCCAATATCAAAAAAGTCACATCCGGCTCTACACCCGAGGTGGCCAAAAAGGTGGACGAACTTTATAAATCCATCATCACCGCCGGCACACATCTCGCCCCCTCCATCAAAGTGGCGGAAGCCGCCAAAGTAATAGAGAATGCCCAAAGAGATATCAACATCGCTTTTGTCAACGAGCTGGCTTTGATTTTTGACAAATTAGGTATCGACACCCTCGA
>WGAT01000027.1 GCA_015494715.1 Campylobacterota bacterium
CCAAAAGGGAAGAGGGCGATGAGTTTTGAAGATGTGAAGAAAGAGATCATAAAGATAGGACGATGAAAAATTTAGCACTCGTGGCCAAACTCGATATCCAAGAGTCCACCAGAAGCAAGTGGTTTTTTGTCTATTTGCTCATCTTTGGCGGGTTGATGGCCCTTTTTTTCATCACGGGCATCACCGATAGTGTGGTGATGGGTTTTACGGGGCTTAGCCGACTGCTGCTCATCTATATACAAGTGACCATCGTGATACTGCCCATCTTCATCTTGGTCACCACCGTGCGCTCCATCAGCGGCGATCGGGAGAGTGCGGTGCTAGAGTATATGCTCTCCTTTCCCATCTCTTTGCGAGACTACTACTGGGGCAAGATGCTGGGGCGTTTTGTGATCGTCTTTACCCCCGTCTTTTTGGCTTTGGTACTGGGGGTACTCTATGGAGCTTTGTTTAAAGGCGGGGAGTTGCCTTGGAAGATGCTGTTGGTCTATAGCGCATTGCTTTTTTCTTTGTGTGCCGTCTTTTTGGGGATCGCCTTTTTTATCTCCACTATCGTCAAATCCCACGACGTGGCCGTGGGGGTGAGTTTTGTGGTTTGGATCACGCTGCTGGCCTTTATCGACATAGCTCTGATTGGCCTCATGCTGCAAAACAGATGGAACGACGATCTGATTATCTCCATCGCCTTACTCAATCCTATGGAGGTCTTTCGCGTCGGAGCCATCAGCCTTTTTGATCCGGAGCTCACCGTCATGGGACCCGTAGCCTACTTTTTGCTCGATACCTTTGGCCATACCCTCTTTTTGCTCTATGCGGTTTTGTATCCTATACTGCTTGGGTTTGTGTTTGCTTGGCTAGGCTATTGGTTTTTTAGAAAAAAAGATCTGTTGTAGGAGAAGTCATGAGAGTGTGGATACTATTTGCTCTTTTGGTCGCTTTGTGGGGTGGCGAGCACAACAAGAGCTTGCCGATGAAGGTGGAGTATGTCAATCTCGATCCTGTCTATATGCTCGACGTGCGCCGCTATCCCAAATTTCAGGCCAAAATCGAGCTCTCAAATGGCCAAAGCGTGCTCTTTTGCTGTCCAAAAGCGATGTTCGACTTTTACCTGAGGCCTTTTTATTATCCAGAATACCATGTCAAAGAAGAAAAAGACTTCAAAAAGCTTTGGGTCAAAGACTACCTAAGCGGCCAGTGGATCGACGCCAAAAAGGCGCTCTATATCTTTGGCTCCAGACTTTCTGGTCCCAAAGGGGACGATCTGATCCCCGTGCGAAACAAAGATGTGGCCAATATCTTTATGCTCAAATATGGGGGCTCGAAAGTACTGACCTTTGATGAAGTTGTGCATAAGGGGATTGGGCTGATCAAATTTTTGGATATGCCCTAAAGCCCGAAAAACTTCTTCACCCACTGAGCCTCTTCTTCGTTTTTGAGCTCGATTTTGCCGATAGGGTTGCCGTTGTCATCCAATACGATGAGGTATTTGCCGGCAAGTCGCAGATGCTTTTTCCCCCACTTTTGCAAGAGCTGATCGAAAACCACATAGACTTTGGCGTTGTCGATATCCATATCTTTGCCCGTCTTTTTATTGAGGATATCGATGCCGCCCAGCTCCTTTTTGATCCGATAGGGAAAGTAGGGCAGGAGCTGCTCATAGACCCGTTTGTTTTTGGGGGCTGGCATATTCTCGAAAAATAGAGCCAAACTTATGAAAATAAAGGCGGCCAGCATGGCCCAGATCAGTTTTTTGCTATACATTACTCTTCTCCTTTGAAGTGTTTGGCGATATACTCTTTTGCCTTTTGGTCCAGTAGACGCATCCGCTCCTTGCCTTTGGGCAGGGTTTGGCGCAGGTACTTTATCTTGGCCAAAAACTCCTCGATGTCCGCTGGTATGAGCCGCTCTAAGGCGCGGCGCAAATACTTGGCCAGTCCCGGGGAGACGCCACTGGTGGAGAAAGCTACTATCAAATCACCCCGTTTGATGAAAGAGGGAAAGATAAAGTCACAATACTGGGTGCTATCTACGGCGTTGCACAAAACGCCATGGCGGTGGCATTCCTCATAGATACTCTTTTGCAGTTTCAAATCGTCCACGGCCACCACCGCTATGAAAAAGCCTTGCACATCCCCTGCCTCATAGGGTCTGAGTAGTAGGCGAAGATGGTGCGTCTTGATGAGCTCTTGGGTGCGAGGAGAGATATGGGGGGCGATGATAGTGATATTGGTAGTAAACTCCAGAAGCTTTTCTATCTTGTCGGCCGCTATCTTGCCACCTCCAACGACCAATACCTTTTTATTGTCCATATTCAAAAAAGCTGGGAAAAAACTCATTTCGCTCCTTTGTGTAATGATAGCGAAGGGTGACTGAAATCCCTTTGACCGCTATCAAGGACACAAAAGTCCAAACCCATTACAATTTAAAAAAAAGGTTTCGCATGAGAAATAAGCTACTCACACTCATCCAAGCTGAGTTTCCCATAGCCCAACGACCCTTTGAGATAGTTGGCCAAAAGATAGGCTGCTCGGAAGAGGAGGCGCTAGGGCTGTACAAAGAGCTTAGAGACCAAGATATCATCCGACAAACCTCTGCGATCTTTGATACCAAATCCTTGGGATACCGCTCCAGTCTGGTGGCTTTCAAGGTGCCCGATCCAGAAGCTGCCGCTCCTTTTATCAACTCCCATCCAGGGGTATCGCACAACTATGAGCGAGACCATGAGTTCAATCTCTGGTTCACTCTAGCCGTAGAGCCAGATAGTGCCTTGGGATTGGAGGGGACGGTAGAGCTGATGGCCAAAGAGGTGGGGGCCAAAGAGTTTTTGATCTTGCCGACCAAAA
>WGAT01000028.1 GCA_015494715.1 Campylobacterota bacterium
ATCTTGCCATCGACTTTGGCATCGACAACTTTGCGACTTGCTATCCAAGTGGCGGTGGCGCTTTTATCATAGACGGGCGCTACGTCAAATCTATTAACCGCTACTTCAACAAGCGTAAAGCCTACTTGCAATCTATCTACGACAGGCAAGGATACAAATATCCTCACAACCTCATAGCCTTGAGCCAAAGAAGAGACAACCGCATCAACAACTTCTTCAATCTTGCAGCTAAATACATCGTAGAGTATGCTCTCAAGCACGACATAACTACCATCGTACTCGGAGACTTTAGCGGAAGCAAGCAAAGCATCAACATCGGCAAGGCGAACAACCAAAACTTTGTCGCCATTCCCTACTACAAATTCAAGCAAAAGCTTGCCTCCAAAGCCGAAGAGTTTGGCATACAGGTCGTCCATCAAGACGAGAGCTACACCTCCAAAGCCTCCTTCTTGGACAAAGACGATATGCCTGTCGCTTACGATAGCGCAATCAACTACCAAGGAAGCGGAAAGCGTATCGAAAGAGGCTTGTACAAATCCGCTCAAGGCTATCTCCTGAACGCCGACGTCAACGGTGCGGCGAATATTTTAGTCAAGTACTTCAAAAGCGACGGGCTGCATAGGGAGCTTAGCGCTCTCTACGCTACCCGGTACGGGTGCGTCAACCATCCACAGAGGTTCAGGCTAGGCGATTTAGCGGCTTAGCATACCTCCAAGCCTCCCCGTTTACGGGGAGGTAGTTGACGACCCCTCCTCATACATTAGTGGCTGTGGATCGATAAGTAGCTTCACGGGCTCGCTAAAGGGGGCCAGTTTGGCCAAAAAGTTTAGGATCGAGATCACCGGCGAGCCGTAAAAGAAGCGTACATTTGGATTGAGCAGCCAGATCTTATCCGCATAATAGTACAGCGTATAAGGAATATCCCCGATGCCGTCATTATCGGCGTCTATCCCTTGATAATCATCCCAGTAGTTTTGCCACCAGTGGTTTTGGACCGAGTGGATACGGCCGCTATCGTCGTAGACATTTTCCATATTGCCCTTGAAGACATTATGGGTGATGTCGTTGTGGATGCTTAAAGAGTGAAAATGGATCCCTATGGAGTTGTACAAAATCTTGTTACCCACGATCTTGTTGCGTTTGGTGGGATCAAAAGGGGAGCGATCGATATACATCCCTTTGGCACAATAGAGGATGGTGTTGTTGCGAATGGTAAAGTTGTCCGCATCTTTGAGGCCTATGCCCATCCCCGTCGTACCGATGGAACTCATAATTACATTCCCCTCAGCCACTGTATCTCGTGAATACATAAAAAATATCCCCACGCTATTGTGTTTGTAGATATTGTCCTTAACGATATTTTTGCCCGCATACATAAAGTGCAGGCTGTAGCGTCCATACTCACCTACATTGTGCTCGATTCTATTGCCATGGCTGTACCAGACCACGAAATCTCGGCTTTTATACAGATGGTTATAGCGCAAAATATTGTCATTGCTATACCATAGCCGCACCCCATCGCCCCTGATACCCAAAGGAAAAGGTTTGGAGCTGATGTAGGTATGCTCGATAATGGAGTGATGCACGTTTTGCAAATCGATACCAAAGAGCGAATCTGTGATGGTGCAGTGGCCGATCCGCACAAAATTGGCATCTTTGATAGAGATCCCAGCATCAATGCGCTCGTGCTCCTTACCACTGCCCCGAATAGCTAGGTTCTTTAGGATAACATTTGAGCTTCTGATTTTCACTACCGTGCCATTGCCTTCTCCATCGATAATCGTGTCGTTGCCCTCTCCTACGATCATGAGAGGTTTGTCGATGGTGATAGAACCTTTAAAAACTCCCTTTGGGAGCTCGATTTTCGATCCCGCCGGGGCCTTGTCGATCGTCTCTTGCAGCAACGAAGCCGACACGATACACACAAGTCCCACCAGCAAGATCACGCTTCTCATTACGCTTGTGCCCGCTGTTTAAGATATTTATTTTTGGAGATAATGGCTAGCAGCGTAAAAAAGCTAATAGCCAGCAATAGCCAAAATCCGGTGGTGGGATAGGAGTGGGTGGTAAACTGGGCCACTTTCCCATCCCCAAAGACCGTGGGCATAAAGGGCTTGATCTTGAAAGCTCCCCAATCGTGCATATGGTGGCCAAACCAGTAGAGCCAATAGGCGTAAAATCCCAAAAAGATAAGAGGCAGGGCCACGGCGATCCACATGATGTAGTTGAGCCATTTCCAGTCATAGAGAATAAAAAGCACGTAGGCAAAGGCCAAAAGTACCAACACATAGGGCGCTATCATTCTCAAATACGGAGCCCCCCGCTCCATCGGATCCATTCCAATGAAATGGTTGATCGTGTTCATCTCGTGCACGTCCCCGCTAAAGCCGTCAAAATGGTAGTAGACGGGAATACCCTCGGGAAAAGCGTCTTTGGGATAGTTTGGCGCTTCCAAAGCCACATACCAAATAGGCGCACTGGCCACACCAATCTCCGCATCATATTCGATCATCTTTTTTAGATGTGGATTTTTGTTTTTATCCAAAGCTTCTGGGGGAGTATTTGGGCTGACATAGCGCCCTTTCATATAGTAGTCCCATACTTTGTAGGCGATGGGAGGGATCTTGTCCGCTTTACCCTGTTTGGCCAGATAGGGTACATCATGGGTAAGGACTGCTGGTATTACAAACCAGTAGAGCAAAATCGCCAACGCGATCAAAGCATAGATTTGGTACTTCTTCATCGTGCGTTCCTTTAGAGTTTAGATTATAATACTATCTTTTACCTCGTCTGCCTATGACCTATATCAAAAATTATCCATTACTATTTTTATGATAAGTAAAGGTTATAAAAATAGCGATAGATAATGGGGGCCAAAGGCCCCGAGAGATTAGAACAGGTGAGCGTTTTTATCGACCCATTTGAGGTATTCGATGATATCTTTGATCTGCTGATCGGTCATATGCTGATTAGGCATACGAAGATTGAAGGCGTCAATCATCGCTTTGATATATGGATCGTTGTAGTATTTGGCTGGATTTTTGATGTAATCAGCCACCCATTTTTCACCATTTTCGTGTCGCTCAAGCACGCCGACGAGGTCTGGACCGGAGCTAACCTTACCGATGACGTGACATCCGTTACATCCACCCTCTGCGAAAGCCTCTTGACCTCGTTTGGCGGCTTCGCTCATAGGAGTGGCCAGTTTTTTAACGAGCAAGTCTTTAGCCCGGATACCCACATCCGCCGCTTTGACCAGATACTGCCATGCTTGGTACTGGAAGTTGATGGCTGTTTCGATATCGCCTTTTTTAAGGGCCTCTTCGGCTTTTTTCTCTTCGGCCGCCATTTTGCTGTATTGATCAAGAGCGTCTTCTACGAGCTGTTTGACGACAGGGAATTTTTCGTAATGGTTCTCTTTGAGGAATTTCACTACGCTTTGGATCACTTTTTTGGTCGCTTCGTTAAGAGCTACGGTCTTTTTGTACTCTTTCATGAGCTCTTCTTTGCTCATTTTTTTGAGTTTGATCTTTTTGACGGAGGTATATTTTTTGTTTGGATCTTTGACCATCAAGTATCCCATCATCTCTAGGTGCAGTGCGGAACAAAACTCCGTACAATAGTATGGGAATACCCCCTCTTGATCGGCTTTGAAAGTCACGGCTACCGTTTTACCGGGCTCTAAAGAGGCGTGGACATTGTACCAGTCCACGGTAAATCCGTGGGTCTCATCCTCGGCTCGCTCAAGGTTGGTCAGATAAAAAGTCACAAGGTCGCCCTTGTTGACGGTCACATGCTCTGGATTGATATGGCTTCTCACAAGCGTGCCATACACATACACATGATTGCCATCACGCTCGATATGCTCTTGACCCGCAAGGGTTTTACCTTTGTGCGGTTTGCCGGTAAATGGATTGGTACCCATAGGATAGCGTACTTCTGGATGGAGTTTGCTTGCCCTAATGGCCACGGCTTGGTGCGGCTCGCCAAGAGGTACTGGCATATCGTAAATTAGCTTCATCTTTTTACCACTGATATCAATGAGCTGATGGTTTTGCGGATGCAAAGGCCCAATGGGGTTGAATCTATCAATCGCCAGTTTATTAAGGGCTATGATATACTCGCCTTGAGGATCTTCCGTTTTACCCTCCATGCCACACAAGTGCCCAATATTGTAGTTGACGTTGACTCTATCTTTGACTTCACATGTGAGATAATTCCACTTGACCACTTGACTATCCACATAAAGGGAGGTATAGATCTCGCCTTCGGTTTTCCATTTAGGACCATACTGGTTGTGCAGTGGTCCAAGACCAAGCTCCGCTTGACAATGCATCGCCTTTTTCATATCGATGATAGGAATGCCATAAGGATCTTTGCCCGCAAAATCTTTATTTTTAATAGCGTCCATAATCTTTTTAAAATCATACACCGTAGCGTGGGTATCGAGCTTACCGCACACCACGATATAGCGGCCGTCCGGGCTCACATCCACCCCGTGGGGAGATTTTGGCTCTGGGATCAAAAAGAGGCAGTCATTCTTGACGGCCACATCGATAGGGATCACTTTTATACCGTTGATCATCTTATAGTTTCTTGGATCTTTGGCCAACTCCGCCAGTTTTCTCCAGTTGTAGACATGCAGATAATCCGTATCGTTTCGGCTACATCCAGCCTCAAACGGCGGTAGTCCTTTTTCGATACCCCCCGTATACATCTCGGAGTTAAAAGAATTGGTAAAGCCCCATCCATAACTTAGCTCTTTACCGGCATCGGAGAGGTCTTGCATATAAGGAGGCATCTCGATAACAAAAGATTTCTCAGGAATGATCCGACCCTTTTCGTGGTCAAATTTCCACACCGTCACCCCGCCTCGATAGACATCGGGATACTCTTCCATAGGGTGGTAATTATTATCAAAAGGAGCCGCATATTGGCAAGCTTCAAGGATATATTCGCTATTTGGCGTAAAAAAAGCCCCGCCGTGGTCAGATTTAAAGACCGGGTTGACTACGATCTGTTTGGTCACGAAGTCTTTAAGATCGATAACGGCAAGTCGTGGGTTGGCTTTGTCGTTGATGACGAGCCATTTGCCATCATACACGCCTCCCGTCTCGCTCAAAGCCGGATGGTGGGTATCGCCCCAAGTGATCGGTTTGCCGTGATACCACCCCTCTTGGAGCACTTTTTTGGTATCGTCGTCATATCCCCAGCCTTGCCAAGGCTCGGGGGTAAAAACACCAATAAACTTCAAAATTCGCATAGAAGGCACGCCATAGACCATAATCTGACCGGATTGACCGCCGGAGCTAAAGACGATATATTTATCATGTTTACCCGAGGGGGTATAGGTTTTGGCCGCCGCCAAGATATCATCTTGGGTAAGGCCTCTTTCTTTCATAATCTTTTCAAGCTCGCTTTGCGCCAATGCACCGCTGCCCATCAGGCCAACCGCAGCTGCGAGACTAAGCAACCGTCGAACCGTTCGCTTCATTACTCCTCCTTTGTAGTGTTAAACAACCGTTAAAACCATTATAAATCCAAAATCCTTACCTAAATCTTAAAACTATAAGATTTTTATAAATTTTCTTTAGATGTAGAGGTCTTAGAAGAGTATTTTTGTGACAATTTTAAGATTTGTGACATTTTTGTGACATTTTCATAAAAGAGGGCAAAATCCCTATTTTTAGGGATTTTTATGAGGAATGTGACATTTTTGTGGCAATTTTTGTCTAAAAAAATCTTAAAAATTTTAACTATATATTGTTTAACTCTTTTTCAAACCAATTGAGCTTCTCTCTGAGTTCTACTACTTTGCCCACGACGATGAGCGCAGGTGTAGGTAGATCCTTCGCCTTTTGGGCGATATTTTCAAGAGTTCCTATTATAGTTTTTTGCTCTGGGGTAGTGCCTTTGGAGATAACGGCTACGGGAAAATTTTTGGGTTTGCCTATTTGTATAAGTTTATCGGCGATTTGGCCAAGGTTGTGCAGTCCCATCAAAAAAACAATCGTATCATCCGTTTTGAAATTTTCCCACGGGATCTGGCTTGCCTCTTTGTTGGGCGCCTCGTGTCCGGTAACTACGCGAAAACTCACGCTCACTCCTCTATGTGTGACGGGAATACCGGCATATGCGGGCACGGCGATAGAGGAGGTAATCCCGGGGATCACTTCAAATTCGATCCCACGATCTCGCAGATAGGCTCCCTCCTCCCCTCCTCGGCCAAAGACAAAGGGGTCCCCCCCTTTTAAACGAACTACCACATCGGCTCTAAGAGCGCTTTGGTAGATCACCTCGTTGATCTGGTCTTGTGGCAGAATATGCTTGCCATCCTCTTTGCCTACATAGATGCACTCACAACCACTTTTAGCCATCTTAAGAATTTGAGGATTGGCTAAACGATCGTAAATAATGATATCGGCTTCTTGGATAACTCTAGCAGCTTTAAGGGTAAGCAATTCAATATCCCCCGGCCCGGCACCTGTGAGATAGACCTTTCCCATCGACTCTCCTTTGGATACAAAACTTTATGGATGATTATATATCAAGCAATGTTTTATCTGCCTGAGAGCAATCTTTTGATGAGAATAGACCCTATCAGCGGACTCTAACCAACTTTTGAATATAATCTAAAACAAAAAAACAGAGGATACTATGCAACAACAACCCAACCAACAAGTATGCATCGAAGAAGATGAGATCGATCTGGTAGAGCTGCTACGTACACTCAAGCGACGCCGAAAGATCATCTACAAAGTCACGGGTGCTATTACGCTGCTCGCCATCATTTATGTGCTATTCAAAACACCACTCTATGAAGTCAAGGCCAATATGCGCATAGGCTTCATCGGAGAGAAACTACTGGTAGATCCCACCACTTTGGCCAAAACCCTCCAGTCGGTCTACCATACGGATGAGCCTGATTTCAAGTCCAAAGAGCTCAATGCCAGCGGTGCCTACGTGGATGCGGTCAATACCAACAGAAAAATCAAAAACTTTCTAGAGATCATCACCTACGGTCTTGACAACGATAAAGCCATAGCCAAGACCAAAGAGCTGGTCTCCTACACCCAAAAAGAGTACCAGCCCAAACTGGACCAATACATCCTCAACACCAAAAACGAGATCGAACGGCTCAA
>WGAT01000029.1 GCA_015494715.1 Campylobacterota bacterium
GAGGTCTATAGCTCCACTTTCGATATGCCGGCCAAAAACCATGTCCGAGTGGCCGAACTGGTGATCGAAAAGGCCAAAAGACGAGTAGAGATGGGCAAAGATGTAGTCATCTTACTCGACTCCATCACCCGTCTCGCCCGTGCCTACAATACCGTCACACCCTCAAGCGGCAAAGTGCTCAGTGGTGGGGTGGACGCCAACGCACTGCACAAGCCCAAAAGATTTTTTGGAGCGGCGAGAAACATCGAAGAAGGCGGGAGTCTAACTATCATTTCCACCGCCCTTATCGATACCGGCTCACGAATGGATGAAGTAATTTTCGAGGAGTTCAAGGGGACGGGTAACTGCGAGATCGTGCTCGATCGCCGCATCGCCGATCGCAGAATATACCCGGCTATCGACATCCTCAAATCTGGTACCAGAAAAGAGGAGCTCCTCATCGATCCAAACACCTTACAAAAGGTTTGGGCGCTGCGCAACGCTATGCAGTCGATGGACGAAGTGGAAGCGCTCAAATTCTTGTACTCCAAAATGCTCAAGACCAAAAACAACGAAGAGTTTCTTAGTATCATGAACGAAGGGGCCTAAGCGCTTGCGAGCGGCCCTATTTGACAGCGGGGTAGGCGGGCTTACCGTCGCTAAAAGTCTGCTTGAACACAACCTTTTTGAGGAGATCGTCTACTTTGGCGATACGGCCAGAGTCCCCTACGGCACAAAAGACAAAAATACTATCATACGCTACTCCCTCGAAGCTTTGGAATTTTTCAAAAACTTTGATCCTGATATCCTTATTACCGCTTGTAACTCCGTAAGCGCCCACGCTTTACCAGAACTTCGTAAAAATGCCTCTTTCCCCGTGGTGGGCGTCATAGAACCCGGAGTCGTGGCACTGGAAAAACAACTGCGAAACAAAGAGGCCCATATCCTCATCATCGGCACCCGAGCCACGATTTCTAGCCAAAAATACCAAAAGACGCTACGCTCCAAAGGCTTTACCAACATCACGGCCAAAGCTACACCCCTTTTCGTGCCACTGGTGGAGGAGGAGATTTTTGATGGAGAGATCCTAGAGGCTACGATGCGCCACTATTTTGGCGATATGAGGCCTGATGCCGTGATACTAGGCTGCACTCATTTCCCTCTCATCGCAGAAGCTCTCAAAAACTACTTTGGCCAAAAAACACTTCTGATACACTCAGGCGATGCGATCGTGGAGTATCTCCAAGAGCAATTTCCCCTCACACCGGCAAAAAACTCAACTATTTTGAAGCTCTTCGCCTCCGAAAATCCCGAGAAACTCAAAAAGATCGCCCAAAGCTGGCTTGGGCGATAGGCTTACTGGGCCAAAGGCCCAAAAATCAGTCTGTCGTTTTGGATACGAACCCACTGGAGTTTACGCACTCTGGGGCCAATGAGAAAATGCCATTTCAGATGACCGGTACTAGGATCCATGCCCTCTAGTTTTGCCACCAAATTTCCGGAGCTGCTCACATAGGCCCACATGAATGGATCGTAATCCTCAGGATCTCCAAAGTAGGTAAAGTAACCATTGACCCGCAATCTTTTGTTGGCCAATGTGTTGACGACCTCATCTGAGGTGGAGCGAGCGGCACCCACTACGATATAGCCGTCGCGATACTCCACCCGATCAAAAAAGTTTCGCAATCTTTTCCAACGAAGCAAGCCCGTTTGCGGATCCATTCCCTCGAGTTTGGCGAAAATATGTCCGTTGTAATTGAGATAGACCCAATCAAAAACGCCATTGCCGTAATGGGCAAAATAGCCGTTTATGGGTAGAGTTTTCCCGGCCAATTCATACGCCGCTTTATCCACGCAATGTCCGTCCACAAAGATCGTATCGCTAGGACAGCTACCCGGCTCTACAACAACCGAAGAGCTACTAGAAGAGAGGGAACTAGAGCTAATGCCGCTCCATGAGCTCGATGCACTGCTCACAACAGAGCTTTGAGATGAAGCGGTAGAGCTTGATGGGAATATACACATCGTATCGGCCCATACGCCACCCCTCCCCTCGCACAACTCTTGTAAATTTGGATTGGAACTCTCAGAAGAGCTACTACTTACAGTACTCGAACTACTACTTAAAGGTGTACACAGACCTAGATTTGGATCATAAAAATACCCATTTGGACACTCTGGCTCAAAGCTTGACTGAGTGCTACTAGAAGAACTGCTGCTCAAAGATTGGCTACTAGAGATAGAATGTGAGCTACTGGCACTACTTGTAATACTGCTAGAACTGCTTGAGCTTTGAATATCGTCAGAAGAGGCTATGACCACTTTGATGGAGCGACCGTCGTAAAAATTGATATCTACTTCAGAGCCAATTGGACCATCGAGCTGTATCCATAAGGTATTGTGATCGTAAAATCCTCTTTGATAATGGATGTTACCTCTATATCTGGAGGAAAATCCATCCAATTTATCGTTACAATCCCTTGGAGGAATATAAAAAAAGTATTTTTTGCCAGAGACGACCCGATAACTCTCCCCATTACCTTGGACTCGATAGTATGGACCAGGCAGTACTTTGGTGCGAAAATCCCACTCGATCGTATGGGTCTGTCCACCTAACGAGTAGACGAATTTAGCGTGATACTTTTCTCCCCAATCCAAACGATTTTGAGGGAAAATGGCAAAATCGTACAAAGAAAAATGGCCGCTTGGATCGTTATCGTGTTTCATAGTGCGCACCAAGGGCACTTCGTCACCTTCTTCGTCTTGGAGGGAGAATTCGATCATTTGCGGAGTGCCGCTGGTTTTAAAAGGGTTGAAATTGACACTTACCGGATAGCCGCTCACGCTACACTCTGGCAAAGGATCGGGATCTTCTTCATAAAAAGCTGGAGGGATATTTGTCGCATTTTTGTAGGGCCACAAAACGATGGCTGGATTTTGGTTGGCCAAATCTTCCAAAGCTTTGTGAAACTTGGTTGCTGAAATTTTTTTATTTGGATCGGCACAGATATTATAGGTATAACTTCCGTATCCACTAAACTCCGGCCCCGCACAAAGCCTAGCTACTTCCTTATTGCCCATATCAAAAGTGGAAACGGATTGATAGGCATAATTTTGACTCGTATCGAATGCCGCTCCTATCTCGTCAATGGTAAAATCCAAAAAACCAAAGCGGTGATAAATGGCAGAAAAGAGCCCATCAATTGCCTCTTCGATCGTATCGTCCCCTCCGGCGATATTTTCAAACACATACCGGCTCGGATATCCTGCATAGACCGCTCTATCGTCCGGTCTCACACCGGTAAAATGGGGATCGCCTCGCCTCTCATAATGACCAAACACATTATTGGCAATCATATACAAATCGTGATTTTTCGCCGCACGCTCTAGGACTTGATTGCGTCCTAATGGCGTCATCCCGGCTAAAGAGCGTAAATGGCTCAGATAGCTGTAACCACTCGTCAAACTCCTAGGTTGAGCCACCAAAAAGGAAAAGGCCAAGAGAAAAAGCACAAAAATCCTCATAATTCCACCTTTTTTTCTTGATTTTACCAAAAAACCTAGATATCTTTGTTAACAAAACCATCTAAAATGAAAAACTCTACCCTCCATCGGCTTTTTTTCAAAGGCGGCTGCTCATACTCTTTTGGTAAAGAGACTTTATGCCCTTTGGCACACTCTATTATCACTCGTGCGAGATTGCTATCCAAAGGGTAAAGCAGTACCAGATCATGGGAAGTCTTGTAAAAAAGGGCCACGTCAAAATCGGAGCGATAGATTACTACTCCATCTTTGGCAAAAATCTCTTTAAACTTTTGTCCAAAAATTTTTTCTACAATCAAGCGATAATCTCTATCAAAATCGTATCTAGGCGGCAGATCGTCTATCTCCACATAGATCTTTTGACCATTTGGCAACTCCACAAGATCTCGCTCTATTTGCAAGGCGTCTACCATATCGGACTCTTTGGCAAGGAGCCGTACGGGCCACTCCTGAGCACATTTTTTAGTATAGAGCCTGAGTTTTCCTTGTTCCAATTTTATAAGCAAAGGATCAGAGTGCAACGAAAACCATACCAACAAAGCCACCAACGCCAAAAAAAGAAGTAATCCAATTTTCATAGTCATCCTTTAAAGTTCGCTAAGCTACAATTATATACTCTTTTCTAAGGATCGATTGTGGCATTAGCTCTTAAATACCGACCCAAACGTTTTGAGGATCTCATCGGCCAAGATGCCATCAGCCAAACTCTTAGACTGGCCCTCAAGACCAACAATCTCTCCCACGCCTACCTCTTTAGCGGTCTACGGGGCAGCGGTAAGACCAGTACGGCTAGAATCTTGAGCAAATGCCTCATCTGTGACGAGGGACCAACCCCCACTCCATGCGAGCAATGCGACAACTGCAAAGCGGCCAACGAAGGACGCCATATCGATATTATCGAGATGGATGCGGCCAGTAACAGAAAGATTGACGATATCCGAGAGTTGATTGAACAGACAAAGTATAAACCATCAAGCGCCAGATACAAAATTTTTATCATCGACGAGGTGCATATGCTCACAAAAGAGGCTTTTAACGCCTTGCTCAAGACCCTCGAAGAGCCGCCAGAATATGTCAAATTTATCCTCGCCACCACCGATCCTTTAAAACTGCCGCCTACGATTCTTAGCCGTACCCAACATTTTCGCTTTAAAAAGATCTCCCAACAAGATATCGTACACCACCTTGAATTTATTCTCAATAAAGAGAGCGTCCCATTTGAGCTCCAAGCGTTACAGATATTGGCCAGAAGCGGCGGCGGAAGCCTCAGAGATACCCTCACGCTCCTCGACCAAGCCATCGTTTTTTCCAAAGGATACGTAGATGTCCAAAGCGTAACAAAAATGCTTGGTCTTGTAGATCCACAAAGGATCGAAGAGCTTTTTCACCTCATCTTGGCCAAAGATAAAGAGGGCTTACTCCAGATCGCCCAAGAGCTGCAAGAGTATGAAGCAAGTATGATCTTGGATGAGATGATAGCCTATCTTAAAGAGCAGCTCTTTTTGAAAAATCCAAAATTCTCCACCTTGTTGTATGAAAGGTTTTTTAAAATTCTTAGCGACGCCAAAAGCCTACTTTTTTTTAGTGGCGACGATGCATTCGTTTTAACCCTTACGCTTCTTAAGCTCCTAGAAGCTACCAAAGTTAAAGAGATAGAAGAGCTTATAGCCCAATTTGAAGAGCAAATTTCCACCCCGCCTATGCAACCGCCTGCCCCCAAACCAATATCCAAACCTCCTCAATCCTTGGCACCCCGCCCCAAAAGCGCTCAAGACTCTTTTGCTACACTCATCGACAAGCTTTACAAAAGAAGCTATGAGCTAGGAGAGTGTTTTGAAAAGAGTGTGCAATTTGTAGAGTTTAGCGACGGAGTGCTTCGATGGATCAGTACGCCTCCACCTGAATGTAAAGAGAAGCTCAAGCACTCCTACGCCACTATTCGCCATCTTGTCCAAGAAATTTTTGGCATCAATACCAAAATCCAAAAGGTTGATCCGCCAAAAAAGTGTGAGACGGCCGCTTCTATGGTAGAGGAGGCGGAATTTGGCAGCTGTATCCAGCAAGAAGCGGGGCTTCATGCCCCACAGCCCCAAAGCGATATCCTCAATGAGCCCTTAGTCCAAAAGGCCAAGGAGCTCTTCAAGGCTAAAAGAGTGGTGGTCAAACCAAAGGTTTAGCCTCTACACTGGGCTATCTCTTCTCCGTCTTTGTAGAGTGTACATTTTGTAAGATTCCCGTTGCTATCATACTCCTTCCACTCCCCATCCGCTTTTCCGTTTTTCATAGTATAAATCATTTTGATCTGACCATTTGGATAATAATAAACCACTATTCCATCAAGTATTCCATTTTTATAGGGAAAAACTATAGCGATCTGCCCATTGGGGTAGAGATGGTAGCTGTATCCATCTTGTACGCCATTATGGAATCGCTCTACCACCTCCAAGTTCCCTTGACTCCACCATTTGCCAAGCCCTTCCTTTTTCCACTCTCCTGCGTTTTTTGCATATGTGGTCTCATTTTCTATAGCGCTGCCTTCTTGATCCCCTTGATATAGACACCCCACAGCCTGGGTGGCTGAAAGATACTTGATATACTCCTTGCCTCCCCCATACTCAGGAGTTCGTACCTCATCGAAAAAAGATTTTTGTAATCTGGCGGGACAATACTGGGGATTGGGATACGAAGACCAGCTGTAAACCACATGGGTCAAAGGTGTAGGCAAAATGGAGCTAGAGGATGAGCTGCTAGATGAAGATGAACTACTAGCCCAAGAGCTACCACATACTCCTTCAAAATAACCTCGTATCATCTGCTTACAAAAGATCTGATCACCATTCTCATCAAAATAGACAACCCGACCATCTATTTTATGATTGTGGCCAGTAAATTGTTCGATCAAATACCCTTTTGCGTTATAATTTTCCCCCCATCCTTCACGCACACCGTTGCGATAACTATAGACCGAAACAAGCCGTCCCTTTTCATCCCAAATTTTCTCTACACCATTGGCATAATATACGTCGTTGTTCCATCGATATTCCGTCTCTTCGATAATTTTTTGTGTCCTTTGATCGTACCGACACCCCACCCCTTTGGAACCAGACAGCTCTTTGAAAAAAATTCCATTGTACTCAAAATCGAAAAAGTTTCGGTCAAATGTTTTGGGACAATACTCGGGATCTGGCCATTTGGACCATTTGATTTTGGCCAATCGCTCATAATCGCTATATGCGTTAGGATCGAAAGAGGTATCTTCGCAAAACTTTTCAAACTCATTATCCATATAGATATCGCAATCTATCCGATTACCAAATGGATCAAACAGCTGCCATTTACCATTAAGCTTTCCATTATCACACTCTGCCATAATAAAAATCGACCCATCCTCATAATACTCTTTTTCTACACCATTTTCTTGCCCATAATTATAGGGCGTTTGCAAAAGCAAAGCTCCACTTTCATACCAAAACTTTTCGTATCCATCTTTTGAGTTATCGCGATAGATACTCTCTTGTTTGATAGGTGCTCCAAGATCTTTGCTGTAGTATCGACACCATATCTCTTTATTGCCCAAATTTTTTACATAAAAAACTCTTCTTATATCGTCTCGTTTTGTCGTGACAAAACTGTTTGCATCAAAAAAGGCGGGACAATACTCTGGATTTGGCCAATTTCTCCATGGTCCAGTGGCTACACTGCTTTGGCTAGAAGAGCTACTCGAGCTACTTATAGCATTTGAACCGCTTGTACATGAAAGAGGATAGCTTCCTGTATAGGCGAATGTGATAGTATACGTCTGATTTGAGGGAGTTCCTGGCAGTGGAGTGGAACTTGGCGTTTGAATATCTTGGATGGCGACATCTGGCAAAGGATCGCCGTATCCATTACAATCAAGATCCAAATAGATAAAATCACCATTTTGGGAAGCGCCCATCAACTTATAGACATCACCACTTGAAGGTATATACAACCAAGAAAAGCTGCTTTGCTTATCAAAAGGGGCGTCGATGTAGATAAAAAATCCACTAATATTGCTTGGATTCAAATCGGCTGGTACCTGACGCAACTGCTTCCAACCAAAAGCGTTGGAAGCTGTAGGATTTTCTCCTAAAAGCTGGTAAAAAGTAGCAGTGGCAAGATCAAAATAGATCCAGTCGTTGCGCTGCAGTCGTCCATCTTTGTTGAAATCATAGGCATAAAAGGCCCCATTGATCGTAAAGGAGCGAGAGGTGACGAACTTCGTCAAACACTCAAGATAGTTTTGATCGATACTACATGCCAAACCAAGTATTGCAGAAAGAAGAAGTCCAAGGAGCTTTTTCATAGCAGATCCTTTCGGGTTTACTCGGGCCCTAAGACTATTATGCTCCTCTTTTTCTTAAAATTTAATTAAATTAAAAAAGTCTATACAAATAATACAACTTAAGATTTTATTAATTTTAAAATTCTTTCTTCTTGATTTTTCCCTCTACACTCCTCTTTACAAAATTCTACGATCTTGCCGTGAAACCTGGCATATATTTGCGATAAGGGCAACTTTTTGCCGTAAAGCTCGTAGATTTCGTTCAAATTTTCGATAAGCGAATCACTCAAAAACTCCTGCAGCTCATCGTAGCTCTCAAATTCGTATCCAAAGGCTCTAAGTATCTTTGCCGTATAGGCATCCACTACCAAAAAATCCCGATAACAAGCATAGTTGAGGATACTATCGGCACTCTCTGGCCCGATACCCTTTTGAGCAAGGAGCCAACTGCGAGAGGGCTTGGCTTGGAAAGCTTCAAAGCTGCCATACTCTTGGAGCATATTTTGACAAAGCTTGATAAGCCTTGTAGCTTTAGTATTGTAAAATCCAGCCGGTTTGATGAGAGTTGCCAAAACTTTCCACGCACTCTGGACAATTGCTTCGGGAGATAGGAGATCTTGCTTTCTTAGATTTTCAAGGGCGGCTTCCACTTTCTCCCATTTCGTATTTTGCGTCAGTACCGCTCCTACTACTACCTCAAAAGTCCCGCTATTTGGCCACCAATAAGGATCACGCTCTTCTTTGAGATAACCCAGTCTTTTGAGGGCTGCGAGTAGCTCGTATCCACTCACTCTTTGCGTCCTTCTTGCACGATCTGCCACCCTTCATCGTCATACACTTTAATTTTGTACGCCCTCTCGCATCGCCCTTGGTCAAACTCAAAAACCACCATTTGCAAAATCGACTTACATTTCTCCGGTACATCAAACCTGCCGGGCAGTCCCGTGAGAAACCTTTGGATCGGCACCTTCGCATCCATTCCAATTACATTGTCCCTACACCCGGTCAACCCTACGTCCGTCACATATCCGGCCCCCTCGTCAATCACAAGATCGTCCGTCCCGATATGGGTATGGGTACCCACTTGAGCGCTTATACTCTTTTTTAGCATCAAAAACATCGCCCGTTTCTCACTCGTAGCCTCGGCGTGAAAATCGATCAAAATCGTACGCACCCCCTCGCTTCGTAGTACATCCACTATCTTTTTGGCGGCGACAAAAGGGTTATCTACCATCGGCATGGTAAAGTAGCCCATCACATTCACTACCGCCAGCGGCTCCCCGGCCACCTCTAGGATCTTATACCCTCGTCCGGGAACGCCTTGGGGATAGTTGATGGGTCGAAGCAGCGGCATCTCCTCTAACATCTCAAAAATTTCGCTTTTGTCCCACGTATGATTTCCTCCGGTCATCAAATCGATACCGGCATCGAAGAGCTCCTTGGCGTTTTTGGGGGTCAGACCAAAGCCGTGGCTGGCGTTTTCATAATTGGCCACTACAAAATCGAGCCCCTCTTTGGCTTTGATATCCTTGAGATAACGAGTAACCATTTTTCGCCCGGGTCTGCCCACGATATCGCCGATAAATCCCACTTTCATTGTTTATCCTTTAAAAATTTCAAAAGCGTATGTAAAATGTCGTCGTCATCTTTGCTTGGGGCTTTGAGCCGCTCTTTTTTCCCTCCCCAATCAATCGTAATATTTTGCCCCACGCTAGAAATCCTCCCGATGCCTTGCTTGGCGGCTAAAAGCTTGATATGCACCAGATCCAAAAAGTTTTTAGTAGGCTCGTCGAGCCTACCGTAGCGATCTATAATCTCCTCTTCGATAAGAGCAATCTCCTCGGCACTTTTGACGTTGGCCAGTTTTCTATAAAGCTCTAGTTTGAGTCTATCCTCGCCGACCACCTCTTTGGAGATATAGGCGTTGACACCAAGTTTTAGCTCCACTTCCGGCTCCTCTTCCACCTCCCCTTTGGTCAGTTTCGTGATGGCGTCTTCAAGCATCTTGAGATAGAGGCTATAGCCAATATTTTTGATGTGGCCGCTTTGCTGGGCTCCGATGATATTGCCCCCACCCCGTATTTCCAAATCATAAAAAGCCAGCGCCGCCCCGCTGCCTAGATAGGAGTTGGACTCTAGGGCTATGAGGCGCTTTTTGGCATCTTCGCTCAAGGCGTTTTTCTCCTCTACCAGATAGTAGCAGTACCCCTCTTTGCCGCCGCGTCCTACCCGGCCTCGCAATTGATGCAGATCGGCAATCCCGAAGCGATCGGCTCCTTCGACGATGATGGTGTTGACGTTTGGCATATGGATACCACTCTCGACAATGGAGGTAGAGAGCAAGATATCGTACTCTTTGTTGGCAAATCGCAATAGCTCTTTTTCCGTGGTAGCCGCCGGGATTTTGGAGTGGAGCACCAGCACTCTTTTACCCGGCACCAGCTCTTCGAGCTCTCTTTTTTTCTCTTCGATTCCTGCGATGGAGTTGTAGATATAAAAGACCTGCCCCCCACGGCGAAGCTCTCGCAAGATCACCTCTTTGACCAAATTGGCATCATACTCTTTGACATAGGTTCGCACATCCTTGCGTCCCTCGGGTGGTGTGGTAATTTGGGCCAGCTCTTTGATTTGGCTCAGTGCCATGTTGAGGCTTCTAGGAATTGGCGTGGCGCTCATACTCAAAATATGCACATCTTTGCTAAACTCCTTGAGCTTCTCTTTTTGCTTGACGCCAAATTTATGCTCCTCGTCCACCACCACAAGACCAAGATTTTTAAACTTCGTGCCAAAAAGGGCGTGGGTACCCACCACCACATCGATCTTTCCCTCTTCCAAAGCTTTTAACCGCTCTTTTTTCTCTTTGGCGCTGACAAATCGGTCGATCTTGGTCACACTGATGCCAAAAGGCTCTAGCCGCTCTTTGAGACTCTCGTAATGCTGGGAGGATAGGAGCGTGGTAGGTACGACCACGGCGGCTTGGTAGCCGTTTTTGACGGTGGCGTAGATGGCGTTCATCGCCACCTCCGTCTTGCCAAAACCCACATCGCCGCTTAAGAGCATATCCATCACCCGCCCGCTGGCAAGGGCTTGGAGGATTTTGTCGATCGCCTCTTTTTGATCGGGAGTGTAGCTAAATCCCGCTCCTTTTTGAAAAAGAGTCATATTAGGAGCTAGGATCTGCTTGCCGGGTACCACCGCTCGTTTGGCAGCAATGTTTACGATATCGGCCGCCATCTCGAAAAGCTTTTGGCGTACCTTTGCTTTGAGTCTGGCAAAGCTCTGGCTGCCCAGCCGATCCACCACCGCCACGCTGCCGCTATCGGCCACGTAGCGGCTGAGCACCTCCAGATTTTCTACAGGCACCAAGAGCTTATCCTCTCCAGCATACTCCACTTGCACGAAATCCCTCTTGGCTCCCAAGATCTCGATAGTCCGCAAACCTTTGAAGATCCCGATACCATGCTGCTCGTGCACCACATACTCGCCCACTTTGAGCTCATCGAGGATGATGCTAGGAGCCTTTTTTCTTCTTTTTTGGGGCTTGTTGAGCGATAGGATCACCTCA
>WGAT01000030.1 GCA_015494715.1 Campylobacterota bacterium
GGCGTAAACGGCGGGGCAAAAAGCCCTTTGCCGTGATGTTTAAAGATATAGAGGCCATCAAAGAGGCCTGTGCGGTGAGTGAGGCCGAGGAGCGTCTCATCACATCCAAGGAGAACCCAATCGTCATCCTCAAAAAAAAGGAGCCTTTCGAACAAGAGGCTCCAGATATCGATAGGCTTGGCGTCTTTTTGCCTTACAATCCCATCTATGTTTTGCTTTTCGATCTTATAGATTTTGCTTTGGTAGTCACAAGTGCCAATATCAGTGATGAGCCAATCATCAAAGATGAAGAGAAGATACGCGCTCTTGGTATTGCCGATGAGGTGCTTTGGTACGATAGGAAAATCGAGCGAAGTTGTGATGATAGCGTGGCGGTCTGTGTGGAGGCTAAGCCCCTTTTTTTTCGCTTGGGACGGGGCTTCGCACCAAGAAGCTTTAAGATCATGGACTCTTTGCCGCCAGTTTTGGCTGTTGGAGCGCAGCAAAAGAGTACGATAGCCTTAGGATTTGAGGATAATGTGCTCTTTTCTCCTCATATCGGCGATATTGCCAATATTGAGAGTTTCGAGTATTTCACAAAAGTGGTAGAGGATTTTTGTCGGATGTACGATATAGCGCCTCGGGTAGTGCTCCACGATCTGCATCCTTTGTATGAGACGACCAAGTACGCCAAAAGTCTTGGCCTCCAGACCATAGGGGTACAGCACCATCTCGCCCATGTCTATGCCGTCAAGGCGGAGATGGAGCTTACCGGCCATCGGCTCAAGGAGGAGAAATTTTTGGCTCTTGCTTGGGATGGGACGGGATTTGGCACAGATGGGGCCATTTGGGGAGGGGAGTTTTTTGTGGAGGATGAGCGAGTAGCCCATTTTGACTACTTCGATATCGTCGGAGGCGAGAGAGCCATCAAGGATATTCGCCTCAGTGCTTGGAGTTTGGCCAAAAAGTATGGCATACAGATGGGCGATAGGCTGTTTGATTTGGGGTATGAAAAAAAGATAAATACCTTTACCACCTCTTCGGTCGGCAGACTTTTCGATGCGGTGGCCTATTTTGCAAGGCTCGCTTCTTTCCAAGAGTATGAGGGGTATACGGGGCTTTTGATAGAAAAAGCTTATAGAGGGGGTACGGATCGCTACGACTATGATATAAAAAATGGCAAGATTTCAATCGATTTTGGCTCTTTGATCCAAGACGACAAAACGCTCATCCCGACACGCTTTCTCAATACTTTGGCCGATATCGTAGTGAGGCTGGCAAAGGAGTACGGCTTGCCGCTCCTTTTTAGCGGCGGGGTTTTTCAAAACAAGACGCTACTAGAGCTTTCTCTTCATCGGCTGCAAAAAGAGGGTATTTCCCATTTTATCCCCTCCCTTTTCCCTATCAACGATGCGGCGATTAGTCTTGGACAGCTGTGGTGGGCTAAGAAGCATCTTTGAGCAGTTCTTTTAGCCGGTCGCAGCCAAAATTGAATCGAAACTCCGCCTCTTTGAGATAATAGAAAAAATTTTCTCTTTTTATACCCCGAAATCGTGGCAAAAAACGCTCCAAATAGTCCCAAAATTCCCAAAGGCGCGGATGGCTCGGGTTTTTTGCTATTTTGGCACTACGCAAAAAGTGTCGAAACTCGTTGTAGTAGAGGCGATTGAGTCCATCGTCGTAAAAGGAGTTTTTAAATCGAGCCAGATCGGGCATTAAGATGGTATAGATCAAATCGCCGTCATAGACAAAGGTTAAAAAGTTGTATCCTTCAAAAATATCTTTTATCGGGTCTTTTGATTTTGCCAAATAGATATATTCCTCAAAAGCTTCCGTAGAGCTGCGCTTTTGATAGCGTCTTTCTAGGTAGCGGGTTATGAGGGAGCGAAAACGCTCGTACCCATTTTTGACCGTAAGATAGTTGAGGTTGTGCTCTTTTGCGCACCGGTGGGCCGTGCGCCCTGTACAAAAGCATTCAAGAAGCTTTTTTTCTCTTTGTACTTTTTTGGGGCTAAATTTGCGTCTACACCGCTGACATTTACGCTGTCCGCTCGCTAGCTGGTAGGTGACGGGATGGTGGCAGTAGATACACTCCATTTGGTTCCAAAAATAGTGAAGATAAAAATTATTTTAGCTCTATTTTAGCATAGAAAACTATAATAATGAATATTCATTCACCAAGGATAAGCAATGCACCATACACTTCCTCTTTTATTGCTCTTTTGGTATGGGATACTCCACGCCTTTGGACCGGATCATCTTACGGCCATAGCCGATTTTAGTATCGGCAAATCCAAAAGTAAGACATTGCTTATTACTTTGGCCTTTGCGATAGGCCACGGTATCAGCCTCTTTATCTTTGCCAAGATTTTGCAGCATATCGATCTGAGTGAGGAGCTGCTTGCCTATGCCGATTATATAAGTTCGGGAGTCATCATAGCTATCGGTCTTTTTTTGCTCTTTATGGCAGCGACCGACCGCATCAATGTGGGATGGCACGAGCATGAGGGCAAGCGCCATATCCACATCTGGTTTGGCAAGGAGCATACCCACCAAGATAGCGCTCGTTATGCCAGTGCTCTGACGATCGGCACGCTTATGGGTATAGGTGGAGTGCGGGGGATGTTCGTTACGCTTAGCGCCATCGCCCATCATGAGGTCAATCTTTGGATGGTGGCCAGTTTCACTTTGGGCGTTATGCTGGTGTTTATGGTCTTTGGCTATTTTATAGGACTTATCAACGAAAATCTGTTGCATACCAGACGCAATGTCCGCTTCGCTTTTGCCACTGCGGGTATCGTATCGTTGGTAGTGGGCACTTCAATGTTTATTTAGGAGGGAAATTATGTGCAAAGATTGCGGTTGCAGTATTACCGATACCCATCATCACGAGCACGAGCATCGTCACGAGTTGCATACCAACCCGCAGCTCAACGACGCCAAGACCATCGAAGTGATTACGAAAATATTGGACAAAAACGATCACGAGGCGGCCCATAACCGAGAGCATTTCGATCGGCATGGGGTACTGGCTATCAATCTTATGAGCTCTCCGGGCAGCGGCAAGACTACACTGCTCGAACAGCTTGCCGGCAAGCTCAACTTTGCCGTCATAGAGGGAGATCTGGAGACCAACAAAGATGCCGAGCGTCTGCGTTCCAAAGGGATCCAAGCCTATCAGATCACTACGGGAAGCGCCTGTCATCTGGATGCGTTTATGGTGCACGAGGCGCTGCATCATATCGATCTCGATGGGCTTGATGTCTGTTTTATCGAAAACGTGGGCAATCTGGTCTGTCCCGCCAGCTACGATGTGGGCGCGCATCTTAATGTCGTACTGGTCAGCGTCCCAGAGGGGGATGACAAGATCGAAAAGTATCCGGTGATGTTTCGCCAAGCCGATTTGGTGCTCATTACCAAAACGGATCTGTTGCCCTATTTTGATTTTGATGTACAAAAGGCCAAAGCGACGGCCAAACGGCTCAAACCCAGCGTGGATGTGCTTGAGATCAGCAGCAAGGACGAAAAGAGCATAGAGAAGTTTTTGCAGTGGATTCGCTATAAAAAGGAGTTTTGCTGATGTGTCTGTCAATCCCTAGCCGTGTGGTGAGCATAGATAGAGCAAAATGCACTGCCGTTGTCGATACGCTGGGCGTCAAGCGAGAAGTGGGTATCGACTTTATCGTCGATGAGGTCAAAGAGGGGGATTTCGTGCTTATCCATATCGGCTATGCGATGAACATCATCGATGAGGAGTATGCCAAAGAGTCGATAGCCTTGTATCAAGAGATCATTGAAAAGATGGAAGAGCAAGAGCGCCAAAGGATAATCGAAGAGAGTGACAACTGCCCCGGAGGCGAGCGTGGAGCTTAAAGAGCTGTATGATCGGTTTCGTGATCCTAAAACGATTGGGGCTTTGGCCAAAATGATAGAACAAGAGGCCCAAAAACTACCCAGACCCATCAACATCATGGAAGTATGCGGGGGGCATACCCACACCATTATGAAGTATGGCCTGTTACAGCTTCTACCCCAAAATATCCGCTTCATCCACGGACCCGGATGTCCCGTGTGCATCATGCCAAAGGAGCGGATCGACCACGCTTATATTTTGGCCACTCAAGAGGATGTGATACTTTGTACCCTTGGAGATATGATCAAAGTGCCCGGAAGCAAGGGGAGCTTGCAAGACGCTAGAAGCCAAGGGGCAGATGTTCGCTTTGTCTACTCTCCGCTAGATGTGCTCAAAATTGCACGAGAGAACCCGGATAAAAGGGTGATCTTTTTTGCCATCGGGTTTGAGACCACCACGCCTATGACGGCGGCATTGCTGCAAAAGGCGATAGAGGAGGGGATAGAGAATCTTTTGCTGCATGTCAATCATGTCACCGTTCCCGAGGTGATGCGAGAGCTCATAGACAGCCGTGACGAGCATATCGATAGCTACAACAACCAAATCGACGCCTTTTTGGGTCCAAGCCATGTAAGTGTCATGGCCGGCAGCAAAATCTACGAAGAGTTTCCCACCCGTTACGGCCGACCCGTAGTGGTGGCGGGATTTGAGCCGGTCGATGTGATGGAGGGGGTGCTTATGCTGGTGCGCCAGTTCAACGAGGGGCGCTGTGAAGTGGAGATTCAGTACAAGCGCAGTGTCACGAGAGAGGGCAACCGCAAAGCCCAAGAGATGATAGATCGCTACTTCATCAAGCGAGATCTTTTCAAGTGGCGGGGTCTTGGCAATATCCCAAAAAGTGCTTGGCGTTTGCGCGAGGAGTATGGCGCTTATGATGCGGAGAGGGTATACGAGCTGCCAAAAGAGGAGATCGAGGATCATAAGCTCTGTATCTGTGGCGATATCCTAAGAGGTATGGCCAAACCGACCGAGTGCCAAGTCTTTGGTACGGCTTGCACGCCAGCTAAACCTCTTGGCAGCTGTATGGTCAGCAGCGAAGGAGCCTGTGCGGCCTACTACAAATATGGCAATCTTTTGACAAATTAGTATATTGGCATCATTAGCATATGGAAAAAGGAGGTGCGCTATGGTCATAGCTGTCAAGGAGATTGTCAAAACCCCCTCGCTTGTAAGTGATTCAAAAGAGATCACTTATGTGGAGGATAGAAGAAGTAAAAAACTCAAAAGCATCATGATCCCCGCAAAATATAAAGAGGATTTTGAAGAGTTTTTGAAAGAGAAAGAGTTGCAAGAGTGGATGGAAAGAAATAAAGGATTGATTGAATATGAAAAAGATAAACCAAATTTTAGTAAAGTACTGGATGAATTAGCGGATTGGGTGGAGTTTGATGATACGACAAGGTGAGATCTATTTGGTTGAATTTGGAAAAAAGTTTACTATAGTGCTTTGGAAAAGTAAGATAAACAGTGATGTTATAAGATGTTATAAATAGAATATAAAAATGAGCTAAAAAGAGTTTAAAAGATAAGGATATAGAAATGCAAAATGGATTAGCAAAATTTGATACTTTATTTAATGGTTATGCTATTTATAATGTACCAAGATATCAAAGGGCGTATGCGTGGGAGAAAAAAAATTTAGAGGAATTTTTAGATGATTTAAAAAATCAAATTGATAGTGTAAAAAGTTATTTTTTGGGTACATTGTTGTTTCATCAAAGAGAAAAAAGAAATGTTCTGTATGATGTTTATGATATTGTGGATGGACAACAAAGATTAACAACTGCGATGATATTTTTAAAAGTTTTATTAGATAATCTGAAAGATATGAATTCTTCTATTGGAAATGAAGATTTTTATAAAAAATATGTATATGATGGTAAAGTTTTTAGATTGGAAGTAGAAAATGAAGATAATAATTTCTTACATCAAATAGTTTTTAATGGAAAAAATAATATAGAACCCAAAACACCTTCTCAAAAAAGATTATTTAATGCAAAAATATTTTTTGAGAAAGAGTTAAAAAAAATAAAAAATAGAGAGTATCTTGAAAAAATGTTTGAGAAGTTAATTACTTCTGATATTTTATTATATGTAGTTAACAATATTTCTGATGCAACATTAATTTTTGAACTTCTTAATGATAGAGGGAAAAGATTAACTCAGTTAGAGGGAATAAAAAGTTTTTTAATGTATATAATTAATGGATTAAATTTAGAAGAATACAATCAACCAATCATACAGATACAAGATAATTTTGCTTCAATATATAGAGATATTGAAGAGTATAATCTACCAGAAGACGATGTAATAAGATATTATATTATAGCCTTTGAATATGCTACTAAAGAAGAATCTTCAAAGCCAAAAGAATTTATAAAATACAAATTACATAAAAAACTATCTGAAAATGATAATAATATTAAAAATTATATAATAGATTTATCAAATAATTTGAAAGAAAGTTATGACATATATAAGTCTTTAAAAATCAATTCTTTAAAAAGTGAGAGCTTAGATTTATTTAAAATGATAGGAAGGACAAATCCTTTTTATCCAATTTTAATATGGTTTTATAGAAAGGATCAAAATAATTTAGATGAATTTTTGAGTAAATTAAATAAATTTACATTTAGAGCACAGCTTATAGGTTTAAGGACAGATGCGGGTATTAATGATTTTTATAAATGGTATAGAGATAAAAGGAAATTTGAGGTTCATTGGATATATGAACCTATAAAAAATAATTGGTGGAATATTAATGAAAGAGTTGAAGATGTATTAAATTATAACAATTTTTATGAGTGGGTTAATAAAAATATTACAAAATTAATCTTATTTTTATATGAAAATCATTTGAGAGAAAAAGAAGGCTATCCACTTCTTACAATAGATGATTTTTTTTCTACAGATAAAAGAAAAAAATTGAATATTGAACATATAACCGCTATTAATAGGATTGAGTTTAAAGATGAAGATTTTGAAGAGAATTATTTACACTCTTTAGGAAATTTAGTATTGGATACTACTTCTTCTAATTCTAGGAAAGGTAATAAACCTGTTAGTGAAAAAGAAAAAAAGTATAAATTTGCTCCTTTTATGTCTCAGAATGAAATTGTTTCTGAAAGTGTAAACTGGAATGATTTAAATGAAGTTAAAGCTTTTATTAATAAAAGAAAAGATAAATTAGTTAATTTCATTAGAGAGTATATCCTTTAGAGAGGATATCCTATAGGGATCTTTATGCAAAAAACTATTACTTTGGCTATGGGAAATGGTGGAACTGAAAGTAGTGAATTGATCCAAAAGGTGATCTATCGCCATCTTGGCAACGATATCTTGGCCAAAGCCGAGGACGCCACGCCGCTGCCAACTCTTACAAATCCTTGCTTTACCACCGACTCCTTTACCATCACGCCTTTTTTTTTCAACGGCGGCGATATCGGCAAGCTCTCGGTGGCGGGCGTATGCAACGATTTGGCGATGATGGGCGCCAAGCCGAAATTTTTGAGCCTCTCCTTTATCATCGAGGAGGGGTTTGGACTAAGAGAGTTTGAGAAGATTTTGCGAAGCATCAAAAAAGAGCTCGCCATAAACGGTGCCAAAGTGGTCACCGGCGATACGAAAGTGGTGCCAAGAGGGAGCTGTGATGGGATATATATCAATATGAGTGGCATCGGGAAGCGAGTGGCCAATGTCACACAGAGCAATATAGAGGAGGGGGATGTGGTGCTGCTGAGCGGCGATATGGCAAGACACGGCGCGAGTGTTTTTGCCGCCCGAGAAGGGATAGAGCTTGCCAATGAGATTGAGAGTGATTGCAAGAGTTTGTGGCCGGTGGTTGATGGACTTTTACAAGAGCTTACCCCCAAAGCGATGCGTGACGCTACGCGCGGCGGTGTGGCTGCGGTGCTCAATGAATGGGCGGCGGCGACGGGTTTGTGTATGGAGATAGAAGAAGAGGCTTGTGCGGTGGATGAGAGCGTACAAGGAATATGCGAGATTTTGGGTTTTGAGCCTTTTGCCTTGGCTAACGAGGGCACCTTTGTCCTGGCGGTTAGAAGCGAAGAGGCCAAGAGGGCTTTGGAAATTTTGCAAAGACACAACCCCAAGGCGGCGATTATTGGCAGAGTGAGTCGCTCCTATCCGGGGCGTGTGGTGCTCAAAAGCCCTTGGGGGACAAAGCGATTTTTGGATATGCCAAGTGGGGAGATCCTGCCAAGAATATGCTAAAGATTTTGCTGTTGTGCGACACTTTCAACTCCTTGAGTCAAAAAATCTTTTGTTATTTGCAAGATTTGGGGCATGAGGTGAGCGTGGAGTACGCTCTTGGTGAGGAGGTGGTGCGAGAGGGGGTACGGCTCTTTGCGCCCGATCTCATTATCGCTCCTTATCTGACCAAGAAGATTTCCAAAGATGTCTATGAAACGACCCCTACTTTTATCATCCATCCGGGTCCTTTTGGCGATAGAGGAGCCTACGCTCTTGACAATGCCATACTAAAAGGGGTGCGGCGATGGGGAGTGAGTCTTATAGAAGCGAGCGAGGAGTTTGACGGCGGAGCGGTGTGGGCTAGTGGCGAGTTTGCCATGCCCAAAGCCTCCAAGGGCCATATCTACCGCACGAAAGTAAGCGATCTGGCCGTAGAGCTTGTGGAGGAGCTTTTGAGAAAATGGCAAGATGGTACAAAGCCTTTGCCAAATCCGATGGAACCGATGCATCTTCGTATCACCCAAAAGGTGCGTCAAATCGAGTGGGAGCGTGATACGACCGCCGATATCGTGCGAAAAATCGACGCTTCGGACAATTATCCGGGCGTAAGAGATAACTTTTTGGGAGTAGATCTCTATCTCTTTGGAGCCGTGGAGGAGCGCATGGGACTAGAGAAGATAGAGGCAGGGCCAAAGCAGATCATTGCCAAGCGCGACGGGGCGGTGCTGGTCAAAACGATCGACGGGGCGGTGTGGATAAAGGAGATGACTCAGATAGAAGATGGGGTGCGCCAGATCAAGCTCCCCTCTACCTATGTGCTCAAAGAGCGGCTCAAAGGTATCAAAGAGCGGCGCATTCCTCTGTATGTAGAGCCTGACTTGGCTACTTTTAAAGAGATCACTTTCAAGCAAAAGGGGCGTATTGGCTATTTGGCCTTTGATTTTTA
>WGAT01000031.1 GCA_015494715.1 Campylobacterota bacterium
AACGGCGTATACAAATATTTCGTTCAAGATTTTACAAATAGAAATGCACCCCAAAGTATGGCTTTAGCCAATTCTGGAGCGCAAGTAAAAGTCTTTACGAACGAAGGAGTCCAAAGGATATTCAACGTACCTTATGAAAAAGGTAATGTCTGGAAAGTTTTTGAAATTAGGAACGGAAGGATAGTACCTTGTGAGAGTGGGTGTATGTATGGTTTTTCCTCAGGGAGGGAGTCATACGACGCTATGCCCACAAGAGCACTCTATCCAACGATGTTTCAAAATCTTTTGCAACATATGAGATCAAAAAAGTAGCGCTTATTTTCTTAACGCCCATTCATAAAAGGGGAGTACCTCGCAAAAAATGGAGCCCGTTTCATATTTGAAACGGCTCCCTACGCTTACTACTTCTATCTTTTGTACCTCTACTTTATTTTTGGCCAATACTTGATCGATCTTGTTTTGGATGCGTACTTCGTTGCCAAAGGGGATGGCAAGGATGATCTTCTCTTCTTTGGGAACATACAAACCCAAAGGCTCAAGATAGAAGAGCTCTTTGTCTTTGAGCTCTAAAAAAACCATATTTTCAAAAATTTTTGGAAACTCTTTTTGTAGATGAAAAAGCGATTTGGCCAAAAAGTCGTGAAAAAAGAGCCGTTTAGGCGCTTTGAGAGCTTCATATTTGGAGAGGGCAAAAAGTACTCCGTCTCGTTGTAATTTTTCAAAAAAGTGATAGAAGCGGTCTTTAGAGATTTTAAGATGGCTTTTGATGCGGTTGTAGGCGAAATAGATTGAAGTGTTGTGGCCTTGAAAAAAGGTAAGCTGGGCAAAAATGGGGATTTCTTGAGCTAAGTACAGCATATAGATCTCTCGCAGCCGCTTCTCTTTTTTATATTCTGGCACTTGTGCAATCTCTGGATAATTGCCCCATTTAAGAAAATGGTTAAAAGCCGTTTTGGGATCGGAATATTTATTAAAGTGTCCAAACTCCTCAAAACATAGATTAAAGAGTTTGAGGGTAGGATAGTGGGTCGGTATGTAATGGTGGGTAATAAATATGGTGCGAACGGGAGGCGGGGAGGGCAGCGAGTCGATGCCATAAAAAACAACCGTATCGATGCTGTTTTTTTGGATGAAAAGGGGGAGGTTGGTTTGGACATAATGGGCCTCATATCGCGGATCCTCGCAATCTATCCATAAAAAGTTGGCTTTTTGCGTTTGTAGGGTATGTTGTACAAAAGAGAATTTGCCGCAATATTTGGGTCCTTGGACTACGACTCGATCTTGTCCGGGCAGATCGGCTTTTCTTGGCAAAAATCGGCTTTTGACCACACTCTTTTCGTAAAATAGCTCAAGTAGCTCCATTTTTTTCCTTTTTATAAGGAAATAAATTTAGTCTATTGTATCGAAAACCCTTGATTTTGCAAACCGCTTGTTCTATAATTCATGCTCCAAAATAGGTTGCTTTGGCAACGAGTTCTTTTAGAAAGGTACCGATGGAAAAGATTCGATTGAAGCTTCGCGCTTATGATCACCGGGTTTTGGATAGAAGTGTTTCGGCTATTGTCGAAGCCGTAAAACGAACAGGGGCAGAGATTAGAGGTCCTATTCCCTTACCTACAAAAATCAGAAAGTATACCGTTCTTAGATCACCGCATATCAATAAAGATTCACGAGAACAGTTTGAGATACGAATACACTCACGGCTCATCGATATCGTATCCGCCACACCGGATACCGTAGATTCACTGATGAAGCTCGACTTGGCGCCAGAAGTGGATGTCGAAGTTAGATCAATGGGCGAGTAAGGGGAACAGATGGAATTTATCATTGAAAAAATTGGGATGAGTAGAACGATCGGAGTACCAAGCATACCAGTGACGCTACTCAAAGTCAAAGATGCGAAAGTTTGCGAGATTTTAGAGGGTGGCAAGGCAATCGTAGCCTATCCTCAGGGAAAAAGAAAAAATAAAGCAATTGAGGGCCAGCAAAAAAAATATGGGCTAGAGCCTCAATTTAACCGCTTTGTCACACTCAAAGTGGCCAATGAAGAGGCGGGCGATTTGGACTATTCGCCTTTGAGTGAAGCCAAAAGAGTCAAAGTGAGCCTCAACTCAAAAGGCCGTGGGTTTAGCGGGGTCGTCAAGCGATGGAACTTCGCGGGAGGTCCTGAGAGCCACGGATCTCGTTTCCATAGAGCCCCGGGGTCTGTAGGTATGTGTGAATGGCCAGGACGCATCATGCCAGGACAAAAGATGCCAGGACAATACGGCAACAAAAAAGTAACCGTCCAAAACGAAGTGGTCAGCTTTGACCCAGAAAATAAAATTTTGGTTGTCAAAGGCTCCATTCCGGGGCCAAACGGAGCAATTGGCAAGATAAGGATCGTAAAATGAGTAAAGCGGTAGTACTAAACGAAAATTTTGAGCGCTCTGGAGAGTTGGCGCTGCCAGAAAATTTTCAAGGGATCAATCCCCATAACCTCTATCTTTATGTCAAAGCCTATTTGGCAAATCTTCGCGCCAACAACGCCCATACAAAAACAAGGGGCGAAGTGAGCGGCGGGGGTAAGAAACCTTGGCAGCAAAAAGGACGAGGAGGAGCGAGAGCCGGCTCCATTCGATCGCCTATTTTCGTAGGCGGCGGCGTAGCTTTTGGTCCTAAAAATACCAAAAACTACACGCAAAAAGTGAACAAAAAGCAAAAACGAAAAGCTCTTGAATTCGCTTTAAACGAAAAGGGTGAGCAAGGAGCGCTTTTTGTGGTAGAGAGCGTGGCCGTAGAGTCTGGCAAGACCAAAGATGCGGCCGCACTCCTTAAAAAACTTGGGGTACGAGACGCTTTGATCGTCAAAGAAAATATTGACGAAAAAACATCCTTGGCGTTTAGAAATTTACCAAATGCGTATCTCATCGAACCAAATGAACTGAATGCATACCTTGCGGCTGCTTTTAGAGCTGTAGTTATTGAAAAACCGGTTTGGGAAAAAATAGTAAAAGAGGGCTAATATGGCAGATATAACAGATATCAAATCAATCATCTACACAGAAAAGAGTTTAGGCCTTCAAGAAGAGGGATACATCGTTGTTCAAACGAGTGACAAAATGACAAAAAATCAGCTCAAAGCGGTACTCAAAGAGTATTTTGGCGTCACTCCTGTTAAAATTAACTCTCTTCGGATGAAAGGCAAAACCAAGCGATTTCGAGGAATTGAGGGTAAACGAGATAACTATAAAAAATTCTATGTAAAGCTCCCAGAGGGTGCAAGCATAGAGAGTTTAGCGGTGTAAGGATAGAGCATGGCAATTAAAAAATACAAACCATATACGCCCAGTCGTAGATTTATGAGCGTGGTGGAGAGCAGTGACATCACTGCTCGTCCTAGTGTGCGCAAGCTGTTAGTCAAACTGCCAACAAGAGCGGGTAGAAACAACCAAGGGCGCATCACCTCTAGACACCGAGAAGGTGGAGCGAAGAAGCTATACAGAATCATCGACTTTAAACGAAATAAATTTGGCGTACCGGGTCGAGTAGCGACCATTGAGTACGATCCATACAGAAACTGCCGTATCTCTTTGATTGTATACAAAGATGGCGATAAGCGCTACATTCTTCAGCCAAGCGGTCTTAAAATCGGCGATATCGTCGAAGCGGCAGAGTCGGGACTCGATGTGCTCCCAGGCAATGCGATGAAGCTCAAAAACATCCCAGTGGGTACTTTGGTGCACAATATCGAGATGAAACCCGGACACGGTGGACAGCTGGCTAGAAGTGCTGGAGCGTACGCCCAGATTATGGGCCGAGAGGGCAAATATGTGATCCTCAGACTCCCAAGTGGCGAGATGAGAAAGATTCTTGGGGAGTGTATGGCTACTATTGGCGTTGTGGGCAATGAAGAGTATATCAACATCGTCATCGGAAAAGCCGGACGAAGCCGACATCTTGGTATCAGACCGCAAACAAGGGGTAGTGCGATGAACCCCGTCGATCACCCACATGGTGGTGGTGAGGGTAAAACTGGACCAAGTGGCCATCCAGTGACTCCTTGGGGTAAACCGACCAAAGGTTATAAGACAAGACGCAAAAAGCCAAGCGATAAGCTTATAATCTCTAGAAGAAAGAAAAAATAAGAGGGTAGACGATGGCAAGAAGTATTAAAAAGGGTCCATTTGTAGATGACCATCTGATGAAAAAAGTGCTCAAAGCAAAAGAGACTGGTGATAAAAAACCGATCAAAACATGGTCAAGAAGAAGCACTATCGTACCCGAAATGATCGGATTGACAATCA
>WGAT01000032.1 GCA_015494715.1 Campylobacterota bacterium
AGGAGAGAGTGTGAGCTTGAGTTTCAATATCGATAAGGGGTAGCCAAATCGCTCCAGCTTCACCGCATCCTTGGCCGTGACCAAAAAGGAGTCGGGCCGCTCCTTTTGCCAAATCCTCTCTAGCTCCTCTTTTGTAAAATCGTGATGATCCACAAACTCATATCGGGCGATAATACTTGGCAGATAGGAATCGAGGCGCTTGGGATTGGCGATGGCGGTGAGCAGTACCATCCTAGGCTTTGGATCGAGGAGCTCCACCTCTTTTGTAAAATCTTTGGACTCTCGCAAGATGATATCGGCCCTTTTGGCCATCTCTTTTGGCAAGCGGTAGGGCCCTGAGGGCAGACACCCCTCATTGGGCGCAAAGACATCAATGAGGATATCGAGCTTTTTGAGGCAGTGGCGAAAGCCATCATCCAAAAAGACCACTTTGGCTTCCAGCTCTTTGGCCTTTTGGATGCCTGCGGTTCTATCTTCGCTCACGATAATACAAGCTTTTGGCAAAGCTTTGGCCAGCATCATCGCCTCATCGCCGCTTCGCTCCACATCCACCTCTATCTCCCCCCAGCGGCTCACTACCACAAGCCCTTTGCTTTTACGCCCAAAGCCTCGCAGCACCACGGCGGCCCTGTCATATCTTTTGGCCAAAGTCTGTACCATCGGACTCTTGCCGCTGCCACCAACTATGAGATTACCCACACTCACTACGGGGACGCCTAAATCCATTTTTTCATAGCAGCTGGCGTTGAAGCTGGCTATGGCGCAGTAAAGCCAGCTGATTGGCCAAAGCGCAATACTCGCAAGCTTGTGATACCATCTTGGGCGGTACCACATCGCCTCTATCCAAGAGCTTAGACCCGAGATCGTGCCACCTCTTTGATCTGCTCGATCACATAACCCACATCCTCGTCACTGAGCCCCTCGTGCACGGGGATAGAGAGAATCTGCTGAAAATTTCGCAGCGCCTTTGGATAGTCGTTGACCCGCAGATTGTACTTTTGCTTGTAGTAGCTTAGCAGATGCAGCGGAATATAGTGCAGTCCCACCTCGATGCCTCGTTTGTAGAGCTCTCTGGCAAAGGAGTCTCGGTTTTTGTCCACTTTGATGATAAAGAGCGAATAGATGTGCTCTCGTACCTCTTTTGGTAGCTCGATATGGGGCGTACCGGCCAGCTCTTTGTGATAAATGGAGGCTATCTCTTGGCGCCTTTTGATGGCCTCGTCGTTTTTGGCCAGTTGTGCCAAATTGAATCCGGCATCCAAGTCATCCATCTCGTACTCCAAGCCAATATCCACTACATCATAGACATAGCCAAGCCCCCCATCCTCACCCCATTCACTTTTGACGATGGCATTGGAGCGCAGCAGTCTAGAGCGCGTTTCAAGCTCCCCGTCGCTCATACTCATCATCCCTCCGGCACAGGTGGTAAAGCGTCTGTGGGGATTGAAGCTAAATGTTGTGATGTCGGCTTTGAGGCTCCCAATCTTTTGGCCATTGTAGGTCGCGCCCATCGCCTCGTTGGCATCTTCGACGATGAGGATATTGTAGCGCTCGGCGATATCGTAGAGACGATCTAGATCGGTGGGCTGGCCCGCTATATGGGAGATAATGGCCCCTTTGAGCTTTTTGCTCTTATTTTTGGCCAAGATCTTCTCCATCTCATTCAGATCGATGTTAAAATCATCCATATCGATGTCTACAAAGATCGGCTCGGCATCGAAATGGCGTACCACTTCAGGCACGTTTGGATAGGAGTTGACGCTGCACAGTATCTTGTCTCCGCGCTTGAGATCGATCGCCGTCATCGCAAGATGGAGCGCCGCCGTTTCGTTTGCGGTGGCTACGGCCGCTTCGGAACCAACATACTTGGCAAATTCTTCCTCAAGGTTTTTAACTTTTGGCTTTTTGGCCAGCGCCTCTTGTACCTCTTTCTCTTCGAGTTTGCTTATTGGCAGTGAAAAGAGCGGTATTTTTTTCATTACTTTCTCCTAACTTAAAAAAATTGCTTATATTATACTAATCGCTTGCTTAATTATTCCTTCTAAAGCTGCCCTATACATGCCCCAATCGATCTTTTTTAGTAAAGGCATTAGCCAAAATAGTGTCTTCCTATTTGATATTTCATCTCCTCAAAATCGATATCCTTTGAGAATTTCTTATCTAGTCCCACATTGACGACTTTGATGAAATTCTCCCAACTATAATGACCCAAATTATTCCTATAGTCATACTCGATACTATCAAGTTTGGCTAGCAGACAGATCGCTTGATACGCAGGATCGACTAGCGAAGTTTTATTATTGGGATGGGCTTTGGCAAAGTGTTGGTTTGGCGTTAGGGCGATGATATTTTCTGGCAGATCGGCAATCTCTGGATAGTAAGAAGATGGGAAGATATGATGGGCTTGGGTGGCCCGATAGGCTCCAAATCTATGGATTTCGCTATAAGGATGTATAGCTTTAACATACCTTTTGGCCTTTTGTACGCTGTATCTGTAGTACCTTGGATTGCGTACCCCCTCTTGCAAGAGATAACGGGCAAACTCCTCTCTGGTAAGGGATTTATCTTTTTTGATATCTCGCCAGTTTGGCCTGTTATAGAGCAGATCACTATAATGTATGGGGGCGACTCTTCCAGCTTTGGTGCCCAATTTTTTATATTTAAAGCTTACTATGTTCAACAAAGGATTGAGTATCCTAATAGGCTCCAAACGGCCGTTTATTGGCGTATATCGAATCATAAAATCGATGAAATTTTCTCGTAAACGCTCTAACGACTCTTGCGTTTGGAGCTCAAAAAACTCTTCAAACCACTTCCAAATACCGCTATCTCGTAAAACTTTTTCTAAATAGATGGTCAAAAATCTGTATGCGTTGCGATCGCTTAAGGCAATATATTCTACAAGTTCTTTTACCTGTATCGTATAATGGTTTGTATTACCTCTTTTTCTCTCTCTTGACATACTCCCCACGCATAAATGTGGGGGATTCTGGCTTTAAGCGGGGATGCCCGACCATTGCTCTAAACAATGGTCGGGTCTTACTTCTCCTATGCCAAAGGTTGATGCCCCAACCTTAAGAAATTATACCAAAAGAGTTTCAAGGAAGACAAACTTCCTCTCAACTCTTTTGCCACCTTATATCCCCATTGATAAAT
>WGAT01000033.1 GCA_015494715.1 Campylobacterota bacterium
GCTATGCAAAAGCAAAAAAGGTATTTGGGGAAAAGAGTAAAAAGAGGACTTTTTCAATCAAGTATCGGTAAACTGATAAATGCCGACGTAAACGGAGCTTTGAATATCTTAAGAAAAAGCGTAGCCTGCGATTCTCTCATTCAAGAGATAGCGGGTAGAGGGCTAGTGTTCCAGCCTGTAAGGGTGCATATACATCCTTGCGGACCTTCCCATAAGGGAAGCTCCCGCTATAATCTTTGATTTAGCGGGAGAGGTTCACGAGCACTCGCGCGCGAGCATTTGGGCCGTTTTTTGAAAAATTTTTTGCCACAATGCGTCCATAGCTTGGCGCAGATCGCTTCCGGCTCGGAGGAGCGTATAACTCTTTTTTTTATTTGCTATATCTATCTCTGCTCTCCCTCGCAATATCTTGCTTTTTTTGTCCCAAACAAGCTGTGAGACGACAAGCCGTACGATACACTTTGGTTTTGTCGCAAACTCCCAAGGATACAATCCCACCCGCTCATCCCCCAAAGCGGTGCGAAGATACTCCACAAAAGCCTTTTGAATCTGCCAATCGGGCTCACCCGCAAAAGTAAAATCAAGATACTCTCCACTCTTGAGCAAAACTTTATCCATCAAAAGATATTGAGGAAGAATCACGGGCGCCACCCCTATTGGCTTGGTGATATGCACAAACGACTCAACCGGATGTATGGAGGGGATATAGAACCGCTTTTGGCTACATCCAGCAAAGATCAAAACCACAAAGAGCAACCACCTCATCTAATCCCCAAAAATCAAAGCGTTGGGTTTTTTGTCCAGCTTCAACAGCACCTTATGCAAACTTTTAGCGCTTCTATCGATGTCGTACAAAGTTTGGGTGAGCTGCGCTTTAAAAGTGGAGTTGGCGTCATACCCCCTAGCCAAAAGAGCAAATTCTCGCAAAGCTCTTTGCAGCTGCGTTAAAGTAGCATGCAGATCTTTTGGCAACGCCTTTGTCTCATTGCTCTCCAAGAGTTTGCGTACGCTGCTTAGAGTCCTATGCAAAGAGAGCAGGCTTTGACGCAAAGGCTCTTGATTTTTCTCCAATAAGCGGGAAAAAGCGTCAAGAGCGCGCTCGATGGGTAGATTTTCTAGCTTGGTCAATATCTTGTCTAGATGCTCTAGCAGTTTGCCCTTTTGATAAGGCAGAGTGGGCAAAGCGTACACGCCATTGGCCAAAGGCTTGAGCTGCCCTCCCTCTTTTTCAAACACGAGATTGACAAAGAGAGATTTTGTCAAAATATTACTCTGTTCAAGCTTTGCCTTGAGCCCTTTTTGGACCGCCTTGCGCAAAGCATCCATTCCAGAGATTTTTGGGGAGTTTTGAAAAGCCGAAACATCCAAGCGGATCAGCACCTTTGAGTCGATGCGTCTATGCTCAAGATCAAAAAAGCTTACCACATCCTCCACCTCTCCCACTTTATACCCCTCAAACCGCACGGGCGAGCCGATACCAAGATACCCGGTCCCAGCATCAAAATCGAGTAGAAATCGGACAAATTGTTCTCTAGGCAGACCCAGCTTCTTTTGCAATGCCTCACTTTTGCTAGGATAAAGAATAAAAGGCCTTTGTAAAGAGATACGGCTCTTTTGTCCCAAATCTTTGGTGGCAAATCCGACCCCACCCATAAGCATTTGGGAAATCGAGCCCATACGCACCTCCAATCCCTCATCCGTCAACTCCAACCGCACGCTTTTTATATTCCAAAATCGGCTGGTATCGTTGATGAAGCGGTCATATGGATGCTTGATAAAAAGATAGATATGCACCTTTTGACCGTCTGGAGCGAGGTCTATCTTTTTTACGGCTCCTACCCGAAGCTGTTTATAGTAAACTGGCATACCCGCTTCAAGGGCAAAAGAGCTAGAAGCTTGCAGCCGTACGGTAGAGCCCCTCTCATCCTCGATCAAAGGAGGCTCCTCCAACCCTTGAAAAATGAATTTACTCCTCTTCCCAAGCTTTGCGCTCATCTGAATGTACGCCCCACTCATCAATGCATCCAATCCCCGCACCTTGCCCAGTCCGATTTCGGGCTTGACTATCCAAAACTTGGTCGTTTCATTCAAGAAAGGCAAAATATCTTTATTGACCCTCGCATAGACCCGCACCCCTTTTTTTAAAATCTCGATACGCTCTACTCTGCCCACTTTGACCTCGCGAAACTTAACATATGAGTGCTTAGGCTCAAGTCCGCCGCTACTTTGGAAAGTAATTTGGATCTGAGGCCCTAGATTGGAGTAGTAGCGATAGAGCATCCACCCCCCTATGACCAAAGCGATGAAGGGTACAAGCCACACGATAAGGTGGATGCTTCTTTTTTGAATTTTTACTTCAACTATCTCATCTTGCACAAATCTCTCCTAATATTCGCTCATCCAAAGCGTACGAGGCCATAAGGGTAAAAAAGACCATCAAGGCAAAGGAACTTGCTCCAATACCCGGTATTATAGCGATACTTTGAAAGTGGATCAGCGCTACAAGTAGCACTACGACAAATACGTCGATCAAAGACCAAGGGCCGGTAAGCTCTATGAGATGATACAGCCACATCTCTTGTTTTAAACTTTTGCATCTTTTGCGCCAAATGGTAAAGAGCAGATAAAAAAGCGCTAGGATTTTGAGGAGGGGGATGAGTACGGAAGCTACAAAGATAATAATCGCGACGGGGTAGTCCCCCTCGGCCCAAAGCTCCAATACGCCGCCAATAATCGTACTTCCCTCAACATTGGAAAATTTGGAAGTTTGCAAAATCGGATAGACATTGGCCGGAATATAAAAGATAACGGCGGCTAAAAGATAAGCAAGACTTTTATAAAGCGAGCCTTTTATATCAAGAGTGATCTGCAAGCCGCATCGTCCGCACCATCTATCCTCACGATCGTTGGTAGCTCCGCAGTAGGGACATCTAAGCCATCTCATAACGCCGCTCCCACAACTCCCACAGCTCCTCGATGCGAATACTCTTTATGACATAAATCTCTAAGAGCACAAACCCTCCCAAAGCCCAAAACGCCATGCCAAAATGGATCTGGGCATACTGATACACCTTAACCATCGCCACCAAAATGGCGATAAAAAAGATATCAAGCATACTCCAGCGTCTAAAGATCTCTATCAAAATCAGCGAACCTTTGGCTATAATTTTGCCTCTTTGTAGCAGCACCAAAGTAGCAAAAAGGCTCAACGTCCCCATCAGCAGCCACGGAAAAACCTCCAAAACGAGTAAAGAAAAAAAACTAATAAACACAAATCCTTTATCAAACAGGCTCAGTATCGCCTCAAGTAAAAGAGCGTGTGCACTCAGCTCTCCAAAATTTATCCGAAGCAAAGGCGAAACATTGGCTATGAGCAGACACAGAAGAGAGAGTGTCGAAAGAATCAAAAGCAAATACTCAAGACCCGCGCGGTAGCGATACAGCAGTGCCTGACAACGCACGCATCGAGCCTCCTCTTTGGGTGCGAGAGGCAACTTTTTATGGGGGGTAAAACATCTCGGACATAAAATTATATCTTTATGCAACATCGTTTGTACTCTATTTTATCCTCTATTCTATCATAAATTAAAATTAAGGGAGCAATAAGTAAGTCAAAAGTACAATAAGATACAATCCACCATAAAGGAGCCGTTATGAGCAAACTGGACGAAAAGATCGCATTGTACAAAGAAAAACTCAAAGAAATAGAGCCAAACTTCGACGAAGCGCTGCTCGAAAAGATTACTAAGAGTTTGGGCCCCTCCATCTATAGAAAAGATTCCGAGATGGTCTCTTGTACCAGTCCTGAGGAGCTAGCGCGAGTCCGCAACAACTTTTTGAAGATGAAACTAGGTCTTGATAAAAGCGACGAAGAGCTCGATGCCGCCATCAAAGAGGTGTGTGAAAAGATGGGCAGTTCCAACCGCAATAAATACCGGGCCCTTTTTTACTACTTCCTCGTAAAAAAATTCAACAAAGAGTCTTTGTATAAGTGAGCGAACTGTACGAAAAACTGGGGCTTTTCTATCTGGGCGAGCAAACAACCCCAGATGGAGAGTCCACAGGGCTTTTGGAGCTCCTCAAAAGCGAACAGCTCACTACCCACGCCGCCATTATCGGGATGACCGGCAGCGGCAAAACGGGGCTGGGGATCGATCTGCTCGAAGAAGCGGCGATCGACGGCATCCCAGCCTTGATTCTTGATCCCAAAGGGGATATGGGTGATCTGCTGCTCGCTTTTGAGGATCTAAGACCTGAAGATTTCGCCAAGTGGGTCGATCCCTTGGAGGCCAAAAAGGAGGGGCTAAGCCTCCAAGAGTATGCGGCCAAGATCGCCAAACGATGGAAAGAGGGGCTAGAGCGCTCCCATCAAAGTCCCGAGCGGATCAAGCGGCTCAAAAACTCCGCCAATTTTCGTATCTACACTCCGGGCAGCCAAGCCGGTATCCCCGTCAATGTCTTAGCTTCTTTTGCTCCACCCTCCTCCACAGTGCGAGCGCAGACCGATACTTATGCCCAAATCCTCTCCTCCACCGTTACCGCCCTTTTGGCTCTCATTGGCAAAGAGGCCTCAAAAAGCAATGAGTTCGTCCTGCTCTCCAATATCCTCGACTACTACTGGCGTCAAGACAAGGAGCTAAGCCTGGAGAGTCTCATCGCCAACATTATCGCTCCTCCATTCAAAAAGATTGGCGTCTTGCCTCTGGAGAGCTTCTATCCCAAAAAGGAGCGGATGGAACTGGCACTAGGGCTCAACAACCTTTTGAGTGACCCCTCCTTTGCCGCCTGGACCCAAGGGGAGAGCCTCGATATCTCCAAGCTCCTCTACGACCTTTCGGGCAAACCCAACCACAATATCTTCTATCTAGCACACCTGAGCGAAAAGGAGCGGCTCTTTTTTGTGACGCTGCTGCTCAATCGTCTTCTTTTTTGGATGCGAAATCAAAGTGGCACTTCGGCTCTAAGGGCACTACTCTACATGGACGAGATCTATGGCTACTTCCCGCCAAATGCCAATCCACCCTCTAAAAAGCCGATGATGCTGCTGCTCAAGCAGGCCAGAGCCTATGGGGTAGGTGTGGTGCTTAGCACCCAAAACCCGGTGGATCTAGACTACAAAGGGCTCTCCAATATCGGGAGTTGGTTTTTAGGCAGGCTCCAAACCAAACAGGATATGGACCGGGTGATCGACGGACTGCTCAAAAGTGGCCAAGAGCTGGATAAAGGGGCACTTCAAAAAATATTGGCCAATCTACCCAAACGAACCTTTTTACTAAGAAATGTACATAAAGAGCGCTTAGAGATCTTCAAGAGCCGCTGGGCGTTGAGCTATCTCAAAGGGCCTTTGACAAAAGAGGAGATAGCCCGTCTCATGGCCGATAAAAAGCCCAAACTCAAACAAAGCGGCTCCACAAGTACACCACCCCTCTCCACCACTGCCAAGCCGCTGGTCAGCCCAGAACTGCCGCAATATTTCGATATCATAAATCCCAATGGGCCCTTCGCGTTTGCCCCGTATCTTTTGGCCAAAACAAAACTTCACTATCTGAGTGCGGCCAAAGGAATCGACCATGAAGAGCAGATAGTATGCGAAATAGCACTACAGCCAGACTCCACCATCGATCCCGAGTCTTGCCAAGAGGCCGAGGAGAAGCCCTATGCCACCACTCCTCCCCAAAACGCCTCCTACGCTCCCATACCCTCCATCCTAGCCGACGAGAGAGGGATCCAAAAGATAGAGCGCAGCTTCAAAGAGTACTTCTATCGTACCAAGCGCCGCACACTCTACAAAGTCCCTCGCCTGCGCCTAGAATCCCAGCCAGGAGAGTCTTACGAGGAGTTTCGAGCCAGACTCCTCGATACTTTGCGTCTTAAAAAAGAAGAAGCCGTCGCCAAACTGCGCAAAAGCTACACCATCAAATTCAAGCGGCTCCAAAACCGACTCTCCAAAGCGCTCCTCCAACTCAAACGACAAGAGCAAGAGGCTCAAAGCCACGCCGCCGATACGATCCTCTCTTTGGGACTCACCCTTTTAGACTCCCTCTTTGGTCGCAAAAAGCTTAAATCCTCCACCCTCTCAAAGGCCGGCTCCACCATCAAAAAGGCCAAACGGGCCTATGAGGAGTATGGAGATATCGAGGAAGCCAAAGAGGAGGTGGCAAGACTCGAAGAGGAGCTGGAGCGATTGCAAGAGGAGCTAGAAGAGGAGATCCAAAAACTAGAAGAGAAGTATCAAATACAAAACTTCCCCATCAAAGAGATCTACATTAAACCACGCAAGAGCGAGATCGACGTGGATCTGGCTCTTTTGTGGCACCAGCTCTAAGGTCTTTGCACCACTCCCATAAAAAGCGGCGTTTGGGTCGCATCGTGAAAAATCATAAAAACAAAAGGGCGATCCAAAACGAAACGATAGGGCCGCGGCGTAGCCGTCACCGAGATGACACCGGCCGTGGCAGCCGCCGCTTCGCTCCCCTTTTCATCCACTTTGATGTAGCTTTTGTGAAAAAGACCGCTAAGAAAAAGTCGCTGCCGGCTCTGGCCAATTAATGTAAGATCGGCTCTATTGGGATCAAAAAGCGCCTCTATCCCCATTTGCCTCAGTGTACGGGAGAGTTCTTTCGTCCCCCAGCTCATCGTAAATTTTGGCAGCTTGAGCTCCACATTGTATCTAAGCACTCTTCTATCGTACAATGCCCTAGGCCCTAGACTTGCCAATGCGCTGAGCACATCCTCTACCCTTTTGCCCTCTTTGGGCGCCAAAAGCCACATGCTAAAATCTTGTTTATAGGGCAACTGCAAAGCGGCAAATGTAGAAAAATCACTGATATTGTATTCTGAGGTATGGCTCATCATATCCACCAATACGCTATCACCGTTTTCTGGATAAAACCTCTCTTTTTTTGTCAAAGAGGCGTTGAACTCCTCTCTCCACTGGCCATAAAAATAGACCGCATCTACGAGCACCGCTTTGGTGGCTGGAGATATGGAGCCTCGAGGCAAAAGATTTTTTATCTTTTGATGAGTTTTTTGAGCTACCCAATTATTGATCTGGCCTCGTGATCCCTCGGGATCGTGGCCAAAATCGACCCTAAAGAGCTCGGCGCCCAGCAAATCGCTTATTAAATATCGGTAGCTTCGGTATGGGTAAAAAACTTTGTCAAACCAAGCACTATCGGCAATCTCTAGCTCTACCGCATCGCTATGCAACTGGGAGCGAAGAGCCGCGAGAGCAGCAAGGGGATCAAAATTTCGGGGATAGCCAAGAGCCAAGCGAAGCTCTTCTTTTGTCTCGCCTTTGGCTCCAGCGTCGAGCATCTCCAACGCATCTTCGATACTTAAAGGTGAGAGAAAAAGATTGTGGCCATCATCCAGTTTTTTGGCCAAATTGATACCTAAATGATACAATGAGGAGGCAAGTATCCTCGTATCGGCGCTTACATTTTTTTCGCAGCTCCCCATATGTACAAAGCGTGCTTGCGTATCGGCTTTGAGGGCGCAGTAGTTGGGATAGGTAGTAAAAATAGGCTCGCAAGGAGATACCACGCACTGCACCTGTTTAAGACCGCATACGGGCGCTCGGGGCTCGTCGTCACACGCTATTTGCATCTGTGTCGAGACGACATCCTCTTGACTCTCTCGCTCAAAAATCGCTCGCTGGATATTTTTGCTAGCCAGCACCCCCGCAAGATAATAGGCCATATCGGCCGTCCCCATCTGGGGAACGGAGCGAGTGATAGGGATTTTGACGACCGCATCGCTCACGAAGATCGGCTCTTGAAGCTTTACCTGAATCGATCCACTTGGCTCGGTGATACGATAGAGGATAAGATTGTACAGATCAAAATCGGCTCTTTGTATTTTGGCTTGCAGCTCTTGACTTGGATGTGCTGCCAAAAACTCTTCGGCCTCCTGCTGATCATGCAACACCACACTTTGAGGAAAAGTGGAAAACTCATAAGATCGCATCAAAGGCCAATAGCGAAGAAACCCTTGGCCAAAAGCGATCTGTAAAGGATAGCGGGTAAAATGCATAAATCCTAGATCTTGATACTCAAAAAAAGAGCCCACGGGCGTGGGTAAAAGCTTAAAAACCTTTTTGGAATCGCTTTGGGCTCGAATGGTGATAAAATCAAATCTCGTATCCCCGTCCCCATCCAGATCCCCAATAAAATAAAATTGCCACAGCGGCCGGGTCGTCAGACGCACATCCACACGCTTCCAGCCAAAAACATTATTGGGCGTGGGCTGGGTGCCATGCATCTGATAGACATGGTTGAAAGGAGTTTTAAAAGCCCAGTTGTAAGCACTCAGTGGCGAGGAGGCGGGATGAAAAGGGTATGGATAGAAATCTCCGGCTAGTTTGAAGCTTTTGTCTTGCAAAAGTGCGGGAGAAAAGCCGGCAAAGGCAAAAAGAGTCCCAAAAAATAGTAATAAACAAAGTCGCAGCATGGAAGATCCTTTAGAGGGTAACTTTTTTATTGTAATAGAAAGTAAGTAAGTTAAATGTTAACCAGAACTCCTTTAATCTCTTTCCAAGCCAGCAGTGCCACAAGCCCCTCACAAATGATCGTAGCTATGATTGCTCCTTTGACGCCAAGTATAGGTAGCAAAACGAAGTTGAGCCCCACATTGAGCGAAGCTGAAAAAAGGGTGATCCAAAACCAAGCTTTGGATCTATCCAAAAGAGGTAAAGGGGAGCTCAAAGCATAACTAAGAGCAAGCACCACGCTACTAAGAGCAAAATAGGCCATCAGCTCCTTGGTAGGAGAAAAATGATCGGAGTAGAGCAAAGGGATAAGCCACTCTCGTGAGAGATAAAAAACCGCTCCCCCTCCTATCCCCAATAAAAGAATTGCCCAAAAGTAGCGACGAAACACTCTTTTTTCTTTGGCCACTTTTGGGGCGTATACCGTCCAAACCAATCCAAAAACCACGGCTAAAAGAGCATAGAGCTTGTATCCAGCCTCGTAGTAGCCGGTATACTCGATGCCAAGGAACTTTGTGATCATGATCTTGTCGGTGTTGGTGTAGATCTGATTGAGAAACAAAGCCCCTCCTAGATAAAAGGCCACCTTTACCACTCTTGCCCACTCCCTAGGAGTGATGAGTGAAAGATCGAACTCCTTGAAAATTCTGGGAAAATAGAGCAACGCCGCTATCAAGAAGCTGCCAAGATAGGCCAGTGCCAAAAAGTAGATCGTAGTTTTGAAAAAAAATAAAATCCCAATCAGCATCGCATAGCTTGTGGCTTGGATCAGCTTCACTTTAGCGATGGCTTTAAAATCCTCCTCCACCTGAAAAAACCAGCGTGGCGTCAATGAGGCGATATAGTCTCCTATCAAAAGAAGCAAAAGCAGTACAAAGACTTTAGGATCAAAAAGAGAGTGAAAAAGGATCAGTAGTAGCGATACAAAGCTAAAGAGCAGTAGGCGAAGGGCAAAAACCTGGCTGAGCACCCGAGGGCGTTTGGAGAGTTCCTTGGCGCACTCCACCATCGCATAGGTCTCCAGCCCAAGGCTAGAAGCAATGATCAAAAAAGCGTTGATCGCCAAAGCGTAGGACCAGTAGCCAAGCTCTTGGGGGCCCAAAACTTTGGCCACATAGATGATTACCCCAAAGCTTAGGGCTCGGCCTGCTATCTCGGCCAAAAAGAGTGCAAAGAACGCCTTGCGTATCATACGAACTTATGGATCAAATCGTTAAGCTCAAGAGCCGCACTTTGCCAGCGAAACTTTTTACTTCTGGCCGATCCTTTTTTGGCCAAAACAAGACGCAGCGCCTCATCCTCATCCAGTCTAACAAGTGCTCGTGCTATCTGGTCGCTATCCATAGGATCGACCAACATCCCGGCATCTCCCACTATTTCTGGAATCGAGGAGGCGTTGGAGGCGAGTACCGGCGTACCGCAAGCCATCGCCTCTAGTGGCGGCAGCCCAAACCCCTCGTAGATAGACGGAAAGACAAAGGCTTTGGCCCCCCCATACAAAGCGATCAGCTCCGCTTCACTCACATAGCCCAAACGCCGCACATAGCCAGTATTCAGGGCCTTTTGCAAAATGTCGTCAAAATGCTCGCTTCGCCACCCTACCCCGCCGGCTAGCAGCAAGGGCGTGGGATGGGAAGTTTTGGCCAAATAGCCAAGATAAGCCTCTAGCAAAGTTTTGAGATTTTTCCTAGGCTCTAGCGTCCCTACGAACAAAAAATAGCCCCGATACTTTACGCCATATTTTTTGGCCGTGGGAGCGAACTCCTCTTTAGAGACAGGGCGAAATTTTTCGTCCACGCCGTTGTAGATCACTTCGATCTTTTGAGACTCACATAGGCCCAGATCCACCAGCTCTTTTTTCGTAAACTCTGATATCGTCACGATCTTGGCACTCTTTTGGATACTTCGTGGCAAAAATCTCTCGAAATACTCCACCCGCTCTTTGGGATGGTACTCCCTAAAGCGAATGTGCGAGAGATCGTGGATAAAAGTGATGGTAGGGATATCAAATGGAGTGGGAAAAGAGATGTAGTTTGGCTGGATGAAGATATCGGGCCGCTCTTTGGCCAAAGTGTAGTTGAA
>WGAT01000034.1 GCA_015494715.1 Campylobacterota bacterium
AGACATAAACGCCGCTATCAATATCTGTAGAGTCGGGGCATCGACTCTTGGCATAGGGGAAGTAAGACCCGACCATTGCTCTAAACAATGGTCGGGCGTCCCCGCTTAAAGCCAGAATCCCCCGCATTTATGCGTGGGGAGTATGTCAACCTCTTTAATAATAAGGTACAAAAGGACAAAAAAGCCCAAACATCTATCCAAAGGGCGTTGCTAAGCATTGAGGACTACTTGCCTAGTCACGATTGGAGAAAAAAAACTTTTTGCACTTTTGATACGAGGCTTAGGGTAAAGGAGGAGAATTGGAGAAAAGTATTTGGTAAAGAGAACTTTAAAATCCTTTTAGATCGGATTGATCTTTTTGAGGATCTTTTTGGATTGATCGATAGATACCCATTTGATGTGAATGATTGGAAAAGCTTTTTTATCAATCCAAACAAGAGCTGGAGCGTGCTAGAGGATACCAGACATTTTCAGATCGTTTTTGAAGATGAAGAGAGAATTTTTCTCAACGCCGGCGATACGAAGCCAGATGGATGGAAATGGCGAAATGCCAAAGAGCTGTACACATGGTATATCTTTCGTACTTTTTTCAAGCTCAAGCCAAGGGAAAAAAGAGAGATAAGATGGCAACTTGAAGCCGAGGTAGAGAAAAAATATGGATTGATCTATTATTGGATAGCTCCTTTTGGAAGCGGCGAGGCTGGCATTGGGATAGAAAAGGGCAAGAAGATCTATGACCTGAAAAAAAATCCTCGCAAAAAGGAGATTGTGCTGCAAGAGTATGAGAGTCAAAAAGTACTCAAGCGTTTCTTGCTAGAAGATATTTTGAGCCACAAAGTGGACTTGATGGAGGAGCTAGCGGCCCTAGGGAAGTGAAGCCTAAAGAGTTTTTGGCTAAAATTATCTCTAGCTAACTCTTTTTAAAGGGGCTGTATGTTTCGTTTCGTTTTTATACTGCTGCTTGGCTTTCAACTGCTTTTTGCTTTTGGATTTGTGGGAGAGGGGCCTAAGATCGTCCCCGTCCAAAAAGCCTATCGGCCCTCCGTACAGGTAGAAAAAGATAAACTTCGCATTGATATAGCGATGGCTGATAAGGTCTATTTGTATAAGAAGTATTTCAAACTCCAAGAGCTCTTTCCCAAAAAACGCACCATCGATATCGAGCCTTTTTTGCCAAAGCCCAAAAAGCTGCATGGCGAGGAGGTGTATGAGGGCAATATGAGTATTGCTGTGCCCTTGAAGCTTTTGGATAGCGGGAAAGTACGGTTGGCATTTTCTTATCAAGGCTGCAACGAGATAGGGATCTGCTATCCGCCTCAGACCAAAGAGTTTAATCTTACGATCCCCTCCCAAACTTCCGCCGCTCCCCGGCTGCGTCAGTCTGAGGAGCAAGGTATCGCCCAGACGCTCAAAACCGAGTCGTGGTGGGTGATTTTGGCCACTTTTTTTGGATTTGGTCTCTTGCTCTCTTTGACCCCTTGTATCTTTCCGATGATCCCCATTCTCTCCTCGCTTATCGTCGGTGCCAAAAATATGAACACAAAAAAAGCCCTGCTCTACTCGGTGGTTTATGTATTGGCGATGGCGCTGACTTATACGATCGCTGGGGTCCTTGCGGGTCTTTTTGGCGCCAATTTGCAAGCGGCCTTGCAAAATCCGGTAGTAATCGTGCTTTTTGCTCTGATTTTTGTGGCGTTAGCTTTAAGTATGTTTGGTTTTTATGAGATTGGACTGCCTGCTAGCTTGCAGACGAAACTGGCCAAAAGAAGTGACGAAGCAAGTCACAAAGGAGGGCTTATCGGAGTCGCTATTATGGGCTTTTTATCGGCTCTGATCGTGGGTCCTTGCGTAGCGCCCCCACTGGCTGGAGCTCTTATCTACATCGGCCAGACCGGCGACGCTTTGCTTGGAGGGGCGGCTCTTTTTGCGATGAGTCTTGGGATGGGGATGCCGCTGCTGCTTGTTGGCGTAGGTGCGGGGAAATTTATGCCAAAACCCGGTGGCTGGATGGAGGCGGTCAGCAAAGTCTTTGGCGTGGTGATGCTGGGCGTGGCGATCTGGATGCTCTCGCGCGTGCTTCCCGATAGGATCACGATGGTGCTGTGGGCTACGCTTTTTATCTCCAGTGCGGTCTATTTGCGAGCGCTTGAGCAGATACAAACGGGGGCGCATTGGTTTGCCTATTTTAAAAAGAGTTTGGGTCTTGTGCTGTTTCTATATGGGCTGTTAGTTTTTATTGGAGCCTTTTTGGGCGCTACCAATCCTTTTGATCCTCTCAAACCGCTTCTACAAACCCAAGCGCACGCTGTACAGACCAAGCCCTTGTTTCGTGCGGTCAAAGATTACGAAGAGTTTGAACGCATCGCCAAAAACTCCTCAAAGCCGCTTCTTTTAGATATTACGGCTAAATGGTGCGCTAGCTGCAAGGAGCTGGAAGAAAACACTTTCAGCGATCCCAAGGTACGAGAAAAGATGGTGGAGTTTGAAGCTTTGCGGCTCGATGTGACGGACAACTCTCAAAGCGACAAGGCATTTTTGAAACGATTTGGCCTTTTTGGCCCTCCGGCCATTTTGTTTTTTAAAAATGGCAAGGAGCTAAGAGATCTACGGATCGTAGGATATAAAAGTCCAGAGGAGTTTTTGAGGATTTTGCAAGAGGCTAAAAGGAGAAGCCGATGAGAAGAGTAGTCTTGCTGGTAATTATAACTTTGATGGTTTGGGGAGCCGATTTTGATTGGGTAGAGGGGTACGCCAAAGCGTTGGAATTGGCTAAAAAAGAGGGTAAGCTTGTTATGGTGATGATTTCCCAGCCAAATTGTCCTACTTGTGAATATATGGACGATGTTGCTTTTGAGACGGAGAGTCTGAGCGATTATGTGGAAAACTTTTTTATCCCTCTCAAGCTCTCCTTGTCCCAAGCTAAATCTTTAGGGCTCAAAGCCTATGGTACGCCCACTTTTTACTTCCTTGACGCCAACGGCTCAAAGATTACCAGAGCCTTAGTAGGGGGCGCAACGGCCAAAACCTTTTTGGCCAAACTCCAAGAGATTAGGAGCGCTTATGGTCGTCAAAAACGCTAAAGTGGTCGATTTTAGAGGGGAGCGATGTGCCGATGTATTGATCCAAGAGGGGGTGATAAAAAAGATCGGTGCGAATTTAAGCGATGATGAAATTATAGAAGCGCAGGGGGCTTATTTGCTGCCGGCGGCGATCGATCTGAATGTGCGGGTGTTGGATGATCGGATCAATACCACCAATCTCTACGCCCTTGGTCAAGAAGCGTTGCAAGGCGGGGTGGGAGCCGTAGCCCTCATTCCCGACACTTCTCCGCCTGTGGATGAGGAGATATCTTTGGAATTTGTCAAATCCCACGCATTGCCTATGAAGCTCTATCCTTTGGTGATGGGGACAAAGGAGCAAGGGTTGAGCGAGATTTCTATCTTGCTCAAAAAAGGGGCGGCTGGCGTATATACCCCATCTGATATCAATCCCTATCTTTTAGCTAGAATTTTTGAGTATGCCAAAATGCATCAAATCCCTTTGCATATCGCTCCTCGTAATAAAATTTTTCAAGACGTTGGCGTGATGAATGAGGGTAAGACGGCTTTTGAGTTAGGTCTTGGTGGGATCGATACTTTGGAGGAGAAAGCCGAGGTAGCAAAAGTTATCGAATACAGCGAGCACTATGGCGTACCCGTGCTTTTTAAAGGGGTTTCTACGGCTAGAAGTCTTGATCTTATCGCCGATTCACACTATTGTTATGCTGAGGTGGGCATTCATCATCTGTTACTCAGTGAAGAGGCGTGTGCTGGATATAATACTCTTGCCAAAATCATGCCGCCGCTGCGAAGCGAGGAGGAGCGTCAAAGACTTTTGCTCGCTTTGCGAGAGGGCAAGATCGATCTTATAAGCTCCTTGCACTCGCCAAGATCAAGAGTCGCCAAAGAGGTGAGTTTTCAAGAGGCGGCTTTTGGTATTGACGCTTTGGCTTATTTGCTGCCTTTGGCGTACACCCATCTTGTGGACACGGGTATAATCGATATGCCAAAGCTTACCGAGCTGCTCTCGGCCAATCCCGCCTGCTTTTTAGGGGAGAAGCTTGGCAAGATCGAGGAAGGGTATGTGGCGCAACTCGTACTTTTTGATCCGGATAAAGGGATTGAGACCCCTTTGTATGGTAGACTGCAAGGAAGCGTACGCATAGTAGGAGAAAAAAGGTAAAGTGATGCGATTTTTCAAAAAGGCGTTGGGATTTTTCTTGTTGCTCTTTAGTGCGGGGATCGTAAGCTGGTATCCGCTTATTTGTCTTATAAGGGGGTAAGATGGCACTGGCTAGACCCTATGAGCCCAAAATGGTTCAACATACCAAAACGCTGGGGGTGCTGCTCTATCTTTTTGTCATACCCCCTTTTTTGGCCGTAGTTTTTTCGGTGGTGACGCTCCATATCAAGGCTTTTGTGGTGGATCTTATCTCTTTGGCTCTCTTCCTTTTAGCCCTTTTTATAAGCAAAAAAGGGTTTGAGCAAGAGTTTGTATATGATCGGGCCGCCTTTGCTTTGGCTCCTAAAACGCCTTATAAACTTTTAGGGGCTTTGGCTCTTGCTTTGGCTGTTTTGTATACTTCGCTCTTTGTATGTCAACGCTCTTTTTTGGAGTCGCTCTTTTTGGCTCTTGTGGCTTTGCTAGGATACTATCTATGGTACGGCTTCGATCCTAAAGAAGACAAAGTTCCCGATATGGGGGATGTGGGGGTCGACGTGGCGTTTCGTACGATCCAAGAGGCCAAAGAGAGTCTTGCTAAAATAGAGGAGCGTTTGGACAAAATCACCCATCCTCGGCTCAAAGAGCAGATGCAAAAAACCATTCAAACCGCCAAGGAGGTCATAGCCGAGCTGGAGAAAAAGCCTATTTTCGTGCGGGAGGCAAGAAGATTTTTGGTGGTCTACATCGATTCGCTCTTGGAGCTTACCGACTCGTATATTGCCGTCCAAGAGGGCGTGGAGCCGCAGCGTGTGGAAGAGCTGCTCTTTTTGCTCGATCAGACACAAGAGCGGTTTGAAAAAGAGCTGAGGCGTTTGCAAGAACAAGGAAAATTCGATCTAGATGTCAAGATGCGTACGCTCAATCATCAAATCAAAACATAAAGGAGTAAACTATGGTACCCCAACTTAAAGAGAGTATCGAAAAAAGCATCGAGAAAAAGTTGCCAGAGCCGATTGAGCCGATGATGCCCCAAGAGCAAGAGCGTATCGAGGAGCTAAAAAAACAGCTCGATTTTCGCAATCGCAACTCCGTACTCTTTTTTGGCGTGGAGGCACAAGAAAAACTGGATACGATCTCCAATCAGATGATCGAAGGGGTCAAAAACAAAGAGGTGGGGGAAGCTGGAGAGAGTCTTAATAAGATGGTCATGGCGATTCGAGGATTTGATATTGAGGAGCTTAAGCCCGAGGAGCTTCCGTGGTGGAAAAAGTTGCTAGGCTGGAGTACGCCCGTGGTCGAGGCGTTACAGCGCTATGAGGAAGTACGGGACCAAATCGACACCATCGCCAACGAGCTGGAGCGCCATAAATCCAAGCTTACCGCCGACGTGATTGCCTTAGAGAAGCTCTACGAGGCCAATTTAGACTATTTTCGGCAGCTCGAACTCTATATCAAAGCCGCCGAGGAGAAGCTCAAAGAGCTAGACGAGCAGGTTATTCCCGAGTTTGAGGCCAAGGCAAAAGCGGGCGATATGCTCGATGTACAGCAGCTCAAAGAGGTGAAAGATTTTCGGGACGATCTGGAGCGACGACTCCACGATCTGCGGCTTTCTCGTCAAGTGGCGATGCAAGCGCTCCCTAGCATTCGCCTCATCCAAGAAAACGACAAGGCGCTGATCAACAAGATCACTTCCACGCTGGTTAATACCTTGCCTCTTTGGCGTAACCAGCTAGCTCAAGTCGTGACGGTTATCCGCAGTCGTGACGCCGCCAAATCCCTCAAAGCCGCTTCGGATCTGAGCAACGAGCTGCTGGAGAAAAACGCCGAGGCGTTGCGAATGGCCAACAAAGAGGTACGCACCCAAGTTGAGCGGGGGGTCTTTGACATTGAGAGCATCAAAAAAGCCAACCAAACGCTTATCCAGACCCTCAACGAATCGCTGCAAATAGCTGAGGAGGGCAAAGCCGCAAGAAAGAGCGCCGAAGAGGAGCTTAAGAAGATGGAGAGCGAGCTTAAGAGCACTTTGATGGCCATCAAAGCAAAAAAAGAGGGTGTGACGCCACCAAAGGAGTCGTAGATGGGGCTTTTTGATTGGTTGACGGGCCAGTTTATCGATGTGATCGAATGGCTTGACGATAGCCACGATACGATGGTTTATCGCTTTGATCGACAGGGCAACGAGATAAAAAACGGAGCCAAACTGATCGTACGACCCGGCCAGCGGGCCATTTTCGTAAGCGAGGGTAAGATCGCCGATGAACTGGGCCCGGGAACCTACGAGCTAACGACGAACAACTTGCCCATTTTGACCGATTTGCAGCATTGGGATCACGGCTTTACCTCTCCTTTTAAAGCTGAGGTCTACTTTGTAAGTACCGCTCGCTTTACCGATTTGAAGTGGGGGACGAAGCAGCCCATTATCCTCAACGATCCCCAGCTTGGTCCCGTACGGGTGCGAGCTTTTGGGAGCTATGAGATTCGCATTCAAGAGCCTAAGAAATTTTTACAAGAGATCGTAGGGACGGACGGCTACTTTACCCTTGAAGAGATCAAAGGGCAGCTGGACAATATTATCCTTTCCAATTTACCAAGCGTCTTGGCCAAAAGTGGCGTAACGGTGCTGGAGCTGGCTAAACACTATAAAAGACTTGGCGAGCGGCTCAAAAAGGAGCTTGCGCCCTATTTTGAGCGTTATGGACTCTCTTTGGAGGGGTTTTATATCGAAAATGTCTCTTTGCCCGAAGAGGTACAAAAAGCACTGGACGAGCGAAGCTCGATGACGATTCTTTCGGACATGGACGAATATTTGCGATACAAGAGCGCCAAAGGGATCGAGAAGGGGGGAGCGGCCTCGGATATGGTAGGTCTGGGAGCCGGGATTGCGGCGGCTTCGCATCTTTTTCAAAAAGAGGAAAAAAGCGGCTCTACCACCCCTCCACCCATCCCTCAAGAGCTCTTTTATGTGGCCAAAAACGGCAAGCCCAGCGGGCCGTATAGTAAGGAGCGTTTACGCCAGATGGCACAAGAGGGGGATTTGAGCCCGTACGATCTGGTTTGGCAAGAGGGGATGAGGGAGTGGGAGATGGCAGGCCAAAGGCTCAAAGAGCTCTTTGATGGCAAAGAGAGTTAAGGTTACCCGTTTTGTCTGCCCCGCTTGCGGGGGTACTCTTGTCGCCGTGCCAAAGGCGCTTCGCTGTACGCAGTGCGGGTATGAAAAGAGTAGAGCAGTCGAGCCGATAGAGCCAAAGCCAAGACCTTTGGAGGAGAGAGAAGCGGTCCAAGAGCTCAAGCTTTTTGAGTGTCCAAGTTGCGGTGCTACGAGCCAAAGCGATTCGGTCTCCTTGCTCTGTCCATACTGCTCCACCCCTTTAGTAGGCGAGTTTTTCAATCCTTTGCTCCCTTTTGGCGTAGGAAAGATATGGGTCGATCCCAAAAAAGTTGCCGGTTTGCTCAAAGCCCATATCCGATCCCTCTGGTTTGCCCCAAACGCCTTTATCAAAGGCTATCAAAAGGCCAAATCTCCCAAAGCTTTTTATTATCCCGTTTGGAGCTTTAATGCTGACGTGCGTATCTATTATAGCGGTTGGAGGGGCGTGCGCCACTCTCGCATAGTCTATGTCAATAACCAGCCCCAAACCCGTACCACGATGGAGTGGGAGCCCGTAAGCGGAGTGATAGAACTTATGATTGAAGATATCCAGCAGCTTGGCTATCCTCCCCTAGACTCTTCGATGGAGCGGCTTCATTGGAATGTCAGAAAGCTAGAAGCTGTGCGTAAGGAGGCTTTGAGCGGATGGGAGGGCAAGGAGTACCGCTATACCCCGCTAGAGGCAAGACGGGCGGCTCAACCAAAATTTGACGCAAAGATGGAGTGGGCGATTAGAAGAGACATTGGTGGGGACGCACAAAGGATCGATGGTTATGAGAGCGAGTATCTTTCGCAAGAGTTTGTCTATTTCCTAGCCCCTTTTTACCATATCCAGATCCATTGGCGAAAGAGGCGTTACGACTTTTTTATCGATGCCCAAAGCGGTGCAGTAGTGGGTGAGCGTCCCTATAGTTGGATTAAGATCGCTCTTTTTGTGCTCTTTATTCTTGGCGGAGTGGCGGCGCTGTACTTTTTGGATCAATGGATGCAGACCCACCATCATATCTCGCTTGGCGATCTTTTATAAGGATTGTGGATAAAAAATATCCCGAGGGCCGAGGAGAGGGCGGAGATGAGAAAGAAAAGAAAACTAAAGGCTACGCCGATGGAGGGATCGACTCTTAAAAGTTTGAGTCCGTATACAAAGGTAAACTCCCTCGCTCCCACGCCGCCAATTGTCAGAGGTAAGACCGCCACGACGCTAGAGATCAAAAAAAGGGTCAAAAAATCTATGACGGGTACCGGAGCGGGCAGGGCGAGAATGAGGGCGTAGGCGCAAAGGAGCTGGAGGATTTGCACCCCAAGGCCTAAAAGTGTGGTTTGCCACAAGTAGGTGGTAAAATTGCCAAAGAGTTTTTTATGCAAAAACAAAAAAATAGGATAGAGCAGTATCAAGCAAAAAAGATCGCACCATACAAGCCAAGGGGAGAGTTTTGCGTAGCTGCTGAATAAAAAGAGGATACCTGCTAAAAAAAGCAGCGCCACAAGCCCGCTGAGACGATCGAGCAAGGTAGCGGCGAGGAGGGGTTTGTAGCCGGGATTGTGGTATTTTTGAAGTAAGTAGATCTTGTAGCCGTCCCCTCCTACGCCTCCGGGGAGAAAGAGATTGTAAAACATGCCCACATAGTACAGCCTGAGGGCTTGGCGTTCTAAAAGTTTGAGTCCCAAATCTTTAAAATAGTAGTTTAGGCGGAAAGAGGCGACGATTTTGGAGAGATTGTAAAGAATAAAGGCTATCCCCAGCCATAGGGGATTGGATGTTTGCAAAAGAGTAAAGAGGCGGTGGGTGTCGATTTGGCGTAAAACCAGCCATAAAAGGGCCAGCGATAAGAAAATCTTAATCGCCAGCTTGAGCCGTTTCACTCTTTGCCCTCGTAGATTTCACGTACTACATAGGGTTTTTTATTTTGCGATTCATAGTAGGTACGCATCATAATCTCGGCCAAAAAACCGGTGGTGATGAGCTGAATACCCGCAAGCGTGAGCATCACGCCCAAAATTAACAAAGGCCGCCCCCCAATATCGTGCCCAAAGAGTTTGAGAAAGAAAAGATACAGATCAATCACTACTCCAATAAAGAGCATCAAAAAGCCAAGCGTTCCAAAAAGGTGCATCGGTTTGGTGCCGTACTTTTGAAAAAAGAGCATCAGTAACAGATCGCTGATCACTTTAAAAGTGCGTCCTATGCCGTATTTGCTCTGGCCGTGTAGTCGTGGATGGTGGCGTACGTCCATCTCTGTCATTTTAGCGCCATAGAGCTTGGCCAAGACTGGAATAAAGCGGTGCAGTTCCCCATAAAGACCTAGATTTTTGGCTACCTCTTTTTTAAAAACTTTGAGGGTGCAGCCGTAATCTTTGAGGTAGACACCCGTACTCTTTCGTATGATCCAGTTGGCGATTTTGCTGGGTATCTTACGCAGTACAAGGCCGTCTTGACGCTTGGCCCGCACGCCCGCTACCACATCCCATCCCTCTTTTTGCATCTTTTGCACCATTATGGGGATGTCTCTTGGATCGTTTTGCAAATCCCCGTCGATCGTAGCGATCACATCGCCTGAGGCTGCGTCGATACCTGCTGCCATCGCTAAACTTTGGCCAAAATTTCGGCTCAACACCAAAAGTTTGGTACGCTCATCGGCTTGTTCCTTAATCTTTTGGACGGTCGCATCCGTTGAGCCGTCGTCTACAAAGATCAGCTCATAATCAAGCCCCTCCAAAGCCTCTCGCAAAGCTTTAAAAAGGGGGGCGATATTCTCCTCTTCGTTCATTACCGGAATTACGACTGAGAGTTTCATCTATTTTTCCTTTCAAACATCAAATAGTACAGCCCTACGCTCACCCCCCACACCACCACGGCACTGCAGTAGACGTCGCTAAGAAAATGGCCGCCTTGGAGGATGCGCACCGCTCCGACGATACTGCCCCACAAAAGAGCGCCCGCCAAAGCCCACAATTTGACTCTTCCTCTAAGTAGCGGCACGAAAGCCAAAAGGTAAAAAGCCGCCGCCGCGTGACCGCTGCTAAAGGAGCAGTTTTTTTGGCACTGGTCCGTAATAACGAGTGGGGGGGTAAACTTTTTGGTGCCGCCAAAGCGTTGGATCTGGCTTGGTCTGGCTCGGCCGAAATGGTTTTTAAAAAGGGTGTTGACGATGAGGCCGGGGCCTAAAAGCAGCACCAAAAGCAAATAGATCAGCACTCTTTTAGATATCCACTCCCTTTGAGCGATCAGCTCGCCTATGAAAAGCGCAAGAAGCCCGATCCCAATCCCTGCGGTGATAAAGATCGTGACCTTATAGATGGCTTGGGCTAAAAAAGCCTCTTTGAGATAGAAGCCGTGGTGATAAAAGAGCGAGCTGACCCAAAGGTCGATTTGAGGGAAGAGTAAAAAGATCAAACAGCCAAGAAGCAATAGTGCCAGCACCCGCATTAATAGCCTTGAAAACCTTGGAGTAGATACAGATGGTATACCCGCTCATATCCTTGATACAAAGGGATATGGATGGTGCCTACTTTCTTGGAGCGGCGAAAATAGGGGGCCGCTTTATTTATTGGCGAAGCGGTGATATAGAAAAAATCTTCGCCTAAATGTTTGTTTAGATCGGTAAAGAGGTGGTATTGGCTTTTGAGTTTGTGGGTAGGGTTGAACATCACAGCATCAAAAGGGTGGGGGTGGAGGTAGTAGATCATCTCCGCCATGGTAGTGCGATCGTCAAAAAGCAGATGGGTTTTTGGGTAGCGTTTGATATAAGGCTCGAGCTTTTTGGCCAGCTCCTTGTAGCCACGCACACGCTTATAGGGATCGTTTTTGGCCGTGAGTGTGATACCTAGCAGATGGGTAAGAGTGTGGTAATGGTAAAAACCAAGGGCGAGCAGGATATTAAAAGCGATACCAATGAGGAGGAGCCGTATCTTTTGTCTTGAGAGCAAATAGGCCACGACGAGAATCGTAGCGGCCACATAGGTAGGCGCCGCCCAGTTGGCCAAAGCTTTGGAGAGAAAGGCTTGGAGGGTGATGATAGCCAAAAAAGGAATACTAAAACAAAGCAGTAACTTGTATGGGGTAGATTTGGGCCGCTTCCAAAGGAGCCATAAGAATACTCCAAAAAAGATGGGGCCAAAGACGAGAAACTGGGCTCCTAGGAATTCTAGCATTTTGCCGATATGAAAATGCGATCCGCTCTCAATTCCACTGATTTGCTTGGTGTGGACGAAGCTGATATATTGGTGTGCGGCATTCCAGATAAGATTTGGGAAGTAGATGATGGCGGCGATGAGAATCGTTAAGTAAAGCTTTGGATTTTTGAGATGGCGACGATATCTTGGATCCAGAGCCAAAAAGCAAAAGACGCTAAGTAAAAAGATGATCATCGTGTATTTGCTCAGCAGTCCGGCCCCCGCGGCTACTGCCGCCAAAGCCCAGTAGAGATTTTTGTCGGAGTTGATCGCTTTGACAAAAAAGTACAAAGCCATCGCCCAAAAAAGCAGTAGCACCACATCCGTAGATATGATAAGAGAGCTTAAAGAGACTGCTGGCAGGGTCAAAAAAACTACACCGCTCCAAAAGGCACTACGCTCGTCAAAGAGCTCTTTAGCCGTGAAGTAAACAAAAATCGATGTAATGGGATAGAGTATAAGGGCGGGCAACTTGATACAGATCTCACTCTCGCCGCACAAAGGGGTAAACAAAGCGATGACCCAAGCGATCATGGGAGGCTTAGAGTAGTAGCCAAAATCAAGATGTTGACTCCATCCCCAATAGTATGCCTCATCCACATAGAGGTCAATCTGTGCATTTAGTAGCACAAAAAATCTATAAAGTTGTATTAAAATAATAAGCAGAAGAAAAGTTTTGAAGTTTTCTTTAAGCATCCATGCCCTTAAATGGTATAATGAGTGCAATTATACACTAAAGGAGTACGAACGATGAAACGAAAAGCGAGTGTAGCTGGGGCTTTCTATCCGGCAAGTTGTGGCGAAGTGGAAACTATGATCGCTCAGTTTAATTCTATTTTGGATAAGGCGCTTGTGGACAGCGATGTGCTTTCTATCAAACCCAGAGCCATCGTGGCTCCCCACGCCGGTTATGTGTACAGCGGATTTACCGCCAACATAGCCCATCGGGTTTTGGCCAATTCCAATCCCAAACGCGTAGTGGTCATAGGGCCTAGCCATAGAGTCTATCTTGAGGGTGTAAGCGGAAGCTTTTATGATAGGTACGAGACGCCCTGTGGCGATTTGGCGATAGATAAAGAGTATCTCGAGCATCTGGCCAAACTTTTTGGTATTGGCTTCGTTCCCGAGGCCCATGCAGAGCATAGTACCGAGACGCAAATGCCCTTTATCGAGCACTATTTGCCCCAAACAAAGGTAATCGAGCTGGTATATGGAGCTGAAGACCCCCGCCATCTGTCCAAAATCTGTGAAGCGGTGCTCAGTGATCCGGACAACGCCATTGTCATCAGTACCGATCTAAGCCACTACTATCCGCTCAAAGAGGCGGAAGCTTTGGATATGCACTGCCTCAAAGCGGTCCACGATCTCGATGTCCAAGAGTTGCATAATGGATGTGAGGCGTGCGGAAAGATAGGACTAGAGGCGATCATCCTAGCGGCGCGCACTTTGGGTCTAAAACCGCGTATTCTTGATTATCGTACCAGCGCGGATGCCAGTGGCGACCAAAGTGCCGTGGTGGGCTATATGAGTGCGGCTTTTGTAGAGTAGACCACGCGGCACAGATAAAGCCCCCCGGGAGGGGCTAGAGTGGTGGAGTATCTATTTTTTTTGGCCAACTGCTCTTGGAGCTGATGGATGGTGAGCTCGCCTCGTGCGATTTTAAGCAAGAAGTCGACCATCATTCGTATCTGTGCCCGTAAAAAGGCATCTCCCTCGATATAGAGCACGAAACGGCCATTATGCTCATAAGTGGCCGTACGAAAGATGGTGCGTACGCTTGTTTTGGTGTCACTGCCCGTTTTCATAAAATGGGCAAAATCGTGTTTTCCCTCAAAGAGCTTGAGCGCTTGAGCGATGAGCTCTTTATTGAGATGCGGTTCATAGCAAAGATACGCCGCCTCGAAAGGAGTAGGGGGAGTAGGGCTAAGGATATAGCGGTAGGCTCTGGACTTTGCGTCAAATCTGGCGTGGAAACGCGGCGGGGCCAAAGAGAGACCGCGTACCTTGATGAAAGGATCCAAGCTCTTTTGGAAATAGTTTGCAAATCGTTGCAGATCCCAAAAAGAAGGAAGATCAAAATGGATCACTTGAGCCGTGGCGTGGACCCCGCGATCGGTGCGGCCGCTGCCTACTATGCGGCTGGAGATACCTAGATTTTTTAGCGATCTTTCAAGATGACCCATTATCGTATTTGCAGTATGCTTTTGGCTTTGAAAGCCTTCAAATCTGCTCCCGTCGTATGCGATGAGGGCTTTGATACGCATCTAATACCTTTTGGCGATTTTTTTGTTGTAATAGAGCAGACCCAATAGAAACCAGATGGGAGCAAAAGCCAAAGCCCAAAAGCCCAAGGCTTTGGATATGGCAAAACTGATCCCAAAATAGAGCGCCATTACTCCTAGGGATTTTACAAAGATCCCTCCTTTTTCATAGCGTGGGTTGTGGATACCAAGCGCTACGATAAAGTACAATGAGACGAGCGGGAAAAGAGAAAAGAGGATAAAGAGGGTGAGATCGTACGCTCTGCGATGATTTGAAAGGGCCTCTTTCCAATAAAGAATGGAGTCTTTGTACTGAAAAATATGTTTATCGGAGGTGTCGTAGAGTATGAGGGTATCAAAATCGATCTGTTTGAGTCTGTTTGGCTCATAAGTATAGGCGTGGCCTGAGAATAAGAGGAGTTTGAGTCCTTGCTTGTTGTCGATTTTGGCCCGTTTTGCTATGATAAAATTTTCGTGCTTTTGGAATTTTTGATTGTACAAAGCTACGTTTTCATATCCATTTGGCCCCTTTTTTTCGATAAAAAGATACCAGTTTCCAAAGCGGTGGCCAAATTCGCTCGGTTTAAGGTCTATTTTGGCTTGAAACTTTTTGTAGACGATAAAGCCTTTGTAGAGCTGTTTGGCTTGGGGGATAAGAACCAAAGATAAAAACAGAAGCGCCAAACTCAAAAAAGTAGCATACTGCCTAAAAAAAGCGAGGATACGCTTGGGGCCTATGCCCAAGGAGAAAAGGGCGATCGTCTCATACTCAAAAGAGAGGCGGTGGAGCGCTCCGATAGCGGCGGCGAAAAATGCGATCGGTAGAGTAAAAAAGAGGATTTGAGGCAAAATGAAAAGATAGAGTTCTAAAAGCTCTTTAAAATCCATCGGAATAACCGCCGTGACGGAGACGAGCTTGATAAAAAATATAAGGCTCGCTATCCCAAAAAGAGGCAAAAAAAAGCTTAAAAAAGAGCTAAAGAGCTGATCGCCTAAATATTTAAAAAGCTTAGACACCCGCTATCTCCCAGATACGATCGCCGGATATATAAGCCACCAATGCTCCCAAAACCAAAAAAGGGATAAAAGGAAGTTCGGCTTCGCCTCGTCGCATACGAAAGTATAAAGAAGCCGGTAGGGCCAAGAGTGCGGCTAAAAAGATGGCTAGGATCGTTTTTTGTATTCCTAGCATCGCTCCCAAAGCAAAACCGACGATCACATCGCCCTCCCCCATCGCTTCGATCATAATAAAGCGAGGATAAAAGTGTATAAGCCACGGGGCTTTTTGGATACGCTTTTGGAGTCTTAGTTGCTCTTTTTTACTCACATAGTAGCTTACCAAAAATCGCAGCATTGCCAAAGCCCCGGCGACGAGTAGGGCGTTTTTGAGATTGTTTATAATATTGGGAGAGCTCAAAAGAGCAAGCAAAGCGGCGGTGAGGTTGAGGCTATCGGGTACTGCTTTGTAGCGTAGATCTATGAGGGCGAGGGCGAGCAAAAGGGCAAAAACCACGGCGCTCACGATCCCATAAATATTTGGTTCAAAGCTAAATATCCCTACAAAAAGAGCCCCCGTACCAAGCTCTACAAGGGGGTATTGGACGCTGATGGACTCTTGGCAGTAGGCACATTTGCCTTTGAGCAAAAGCCAACTAAGCAGTGGAATATTGTGCCACCAGCGAAGCTTTTGCCCACACTTTGGGCAGTGACTGCCCGGATAGACTATACTTTGGCCCTCTGGCAGCCGCAAAATCACTACGTTTAAAAAGGAGCCAAAAACTATACCGAGCAGAAAAACGAAGAGGTAAAGCAGCACTATATCCCTCCAAAACGGCGATGTCGCCGGGCAAACTCTTCGAGCATTTTTTGTAGCTCTTGGGGAGTGAAGTCTGGCCAAAAAGTATCGCTAAAGAAGAGCTCGGCATAGGCGATACGCCAAAGTAAAAAGTTGGATATACGCTTTTCGCCTCCCGTGCGTATGAGCATATCCACATCCCCAAGCTGTGCGTCCATATACTTTTCAAAATGCTCCTCGTCCACTTGCCCATTTTGACAGGCTTTTGTACAGGCTCGTATGATCTCGTCTCTGCCGCCGTAGTTGAGTGCTAGTACTTGGGTGAGGCGGGTATTGTTTTTGGTCGCTTCTTTTGTGGAGGCGATGCGCTCTTGCAGTTTTTTGCTAAAGCGGGAGATATCGCCAATTACCTCAAAGCGGACATTTTCCTTTTGATATGTCGGCAGCTCCTTTTGGAGCCAGTTATCCAAAAGCTTCATCAAAAATTCCACCTCCATTTTGGGCCGTTTCCAGTTTTCGGTGCTAAAAGCGTAGAGGGTCAGCACTTCGATATCGGGATGATTGGCACAAAAGGTAGTGATTTGGCGCACTACCTCCGCGCCTCTTTCATGTCCTTTGATGCGGGGCATCCCTTTTTGTTGAGCCCAGCGGCCGTTGCCGTCCATAATGATAGCGATGTGGCGTGGCTTATTCATCCAAGGCCTTTGCGATTTGTGTAATATCAAGAGCTAGCGCCAATTTGTCCTTCACGGGACTTTGGATCGTTGTATCATCGGTGATGAAGATGATTTTGTTTTGATCGCTGCCAAAGGATGTGGGCCCTTTGACGAGATTGAGACACACGGCGTCGAGATTTTTTTGTCGGAGCATCTTCTGGGCGTTTTGGAGTGCCGTTTGCTCATCCGTCTCCGCTTTGAATCCTATGGCCACGATCTCCTCTTTATCGATGGAGGAGAGGATATCGATGTTTTTGACCAGCTCCAAACACCACGCATCGCCAATCTGCTCTTTTTTGAGTTTGCCTTTTTGTGGGTATTTGGGGCGATAGTCCGTGACCGCCGCCGCCATAAAAAGATAGGGCTTTTTTTGGATAAGCTGGGGTTGGGTGAGGTCGTTGATGAGGTTTGGCTTCTTGACGATTCCCTTTTTGGCCACATTGATGCGCTCATCCAGATACTCTTTCATCTGCTGAGCCGATTCTACTTTAAAAAGCTCTACCTCTTTTGGCAGCTCTTGACACTCTTTTGTCGTGATGAGCTCTACTTTGGCGCCTTTGAGATACAAAGCTTTTGCCAAAGCACAAGCCTGTTTGCCGCTAGAGAAGTTGGAGATATAGCGCACGTCATCGATCCGCTCAATCGTCCCGCCTCCCGTGACGATGGCGTAGCGATCCATCCAAAAGGGGTCTTGGAGCAGCGCTTTGGCCGTAGCGTAGAAGATATCGTGTATTTCAGCCATAGCCCCCACTCCTTCGCTGCCGCAGGCGAGCTCTTTGGCAACGGGCTCGACGATTTGGTAGCCATTAAGCCGCAAAAGCTTGAGGCTGGCTTGCGTAAAGTGGTTGGTGTACATTTTCGTATTCATCGAGGGCGCTAAGATTTTTGGTTTGTCAAAAGCCAGAGCCGTTTGGAGCAGTAGGTTGTCTGCGATGCCATTGGAGAGCTTGTTGATGGTATTGGCCGTAGCGGGGGCAATGACCAAGATATCGTAATCTTCGCCTACATGGATATGGTTGTTGCGGCTGTGCCAGCTCTCCGTATTTTCGTCCAGTACCTCTTCGCTTCCAGCCCCCTCGAAGGTCAAAGGAGTGATAAAACGTTTGGCTGCGGGCGTTGGGATTACTTTGACTTTCGCCCCCGCTTTTTTAAAAAGGCGCAGCAGTTCAATCCCTTTGTAAATGGCGATGGAGCCGCTGACTCCAAGCAGTATTTTTTTGTTTTTTAACATCATCGCTTCCCAAAAAATTTGTAATAAAAATCTTTGACGATCTTTAAAGGCGTTCGCGCAATGGCTAAAGAGCCTTTGGGGATATCTTTGGTGAGGGTAGTGCCGGCCGCTATGATCACATCATCTTCAATTTTTAGCGGGGCTACGAGTTGGCTATCGCTGCCTACAAAGACATTTTTGCCAATAATCGTTTGATGTTTTTCTTTGCCGTCATAGTTGCAAGTGATCGTCCCGGCGCCAATATTGGTTCCCTCATCGATTTGGCTGTCGCCAAGATAGCTAAGATGTCCCGCTTTGACCCCTTTGAGATGGGATTTTTTCACCTCTACGAAATTGCCGATACGGGTATCTTCGAGTATGCTTTTTGGGCGTATGCGGGCAAAAGGCCCAATGGTACAAAAGGCGATTTGGCTCTCTTCTACGACGCTGTGGGCTTTGATGTGACTCTTTTTTATAAGAGTTTTACCCCGCAATACGCAGCCGCTCTCTACCTCGCACTCCCCCTCAAATGCCACATCGATCTCGATAAAGCTCGTTTTTGGGAGACGAAAGATCACCCCCTCTTCCATCCATCGCTTTTTTATGCGATCTTGCATGATCTCTTCCGCTTGGGCCAGATCGACTTTGGAGTTGACCCCTTGAAAACTCTCCTCTTGTACAAATATCGGTTTGATCGTGTAGCCCTCTTTTTTGGCTAGGCCTATGATATCGGTAAGATAGTACTCTTTTTGAGCATTCTTGTTAGAGAGTTTGGGGAGAAATTTTTGCAACACCTCTTTCGTAAAAAGATAAACTCCTGCGTTGACGGTGGTAAGAGCGAGTTCTGCCTCGCCGCAATCTTTATGTTCGACGATGCACTCCACCTCGGTATCTTCGATTATGACTCGTCCATAGCCGTGGGGATTTTCCAAATCGATAACACTCATGACGATATCGGCGTCGATTTGTAAAAACTGCTCAAGCTCGCTTGCTTGAATGAGCGGCATATCGCCGTTGAGCACCAAAACTTTATCCGATTCAAACTCTATTCCCATCAGCGCGCCGCCAGTTCCGGGGAAATTATCGTGGTCTTGGATATGGAAGCGAAGATTTTGAAAATTTTCTTCAAGATAGGAGCGGATCATCTTGGCCTCGTGGTAGAGGACCACGGTGATATCCTCGCTAAGCTTTTTTGCCTCTTTGATAATATGCCAAATCATCGGTCGGCCGCTAATTTTGTGCAATACTTTTGGGAGGCTGCTTTTCATTCTCGTCCCTTGGCCGGCGGCTAGGATCGCTATGCTTACGCTCATATATACCCTTTGCGATATAATTGCATCTATATTATCGTAACAAGGTTGAAAAAACGATGAATTGTGCTTACTTTGGCTCTTGCGGCAGTTGTACCCTCTATCCTGACTATCAAAGACAGCTGGAGACAAAATTGCGAAAATTTAGCTCTCTTTTTGGTACACAGCCGCAAGTCTTCTCCTCACCCCAAAGCCATTTTCGAGCCCGTGGGGAGTTTGGAATCTGGCATCGCGATGGCAAAGTATCGTACACGATGTACGGGATTACAGGGGGGAGGGTGGCGATCCAAGAGTGCCCGATTATGCTGAGACCGATTTTTGCGGCGATGCCAAAAATTATACGGCGTGTACAAGAGGATACAATACTTTTGGACAAACTTTTTCGTATCGACTTTTTGAGCGGCTTGAGCAAGGAAACCCTCGCTACGCTGGTCTATCATAAAAGATTAGAGAAGAAGTGGGCCAAGGCTGCCCAAGAGTTGAGTCAAGAGCTGGGCTTGCATATTATTGGTCGAAGTCGGGGGCAAAAAATAGTCCTTGGCCAAGAATATATCACCGAAGAGCTACCCATTGGTGATGGCATCTATCGTTATCGTCACTACGAGGGGAGCTTTACCCAGCCAAATCCCTATGTCAATATCAAGATGATACAGTGGGCATTAGAGCAAAGCAAGGATTTTGGCGGGGATCTTTTGGAGCTTTATTGCGGTGCGGGAAACTTCACGCTGCCGCTGGCGCAAAATTTTGACAAGGTATTGGCGACTGAAGTGAGCAAGACCAGCATCAAAGCGGCCAAAGAGAATAGGGCACTCAATAGGATAAAAAATATAGAGTTTGTACGCCTAAGCGCCGAGGAGGTGGCTCAGGCCCTCAGAGGCGAGAGGGAATTTCGCAGACTGCAAAATATCGATCTCAAAAGCTACGATTTTCGCACCGTTTTTGTAGATCCTCCCCGCTGCGGGCTAGATGATGCCACGAGGGCAGTGGTCAAGGAGTTTGAAAATATCTTGTATATCTCTTGCAATCCAGATACCCTGAAGCGGGATGTGGAGGCTTTGCAAGATACGCACGAGATTGTCGATCTTGCCGTTTTTGATCAGTTTCCCTATACTGAGCATCTTGAGAGCGGTGTGGTGCTCAAAAAGATCAGACATTAAAGCGAAAGTGCATCACATCGCCGTCTTGGACGATATACTCCTTGCCCTCTAGACGCATCTTCCCAGCCTCTTTGGCCCCTTGCTCGCCACCATATTTGATGAAGTCCTCATAGGCGATCACTTCGGCTCGGATAAAGCCTTTTTCAAAGTCCTTGTGAATCACGCCGGCAGCTTGTGGAGCCGTCCAGCCTCTATGGATCGTCCAGCTGCGTACCTCTTTGACTCCGGCGGTAAAGTAGCTAATCAGTCCCAAACGCTCAAAAGCGGTACGGATGATCTTATCCAGTCCGCTCTCTTGGACGCCCATCTCGTTTAAGAGCTCCTTGGCCTCTTCCTCTTCAAGACCCACTAGCTCCTCTTCGAGTTTGGCGCACAGCTTGATCACATCCGCGCCCACCTCTTTGGCGTACTCTTTGACCCTTTTGACATACTCGTTGTCTTCGAGCATCCCCTCCTCATCCACGTTGGCTCCAAAGATCACCGGCTTGGCGCTAAGAAATCTAAGCTCCTTGTTGAGCTGCTCGAAAGCCTCGTTTTTGTTTGCAAAGGTTCGTACCGGCTTGAGCTCTTCGAGATGTTTTTTCAATTCTTCGGCCACTGCGAGGATCGGGACGATCTTTTTGTTGGCTTTTGCCTGCTTTTTGAGCCGCTCGATCTTTTTTTCCAGCTGTTGCAAATCGGCAAATATGAGCTCAGTCTCGATGATCTCGATATCTCGGATGGGATCGATGCCCCCCTCTACGTGGGTAACATTGCCGTCTTCAAAGCAGCGCACCATATGCAGTATCATATCGGTCTCTCGGATATTGCTCAAAAACTGGTTGCCAAGCCCCTCGCCTTTGCTGGCCCCTCGTACGAGCCCGGCGATATCCACAAAGTCGATGGTAGAGTACTGGATACGTTGGGGGTTGACGATTTTGGCCAACTCTTCGAGTCTGGGATCTGGTACGGGTACGACTGCCTTATTTGGCTCGATGGTACAAAAGGGATAGTTTTGCGCCTCTGCGTTTTGTGCTTTTGTGAGCGCATTGAAAGTGGTCGATTTACCCACGTTTGGAAGTCCTACGATTCCTACACTAAGACCCATTCCATTCCTTTGCTATTGTTTGGCGCAATTATAGCACACCCTTAGGGGTGCTTTTTGTCATAGACGAACTCTTTTTGGAGCCACTTGATCACCATCCGCACACCCGCCCCGCTGGCGCCGTAAGGATTGTATCCCCACTCTTTTTCTCTGTATGCGGGTCCGGCGATATCGAGGTGTACCCATTTGTCTTTGTTTTTTTCTTCGATAAATTCGCTCAAAAACAGAGCCGCCGTGATGGCTCCGCCGTACCGAGAAGAGCTGATATTACAAATATCGGTGATTTTGGACTCAAGCAGTTTTGGCAAGTAGCGGTTAAAAGGCAATTCGCCCGCCAACTCTCCGCTGGCCTTGGCGGCGGCGAGCATAGAGGAGCGCAGCTCGTCGCTGTGTCCCATCACGCCGCTTGTATACTCTCCCAACGCCACCACACAGGCTCCCGTGAGTGTGGCGATATCGATGATGAAGTCCGGCTCCACTTTCTCTTGGGCGTAGCAAAGGCAGTCAGCCAGTACCAGCCGCCCCTCTGCGTCGGTATTGCGTACTTCGATGGTCTTGCCGTTTTTGGCCGTGAGGATGTCGTCTGGTTTGTAGGCGTTGCCGTCTATCATATTTTCGGCCAGTCCCAAGATGGCGTGGATCTCTACGGGGATATCTAGTTTTTTGGCCGCTTTGATAATTCCAAGAGCCGCGCTTGCTCCGCTTTTGTCGCTCTTCATCGTTACCATATATTCGCTTGGCTTGAGGCTCAGACCCCCGCTATCATATGTGAGCCCTTTGCCCACGATTGCAATTTTGGCTTTTGCGTTTTTTGGAGTATAACGCAAATGTACGAGACGAGGTCGATGGGCACTGGCTCGACCTACCGCCAAAAAAGCCTCCATCTTCTCTTTTTTAAGCTCTTTTTCATCTAAGATATCGATCTCGAGGTCCTCCTCTTTGGCCATCTCTTTAGCCAGTTTGGCAAAGCTTGCCGGATAGATCTCGTTTGGGGGGGTGTTGACGATATCGCGTACGAAATTGGTGGTTTTGGCCACTATTTTGGCCTCTTTGATGCTTTTTTTGGCATTTTCAAGAGTAAATGGTTTGTCGGCATACTCCTCGTTGGCCAAAATAATTTTTTCAAGTTCGAGTTTTTTGCTCTTTGATTTATATTTGTCAAAGGAGTAGCTTCCAAGTATCGCCCCCTCCACAAAGGCTTTAATGTTGGTGATGGGGCAGTTTTGGATATACACACCGGCTTTGGCGGTTTTGAACTTTTTGCCCTTGAGAGTTTTGAGGGCTTTGGCCGTGGCGATGCGTATTTCATCGTGGTCGAGTTTGGCTCCTACATAAATGCGGCCTTGATGGGGCAAAAAGGCTACCTCTTCCACATCACCCATGAAGCCGAGCTTCTTAAGCTCCTCTTTGTCTTTGACCCATTTGTGGTTGAGATTTTTGTCGATGATAAAGATAATCTCGATATCGGCTTGGATCTCATGCAGTTTTTTATCAACTATTTCGATTTTCATTTTCTCTCCTTGAGTTTCTTTTGGGTTACTTTATGGAAGTAGTACGAGATACTTCCGGCGATTATGATAGCTAATGGCAAGGCGTAGTACCAGTGGGCTTTGGCCCATTTGATAATGGCAAGAATCTGCTCCCCGAATATATAGGCTGGGATGATAGTCATCGCCGCCCAGACCATGGCACTGATAAAATTGATAATGGCAAATTTTTTGGCGCTGTAGCGTGTAAGACCGATAGCCATTGGGATAATGGTACGCATGCCGTATAAATAGCGCTGGATAAAAATCAAGGGCCAGCCATACTTTTTGAGCAGCAAGTGGGCTAGAGCGAATTTACGCCGCTGCTTTTTCATTAGTTGTTGGATATAGTGTTTGTTGAAACGGCCGATATAAAAGTAGATCTGATCGCCTACAAATCCCCCAAGACCGGCTACGAAGATGGAGAGCCAAAGATTCATATATCCCGTGTGGCTGAGCACTCCGGCCATCACAAGACCCGTCTCCCCCTCAAAGATACTCCATACAAACAAAATGACATAGCCGTACTCTTTGAGCAGGTACAAAAATTTCTCTTCAAGATTATGGCCCGGGGCCTGATAGAGTTTGTAGCCCAAAAAGGCGACAAAGGCGAAAACGGCCGCTAAAAGCAGCTGTATCAACCAGTCTCTATTTTTGTGTAGGAAAGTTTTCATCATTTTCCTTAGTCAAAATGGAGCAAGGATTTAGCTTGGATCATATCCTTGTCCCCCCGGCCCGATAGATTGACGATTATAAGAGAATTTTTGATATCGTCCATCTTTTTGAGATACGCTACGGCGTGGCTGCTCTCAAAGGCTGGGATGATCCCCTCTTTTTGGCTGAGCCAGACAAAAGCATCGAGAGCTTCCTCGTCGGTGACGGCATCGTAATGCACCACGCCAAGATCTTTGAGAAAGGAGTGCTCGGGGCCGATACCGGGGTAGTCTAGCCCTGCACTGATGGAGTGGGCCTCTTGGATCTGCCCCTCTTGGTCCTGAAGCACATAGCTCATCTGTCCATGAAGTACCCCGGGGCTCCCTTTTGCCAGACTCGCACCATGCTTATTGGTATCTAAGCCCAAGCCTCCAGCCTCTATCCCGATACATTGGGTCTGCTCTTCGTCCAAAAAGGCGTTGAAGATCCCCATGGCGTTGCTGCCCCCGCCAATACAGGCGACCACATAGTCTGGCAAGCGGTTTTCAGCCGCTAAAATCTGGGCTTTGGCCTCGTAGCCGATAATCCCTTGGAAATCGCGCACCATCATAGGATAAGGGTGGGGGCCCGCGACGGTGCCGATGACATAAAAAGTATCTCGGGCGTTGGTGACCCAGTAGCGGATCGCTTCGTTCATAGCGTCTTTGAGGGTGCGAGAGCCGTTTTTGACCGAGTGGACTCTAGCCCCCAGGAGTTTCATACGAAAGACATTGAGTTCTTGGCGTTTGACATCTTTTTCGCCCATGAAGATGTCGCACTCAAGCCCAAAAAGGGCCGCCATCGTCGCCGTAGCCACGCCGTGCTGACCGGCTCCGGTTTCGGCGATCACCTTTTTCTTGCCAAGGCGTTTGGCCAAAAGTCCTTGGAGAATGGTGTTGTTGATCTTGTGGGCTCCGGTATGGTTGAGGTCCTCTCGCTTAAGATAGATGGTGGCTCCTAGCTCTTTTGAGAGGTTTTGGGCATAGTACAAAGGACTTGGGCGCCCTACATAGTTTTCTAAATAGTATCTGGCCTCTTCCCAAAATGCCTCGTCAAAACGGATCTGTTTATAAGCCTCTTCAAGCTCTAAAAGTATGGGCATAAGGGTTTCGGGGACATAGCGTCCGCCGTGGATGCCAAAGTGTCCAAGTTCATTTGGATCGTAGTTGCTCTTTTTTGGTATATACATCAGGCTATCTCCAATACGCTATAGACTGGACAGAGTTTTTGGACTCTTTGTTTGCCTTGTAAAAAGCCCAGTTCAATAATAAAACAGGCCTCTACGAGTTCTTGTTCGACCTTTTTGATCAGTTTTGCCGCAGCTTCGGCCGTCCCTCCCGTAGCGATGAGGTCGTCGATGAGGAGTACTCGTTTGTGCTTGCCCCGAAAGGCGTCGATATGGATCTCGATCTCGTCTACGCCGTACTCGAGCGTATACTTTTCACTCACGGTCGTGTAGGGGAGTTTGCCTTTTTTCCGGATAGGCACAAAACCAATCCCCAGCCTTGTGGCCAGTGCCGCTCCAAAGATAAATCCGCGGCTCTCTATCCCCGCTACGAAGTCTAGATGCATCGGCTCGTATCGGCTTTGGAGATGTTCCATAAGTAAGGTAAAAGCCTCGGCGTTGTTGAGCAGCGTGGTGATATCTTTGAAGATGATCCCGGGCTTTGGAAAGTCGGGTACGTCTCGGATCGTTGAGAGTAAAAATCTCTTTTGTTCAGGTGTGAGTTCTTTCATTTTTTGCCTCCAAAAAGCAAAACTTTTAGACCGATCATCGCTACCATCAACAAAGCGAAAAAGATGTAGCCTACCATCTCGATACCCATCACTCCTCCAAAGCCATAATTTTTTTGACTCTATTTTCGTGCCGACCACCTTCAAACTTGGTAGTACACCACGCCTCTACGATCGATTCGATCACTCCTTGTCCCACTACCCGTTCGCCAAAGCAGAGTACATTGGCGTCGTTGTGAGCTCTGGCCATCTGGGCGGTGTAGTAGTCGTGTACCTCAGCGGCTCGGATTCCTTTGATTTTGTTGGCGGCAATGCTCATACCAATACCGGTACCGCAGATGAGTACCCCTTGGCTGCTAGGATTGGCCGCAACGGCACGGGCCACTTTGGCGGCGTAGTCTGGATAGTCCACCCGCTCGGCGCTGTAGGTGCCAAGGTCTTCTACCTCGTAGCCTCGCTTTTCAAAAAGCTCTTTAACAAAATCTTTTACGGCAAATCCGGCATGATCGCTTCCTATGTAAATTTTCATATCAAATCCTTTCAAGTTGGTTGATAAGGGTGATGAAATCGATTCCACTTAGCCAAGAGAGCAGTATCAAAATGAAATAGACGGGGGTAAAGAAAAAAGAGCTCAGCGGCGTGGCCAAAATGATAATGAGTATGATCATCCCATAGGGAAAAAGATACTCGTAGAGCCGTACGATGGGTTTGAGTCCTAGCCATCTGGCCAGATACATCACGGCATTGGCGCCATCGAGTGGGGGAATGGGCCAGAGGTTGAAGACGGCAAGTACCACATTGATCAGTACGCTTTGGGCAAAGAAGAGAAAGAAAAAGGTCCCTATCAAGGAGTGGGGCTCGCCCATCCACCCAATCACCAACGCACTTATAAGAGCGAGGAGAAAATTGTAGGTCACTCCGGCGAGGCTTACGGCAATCGCTCCAAGCTCTCCCGCGTTTCGCAAAACGATTTGCATATTTACGGGTACCGGTTTGGCCCAGCCAAAGATAAAGCCGGCATTGGAGATATAGAGCAAAGCGGGGACTAGGATAGTGCCTATTGGATCGATATGGACTATGGGATTGATATTAAGGCGTCCCGCCAGTTTGGCAGTGGGGTCACCCAGTTTGTAGGCTACGAGCCCGTGCATGATCTCATGGCCAATGATGGCTACGGCTAGGGCCAATACCATAGCGATGATGTTGAGGATCTCAAGAGTGCCCACGTTTTCGCATCTCCTCTTCTATTTGGTGCACCGTCTTGCCGACTCTGTCCCATCTGGGCACATAGTTTTTGTCCCAGCTCCAGTAGATAAACCAAGGAGTCCCTACGATGAGTTTGTAGGGTACCGTTCCCCAAAAGCGGCTGTCGTTGGAGTGGTCTCGGTTGTCGCCCATCATAAAAAACTGATCTTTTGGGATCTGGACGGGGGGAAAGTCAAAGATCTCTTTGGGATATCTGCCGTCATCGACGATATTTGGGTCGTGATGGATGCCCGGATGTTTGAGCATATACGGATCTACTACCCATAAAAATCCTGCAATCTTGACGATGCGATTGGCCGGATAGTGGGCTTTGATGTACTGCTCTCCTTCGTGGGGGTGAAGATACAGATGTTTGTTGTGCACAAAGAGCATATCCCCGCCAACGGCCACGCAGCGTTTGACATAGTGGATCTTTGGATTGACGGGATAGCGAAAGATGACGATATCGCCCCGTTTTGGTCTGGGGCCCGAGATGAGATGTCCGTCCCCGTCGAAATCTGGCAGTACCGGAATCTCCAGCCATGGAATATGGGGTGTGGGGATGCCGTAGGCGAATTTTTTGACAAAGAGGTGATCGCCGATGAGAAGCGTGTTTTTCATGCTCCCACTAGGGATGACAAAAGCCTGAGCGATAAAGAATATGACAAGGAGGACTATGACGATGGTACCGGTCCATGTATTGGACCAGTGATAAAATTTTTTGAGTTTTTCTTTCAACTACCTATCCTTTGTCGGGCGGCTTTGATGGTATTGGCCAGTAGCATCGCTATGGTCATGGGGCCCACGCCTCCGGGGACAGGGGTGATATAGGAGGCTTTTTGGCTGATCGCTTCAAAATCGGCGTCACCCACAAGCTTGCCGTCTGGGAGTCTGTTGATACCGATATCGATGAGAATTACCCCCTCTTTGACCATATCGGCCCTGATGAGGTTTGGTTTGCCCACGCCTACGACCACCATATCCGCCTTTTTTGTATGAGATTGTAGGTCTTTTGTGTAAATATGGCAAATATCCACGGTGGCGTTGGCGTTGAGCAAGAGGGCGGCCATCGGTTTGCCCACGATGTTGCTCGCACCTACCACGCACACGTCCATCCCCTTGGGATCGATCCGATACTCTTTGAGCAGTTCTATCACCCCAAGAGGCGTACAAGGAGCAAAAGTATCGAGCCCTTGCATCAATCGCCCAAAATTGTATGGATGAAATCCGTCCACATCTTTAGTTGGGTTGATGAGCTCTAAGATCTTGGTGGTATCGATATGAGAAGGTAAAGGGAGCTGGACCAATATACCGTCGATGTTCGGGTTTTGGTTCATCATCTTGATCGTCTCTTCGATCTCTTGTTGGGAGATGGATTCAGGCATATGGTGGACGATGGAGTAAAAGCCTACCTCTTTGCAGGCTTTTTCTTTCATCTTTACATAGGTCAAGCTTGCTGGATCGTCGCCTACGAGCACCACCGCCAGACCCGGGACGATGTTGTATTTTTCTTTGAGCTCTTTTGTTTGGGATTTGATTTGGGATTTGATCTTTTGGGAGAGTTTTTTTCCGTCAAGAATTTGCATAAACGCCTCTTTTTGGGGATTTTCATAAAATTTTCGATATGATATCAAAACTATATTGTGATTTGGTTTAAGGGAGCAGATGCGTCTGATTGGTTTAATCTTTCTTGTCGTTTTGGTCTATGGGGAGGACTCTTTTATTACCAAAGAGGAGTATGCAAAGATGCTCTATCACAACCCTAGAGGGATTGGATGTCATAAGTGTCACGGCGAGTACGGGAAAGGAGAGATACTTGGCAGATATAAAGAGGGCAACCGCACCATTATCATCCAGGCTCCAAACATCACGACGCTCTCTTTTAAAAAATTTTATGAGGCCCTTACAAGCGGCAAACACCGCTTGATGCCCCACTATTTTTTGACCACGCAGGAGATAAAAACATTGTACTACTATCTCAAAAGCTCCAAGTCTAAAAGTTCGAAGCGATGATTTTTGATCGGCAACAAATGCGAGAAATTCAAGAAGCGATAGATAATTTGGATGAGGAGTATTTTCTTGCTCGCCTCTTCCCAAAACCAAGAGTCCCCAAAAAAGCGACGATCCGTTCGGCTCTGATGGTCTCTGCTCACAAGGCCAAGCATCTGAACAAACTCGATGAGCTAGAGTGTGATGCGGCAATTATCAATCTTGAAGACGGCGTAGCGCCAAGATATAAAAAAGTGGCGCTGCTCGCAGCCGCTCTTTTTATTCAGCATGCCCCTCCCACTGCTCCCATGTTGGTGGTACGGATAAATCCTTTGGATGCGGGAGGCAAGAAGGAGATAGATTTTTTAAATCCTTATACGCCAGACGCCATCAGGGTGCCAAAGGTGGATACCAGAGCTGATGTACAAGAAGCTCTTGGACTGGTCAAAGAGCCCATTGATCTGCATCTTTCGGTAGAGACCAAAGAGGCGTGGAGAAATTTTAAAGATTTTAAGATCAATGAGCGAGTGACGACGCTCTATTTGGGCATACTCGATCTTTTGGCCGATCTTGCCATCCCTCAAAGCACACTGCGGCTGCAAAATCCCACCATCGATCACATTTTGGCCAAATTTTTGATAAGTTCCAAGGCCGCAAGATTGCATCCTGTCTCTTTCGTATACCAAAAATATCAAGACCTAGAGGAGTTTGAGGAGTGGTGCCGCTACGAAAAGGCGATGGGATACGAGGCCAAAGCTTGTATCACCCCCGATCAGGTGCAAATAGTCAATCGAATCTTTTCGTGGGATAGACAAAAGGCTTTGTATATTAAAGAGCGCTTTGAACAGATGCAAAAGCAAGGAGTAAGCGGGTTTGTGGATGAAAAGTATGGATTTATCGACGAGCCTATCTATAAAGACGCATTGAATATATTGCAAAAATAAGATGTTTTATTTTTTTGAGGTGGCAGATGAGAATATGCTCGAGCGGATATATCGCTTTCGTTATGAGATTGTGTGTGAGGAGCTTGGATTTTTTGATAAACAGCGATATCCCGACAAAAAAGAGATGGACGAGTATGATCCATACGCCACCCATTTTGTCGCTTTAGATGAAGATTGTCAAATCGTAGCTACCACAAGAGTGATCCATCACTCCCTTGTAGGATACCCTACGCCAAAACATCTACAAATCTATCCAGATCTTAAAAAACTTCTTGATACATACAAAAGGGATAGGCTTAGTGAAATTTCTCGGGTTTTCATTGCCAAAAAGCACCGCAATATGCGCGATAGTAAGTATATCCTTTCTCATTTTGTCATAGAAAAGATCTATCCGGTAGTCAAAGATTTGGGGATAGAGTACTGCTATTCGGCTATGGAGAAGCGTTTTATCCGTTTGGTCAAAATGCTGGGCGTGCGTTATGATGTTATTGGCCCCTTGCAAGAGGGGTATGGCTCGCCTAGATACCCTTGTTTGCTCAGTATCGCAAGGCTAGAGCGGGATAATCCAACGCTTTTGGAAAAATATAAAAAGAGAGTGCGATGGTTAAAAGGATTGCAATCACTGCCGCAATGAGCCTACCGCTTTTTGCCGCTTCTTGGGGTGCGAGTCTCAAACAAGACCTCCAGACCTTTTCGCACATAGCCAATCTTTCCAAGGAGAATGAATTTTTCCAGCCCCATATTCTGTCCGTCTATAAAGGGGATGAGCTAGAGCAGTTGGGCGTCCAGACGCTTCAAGAGGCTTTATGGCTCGTGCCCGGAGTCGATGTCTATGCGGATAATATGGGAATTGCCTATCCAGTCTTTAGAGGTTCAAATCCCATCGCTTTTGGTCAAACCAAACTCTTTATCGACGGGGTATTGGTCAATAATGTGTTTGGGGATCACTATACCCAGTATATGCATATGCCCATCGAACTGATCAAGCGTATCGAAGTGGTGCGAGGACCCGGTAGCAAAAGTGAGGGGATAAACGCTTATGCCGGATCGATTTACCAAAAATTCGCCGTAAGGCCCCTTGATTTATCAATGGGGATATAAGGTGGCAAAAGAGTTGAGAGGAAGTTTGTCTTCCTTGAAACTCTTTTGGTATAATTTCTTAAGGTTGGGGCATCAACCTTTGGCATAGGAGAAGTAAGACCCGACCATTGCTCTAAACAATGGTCGGGCGTCCCCGCTTAAAGCCAGAATCCCCCGCCTTTAGGCGTGGGGAGTATGTCAAAAAGCTTATATAGCCAATCTTTAGGTACGGATTATTATCTTGGTTGGCTGGCTAAAAGATAAAAACTATAAAATTAACTTAGAGAAGGGGAGATAGTTACCCCTCAAATCTGTGAAGCCTATTCTTTTTAATGATTGAAGAGACAAGATAGTTATATTTTCTTCCAAGCTCTGAGTAGCGCTGCATAGTCATAGCAGCCTGCAATCCATCAAACTTTTGGTGGTGCTTTTTGGCCAAGGCTCTTGCTAAGCGAAACTCTCTGTAGGCTCTGTGGCGATTGAGATTGAGCATATAGGAGGCAATGGAAGTTTCTATGGTTTTAAAAATTCTAATTCTATGTTTTTTACCCGGTGCTCTTCTTTTTGGGATTAGACCATTTTTGCCAAAAGTCCACTCTCCAAAGAGGTTGTTTGCCTCTCTTGCAAAGCGGCTTTTCCCCCATCCACTCTCAAGAGCAGCTTGTGCCAAAACCAATGAGACTGGAATTGTATCGATTTTTCTTAGATACTCTTTTTCGTTAT
>WGAT01000035.1 GCA_015494715.1 Campylobacterota bacterium
CATCTTTATCCAAATATCTTGGAATATGAATGTCTTTATTAAAATTACTTTCTCGTTTTGCTTTTAACAGCGCAAAGAAACTTTTGAAAGCGTTATCTACCTGTTTCATAGTCTGTTGGCTTGCATTGGAAAGCACTCTTTTGTACTCATCGCTTGCTTTGAGCAGGTGGTAGACTTTTGGATAAGGAAGATACTCTTGACGCTCAAAAAAGTGTTGTCTAATAGTATAGAGCGCTTTGTTGTACATATCTTTTGAAGCTCTCGTCAAATCTTTTAAGATAGCGAGCTTCGTTTTGTTTCTTGATTTTATCCTGTTATTGGTTGTTCAAAGCACTCTATACCTTTTTAGGTAGTTATTATATACCTACCTAAATTATAGCAAGTTTTAAGATTTTTTTGTCAAGTATAATGGGACAAGAGTTTATGCGCAAAGTGCATACCAAATGCATCTCCCTCTCAATCTATGGATTCTAGAGGGAGTATTCTTTGGTGGATGTTGATAAAATTTGTTTTGTAGCCGCCTGTACATTATTGCTCGTATATTACATCCCACGAAGGATTGAAGCGGAATTGAAAGACTTGTTTGTCGATTGAGAGATTTTGCTTTGGATGTAAAAAATCTATTTTTACTTTATTGCCCAACTTGTCTACATAAAAGATTTGCCGCAATATTCCATCTTTTAAAAAGATATCAAAAAGTTTGTCGTTATATTTGGCTTGATAGTGCTTTGGGGTTATTTTTTTGGCGCTTTTGAGCAATTTTTGAAAATCAAAGTTGGGGTCGAGTCTTTTGACAAAGACTTGTTCTAAAGCTTTGTCGATAATGATGACTTGATGATTTTTAATATAAATCTCTTTTGGCATGGGAGAGCGGTAGATCCATTTGGCCAAATTTGGGGCTTTAAAAAAGAGTTCTCCCTTGTAGTGTAGCGTCTTGTTTTGATCGTTGGTGACGGTTTGGATAAAGTTGGCATGGAAAGTAGTGATTTGTAGTTTGGCATAGGTTAGACTGCAAGTAAGTACAAAGGCGTAGAATACTTTTTTCATACACTTTCCTTCAATTGGTAAGAGATATTATATACCAATTTGTGATAAAATGACAAAATGAAATCAATAAGGATAGCAAAAAATGATCAAGGGTGTAGTAAAAAAAGTTTTTGGCACAAAAAACGATAGAGAGATTAAACGCTATCAAAAACGGGTCAAAAAGATCAATGCACTTGAGCCAAAATATGAAAAACTCACGGATGAAGAGCTAAAAAAAGCTTTTGATGCGCTTCGCCAAAAGGTAAAAAGCGGGGAAGCCACGATGGATGAGGTACTTGAGGACTCCTTTGCCATTACAAGAGAGGCGAGCAAGCGTGTCTTGGGTATGCGTCATTATGATGTACAGCTTATTGGTGGGATGGTCTTGCATGAGGGTAAGATAGCCGAGATGAAAACGGGCGAGGGTAAGACCCTCGTAGCCACTCTGGCCGTCGCCCTCAACGCCATGACGGGCGAGGGGGTCCATGTAGTGACCGTCAACGACTATTTGGCCAAGCGGGATGCTACCGAGATGGGTAAGCTGTATGAGTTTTTGGGCTACTCTACGGGGTGTATTACCTCCGAGATACAAGACGATCAGGAGCGAAAAAAGCAGTATCAGTGTGATATTACTTATGGAACCAACAATGAGTTTGGATTTGATTATCTAAGAGACAATATGAAATATTCACTAGAAGAGGTGGTACAGCGCGGTCACAACTACGCTATCGTAGATGAGGTGGACTCTATCCTCATCGATGAGGCGAGGACGCCTTTGATTATTTCTGGTCCTACCAACAGAACGCTGGACAACTACGTCAAAGCGGACCAAATAGCCAAGCAACTTCAAAAAGATAAGCATTTTACCGTTGATGAGAAAGATCGGGTTATTTTGCTTACTGCAGAAGGAATTGCCAAAGCCGAAGAGCTTTTTGAGGTGGATAATCTTTATAGTCTAGAAAACGCAATTCTTGCGCACCATCTCGATCAAGCCCTCAAAGCCAATTATCTGTTTCAAAAAGATGTAGATTATGTGGTTAAAAATGGCGAAGTGGTGATCGTCGACGAGTTTACCGGGCGGCTGAGCGAAGGGCGACGATTTAGCGAAGGGCTCCATCAAGCACTCGAAGCCAAAGAGGGTGTACAGATCCAAGAGGAGAGCCAGACTTTGGCGGACATCACATTCCAAAACTACTTTAGGCTTTATAAAAAGCTTGCTGGTATGACGGGGACGGCCCAAACGGAAGCGACGGAGTTTGCCGAGATTTATGGACTGGAGGTTATCTCCATTCCTACCAATCGTCCCGTTATTCGTAAAGATATGGAGGATCTGATTTTCAAGAGCGAGAGGGAGAAGTTTGAAGCGGTGGTCAAAAAGATCAAGGAGCTGCACAAAAAAGGGCAGCCCGTACTCGTAGGTACCACCTCTATTGAGAAGAATGAGCTTTTGCACCAGATGCTCAAAAAAGAGAAGATTCCCCATACGATTCTTAATGCCAAACAGCATGAAAAAGAGGCCGAGATCATCGCTCAAGCGGGTAAAAAAGGTGCGGTGACCGTAGCTACCAATATGGCCGGGCGAGGGGTTGATATCAAGATCGACGATGAGGTGCGAGAACTTGGAGGACTTTTTATTTTAGGAACCGAGCGGCACGAGAGTAGGCGTATAGACAATCAGTTGCGGGGTCGATCGGGTCGTCAGGGCGATCCGGGAGCCAGCCAGTTTTTTTTGAGTCTTGATGATAATTTGTTGCGAATTTTTGGCGGTGATCGTATCAAAAACATTATGAACCGTTTGGGGATAGAAGAGGGTGAACATATCGAATCGAAAATGGTCACCCGCGCGGTGGAAAAGGCCCAAAAAAAGGTAGAAAATCTCCACTTTGAGTCACGAAAGCACATTCTTGAGTATGACGATGTGGCCAACGAACAGCGAAAAACGATCTATAAATTTCGCCAAGAGCTTTTAAATCCTGAGTACGATATCTCATCTAAAATCAAAGAGAATAGAGCGCAGGTAGTGGAGCGTCTGTTATCCCAGAGCGAGATTTTTCCAGAGGCGCCTAAAGAAGATTACGATTTGGAGCGTTTGAGTAAAGTGTTGCAAGAGGAGCTTGGAACCGCTTTTACTCCTGAGGAGCTAGCGGGTAAAGACTATGAAGATCTCAAAGACTATATCTTAGGTAAACTCGAAAAAGAGTACGAAGCCAAAATGAATTTGGTAGACGAACAGCAAAGACGAGAGATTGAGCGGATACTTTACTTGCAAGTGCTTGATAACGCATGGCGGGAGCATCTATATCAGATGGATATCCTCAAAACGGGTATAGGACTGCGAGGCTACAATCAAAAAGATCCTCTTGTGGAGTATAAAAAAGAGTCGTACAATCTTTTTGTAGAGTTGGTAGAAAAGATCAAAAATGAAGCGATTAAGACGCTGCATCTTGTACAGCTGCGGAATGAAGAGGAAGAGGAGCATTTACGGCGATTGGAAGCTGAATTAGCCAAAATGGATGAGGAGATACGCTCGCAATCTAAACTTTTACACGGCCAAGAGGAGGAGAAACCAAGCCCCATCAAATCCGAGCGAAAACCGGCTAGAAACGAGCCATGTCCATGCGGTAGCGGTAAAAAATATAAACATTGCTGTGGCAAAAGCGGTCCTAAAAAAGGGGTTTTGGCTAAGATGAATGGATAAAAAACTCGTCTCTTTCATCGTTCGCAGATATCTGCGTTTTGATACCGATCAGCCTTTTATTTTCCTCTCTGCCCTTTTGGCCTTTTTGGGCATTACGGTAGGGGTGATGGTGCTCATTATCGCCATGGCCATTATGAATGGGATGGATAAGGAGTTTGAGGAGAAACTCTTTACGATGAACTATCCCCTGACCATCTTTCCGAAATTTTCCAACGCCGTGGATGAGAGGCTGCTCAAGGATTTACAAAAGCGTTTTCCCCATCTGCTTTTTAGTCCTTATATCTCTTCTCAAGTTATTTTTAAAAGGGGGGATAAGCTAGAAGGCGGGATGCTTTTTGGCGTCGATTTTGATAAAGAGCTCGCTATCAATCAAGTACTACGTCAATATGTCAAAAAGACTCCTCAAAAGTATGAGGTTATAGTGGGCAAAGGGTTGTACGATGAGCTGTATTTGGTAGATGGGGAGAAAATTTTTATCATCTTTCCAAAAAGCGAGCCAAGCGGTTTTTCCATCGTCCCGCTTTTTAAAAGGTTTCGGGTTGTGGGCTATTTCAAATCGGGTCTGATTACGTATGACAAAGCCTACGCCTATACTACTCTTGAGTCTTTACAAAAAATTGTAGGTTTGACGAAAGGGGAATTTAGCGGGATTCATGTCTACTCCCCAGATCCAAGAAAAGATTACCAAAAACTTAAAAAGGTTTTGCCTCAGAGTGTGGGTATCGTTGGCTGGTGGCAGCAAAATGGCAACTTTTTCGCTGCTTTGGCAATGGAGAAGCGAGCGCTTTTTATCGTTTTGATGCTCATTATTTTAGTGGCTTCTTTGAATATCGTAAGTTCGTTGTTGATGACGGTGATGAATAGGAGAAAAGAGATCGCTTTGCTGTTGGCTTTGGGTACGAGCAAAAAAGAGATATGGTCCATCTTTTTTCGTCTTGGCTCCATTATTGGGGGTGTGGGGATAGTGGCCGGTGTAGCGTTGGGGCTTTTGGGAGTGTATATATTGGCCAATTTTGATATCGTCACTTTGCCAGCTGATGTGTATGGTACCTCTCATCTGCCCGTAGATCTCAATCCTCTTGATCTTGGGGCGATTATACTGGGCGCTATCGTAATTATTTTGGTTTCTGCTTTGTATCCGGCCAAAAAGTCTTGCGATATCAATGTCATTGGAGTTTTGCGAAACGAATAATCAATCAAAGAGTTTAAAAGGAAGTGTTAATGTCCGCTTGATGATGTTAAACGGCGCTTTGATAGTATCTTTGGTAGCGTGGGTAGTGATAGTGGGATTTTTCAACTCCCCGCTTATTTCTGCCGATATGGCGATAGAGCCATCTTTGCCCAAAAGAATATAGCCGGCAATTGGAATTTTACTAACGATATTGGTAATGGATGTGAAAGTTTTTAGCCATACATTCATCTTAATGGTATTTTTGTGTAGATCGATTCCTCCATTTCCCTCGATTTGAAGTGCATCGGACTCTAGGTGTAGTCGCTTGATAAGAAGATATCCATTATGATAACTAAATGTGATCGATCCAGTTTTTATAAAAAGTCCTTGAGAGTTAAATCCCGGATTGTGTAAAGTGACGAGTGCTGGGATGGCATTGATGGTGGCAAAAAGGTTGTTAAGCAGTTTGAGCTGTGCTATAGTGGTATTTTCTAGACGGATTTTCCCTTGAAAGTTATCTTTTTTTCCTTTTGCCTCCAGTCCAAAGGAGCCTCCTTGTACTATATTCGTACCTAAAAGTTTGTTGACAAAATCATCGTTTAAATCTTTTACTGCAATTTCTATATCGTTGTGTTTTATCCATCCTTTGATGGAGCCCTTGTGCACTTTTCCCGTTAAAGAGATATTTTCTTCTTGGATATTGAGAATAGCACGCTCAAAAGGGATGAGATGATTGTCTTTAAAAAAGGTCACATGGTTTAATTGAATTGTAACGGGAGTGTGGAAAGTGATGGTTGAATTGGAGCTGTTGGAGTCCTCTTTGGGTATCTTGATCCAAACATTTTTGATTTTTGCCGTGATGGGATGAGCAAGATGTATCGTTGCGCAGTCGTTGATATGGATGTTTGGATTGGGTTTGATATTGCCTTGGATAAAAAAAGTGGTGATTGGCTGATGTGATTGAAAACATAATTCGTTTGGCTTTTGTACGGCGGCGAAAAAGTGGATAGATGGAGTGAGCTTTATTTGTAAAGAGCCGCGCAAAGGGGCTAACTTTTGTAAAAGCGGAGAAAAAGGGATAAGCTTTTTGAGGTGGTGTACCTCGATGGTCTTGATACGATCAAAAAAGATGTCCGTATCAAAAAAAAGGAGATGGACTTTGGAGCGGTTGAGGTCTAACTGCATCCGTTCTTTGATATTTTTGGCTATGAACAAAGGTATGTCTTGTTGAATATGCAGATCGCTGATATCAAGATAAAAATCCCCCTTTGCCTTGGATATATCGATAGTGCCATATATTCTACTCCGTAAAAGAGGCCGAATTTCTACAAGAGATGGACGGATGAGGATGGTGCCGTTGTAGATTTTAAAAAGAGCCTCTCTAAGATAAAGATCAAGACCTTTGATGCTAATAAGAGCGTTTTGTGTTTGAAAAGTGCCTCGCACATCGGTGGAGAAATTTTTAAAGAAAATTTTAATATGAAGATCTGCTTGTACGGCTCCTTGCTTTTGTACGATAGGGACTGCGATGCGATAGGCATGCAAGAGCTCTTTAATTTTTTGGTCAAAGGGGCTGGATGTCTTTATGTGCAAAAGTGCGTAACTTCCCTTTTTGCCTACTTGATAGATACGCACTTGTGAGCCTTGGAGGGGTTTGTTGAGATATTTTGGATTAAAAAGGTCAAAATAGAGAATATCCTTAAAAAAGCGTAAGCTCACTTTTTTGACGATGGCCGGAGGCAGGGAGTCGTTGAAACGAATCGTTACATTTTGTGCCGTAGCGAAAGCTTTGATACTATTCAGATCAAAAGGCGAGCCTATGTGCCATGTGCCTTTGAGGTAGTGAAGTTTATAGCGTTTTGCTTTGATACGCTTATAGCTCCACTCTTTGATAAGGGGCTCTAAAGGGATATGAGTGAAGAGTTTGGCCAAGTTTTGATTGGAGAAAGTACGGCTTCGTAGCGTGAAATAAAGATTTTTTGATGTTTTTTGTAGATCTATCGATCCTTTGATCCCCTCTATCTCGTAGACTCCTTTAAAAGTAAAATCGTTATGATCTATCGTGGCATCGCCTTGAAGCCGTGCGTTGTAGCGGGGTACTTGAAGTTTTTTAATATGAACAAAGAGATCTTTTTGCATCCATAAGGAGAATTTTGCGATTAAATCTTTTGAGAGTAGAGTAAATGTTTTATCTTGATAGTGCAGTTGCATATGGTATTGTGGAGGCCACGAAATATCTTCGATATCGATCCTTTGAAAGATTTTTGGTATGCCGTTTATAATCCAAAGATAAGGGTCAATGGCCAGAGGGCTCTTTGTATTCTCTTTGGGTAAGGGGATTTGGACCTTTTTGGCGCGTACAATGAATTTTTTATCAAGTTTAAGATACAATCTTTCTATATGGAGTCCAAAAGCGTCAAAAGAGTCTATTTCTAGACCCTCAGATAGAAAAAAATAGCCTAAAAGGAGCAATAAGACAGTGGCTAATAGAGTGCTGAGAATGATCTCTTCGATGATGGAGATCGTTTTAGTGATCATCGTTGCCGCTCTGTATTATATGGCTATACCCGTACGGCTCGCATCTACTCAAATATATATACCAGCAGGTAACATTAATCATACGGTATTATATCTAAAGGCGCATACGCTACCCACCACCAAACTCGATGCTTGGCTGCTTGCTTTATTGGGTCAGCCTCAGCGAGGCTGGATAGACCTTGGGGGTAGGAGTATGAGTAGGCTCGATTTTCTCTATCGTCTCACACACTCAAAAGCGCCCCTCTTTGCCATTAAACTGATACCAGGGGAAACAACTTACCTCTTTTTAGAGCAGCTTCATAAAAAGTTTGGTTATCCTTTAAATGTGTTACGAAAAGAGTATGACAAGGTGAGTCCCTATCCTGAGGGAGTGCTTTTTCCAGATACCTATTATCTTCCAAAAGGTATGGGTGCAAAAGAGGTTGTAGATTATTTAGTAGGAGTGAGTCTGCACAAGCATAAAGAGTTGGCTAAAAAGATCTATCACGGCTATAATCAAAAGATGTGGTTTGAGAAGATGGTGACTATTGCCTCCATCATTCAAAAAGAGGCGGCCAATGCCAAAGAGATGCCCATTATCGCTTCGGTTATCTATAACAGACTAAAAAAGGATATCCCTTTGCAGATGGATGGGACTCTAAATTATGCCCAATATTCCCATATCAAAGTCACGCATAAAAGGATTCAAGAAGATACGAGCGCTTTTAACACCTATCGTCACAAAGGGCTTCCTCCCTATCCCGTTTGTACGGTGAGCCTTGAGGCGTTAAAAGCGGCCGTAGGACCTGCTAAAACCAGATATCTCTACTTTGTCAAGGGGAGGGATGGACATCATATATTTAGCGTTACTTATAAGAACCATTTGAAAAATATAAAAATTGTGAAAAAAAGAAACAAAAAAGAGTGATCTTTTTAGGGATGGCAATCGTTTGAGAAAAGATAAATTGAGAAGCTGTTACCATATAGGTGTAATTTACGAGACAAACAAGGAGATTGGATGGGAAACGCTAGAATAGTTTGGACAAAGATCGACGAGGCACCGGCTTTGGCCACATACTCGCTTTTACCGATCGTTCAAGCCTTTACCAAAGATGCTGGAGTGGAGTGGGAGCTAAGAGATATTTCGTTAGCCGGGCGTATCATCGCAGAATTTAGCGATAGATTACCAGAAGAGAAAAGGTTGCCAGACGAACTGGCTTATCTTGGGGAGTTGGTACTACGACCAGAGGCCAATATCATCAAACTGCCCAATATCTCCGCCTCCGTGCCCCAGCTCGTAGCGGCTATTAAAGAGCTGCAGACGCAAGGATACGATATTCCAGACTATCCAGAAGAGCCAAAGACCAAAGAGGAAATAGAGCTAAAAAAGCGGTTTGCCAAACTTTTGGGCAGTGCGGTCAACCCTGTACTTCGACAAGGAAATTCCGATAGACGCCTCAGCGCTGCGGTCAAATCCTACGCCAAAAAGCACCCTCATAAAATGAAAGATGTCTCGCCCGATAGCAAAAGCTATGTGGCGCATATGGATAAGTGTGATTTTTATCAAACGGAGCAGTCTTTTGTCAGTGATAAGGATCAAACTATTAAGATAGTTTTTGAGCCAAAAGTTGGGGAGCCCGAGGTGCTCAAAGAGGTTGAGGTAGAAAAAGGCGAAGTTTTTAGTGGAGCGAGCCTCAATAGAAAAGAGCTGAAAAATTTCTACGCCCAAGTGCTCGAAGACGCTAAACAAAAAGATATCCTTTTTTCACTGCATCTTAAAGCCACTATGATGAAAGTTTCAGACCCGGCTATGTTTGGCGATGCGATTCGGGTCTATTTCAAAGAGCTTTTTGAAAAATTTGGTAAAGAGCTTGAAGAGATCGGTTTTGATCCAAATAACGGACTTGCCGATCTAGAGGCCAAGATGCAAAAATTACCCGAGGGCGTACAAGAAGATATCAAGACTTGTATCCAAGATATCTATAAAAAACAGCCACGAATGTATATGGTCGACAGCGACGCTGGGATCACCAACTTGCATCGACCAAATGATGTGATTGTGGACGCTTCCATCCCAGCCACCATCAAAAACGGTCTCAAAGGGTGGGGTCCAAAAGGCGAAGTCGAAGATACCGTCATCACCGTCCCCGATCGTACCTATGCGAGAATGTACAAACAAATTGTTGCCGATATCGTTAAAAACGGCCAGTTTGATCCCGCAAAAGTGGGGACTGTGCAAAACGTGGGACTCATGGCAAAAAAAGCCGAAGAGTATGGCAGTCACGACAAGACTTTTTTCCCATATGCCGATGGTGTGATCAAAACGATTGATGAAGATGGCAATACCGTAATGTGCCACGAAGTGGAAGAGGGCGATATCTGGCGAGCCTATAGTGCCAAAGACGAAGCGATCGTCGACTGGGTGAAACTGGCTGTAAGACGTGCAAAAGAGAGCGGTCTACCAATCGTCTTTTGGCTCGATAGCAACAGAGCACATGATGCCAACTTGATCAAAAAGGCCCTCGATACCCTCAAAGATGAAGATTTGGAGGGGGTAGAGTACCACATCATGGCTCCAGAGCAGGCGATGAAATATACCCTTAAGCGATTTAGAGCCGGAGAAGATACCATCAGTGTCACTGGAAACGTACTTCGAGACTACTTGACCGACCTTTTCCCAATTATCGAAGTGGGTACGAGTGCACGGACTCTATCTATCGTGCCGCTTCTTGCCGGTGGTGGCGTATTCGAAACGGGAGCTGGCGGTAGTGCACCCAAACATGTGGAGCAGTTCTTGAAAGAGTCTCACCTCAGATGGGATAGCTTGGGTGAGTTCATGGCGTTGGTCGAATCTCTCAAACTTGCCGTCAAGCAAGGAGCCAGCGAGAAAGCCAATATCATCGCAGATGCTCTCGATAGAGCGGTCGGCCAATATCTAGACAAAGACCTCACCCCAAAACGAAAAGTTGGAGAATTGGATAACAGAGGCAGCCACTACTATCTTGCGCGATTTTGGGCCGAAGAGCTGAGCAAATGTGGCGATAGCGAGCTTGAAGCCAAATTTGCCCCAATAGCTCAAAAACTTGCTGAAAACGAAGAAAAAATCTTGGCTGAAATAAAAGCCACCGAAGGTAAACCGGCCGATATTGGAGGTTACTATCATCCAGACGAGGAAAAAGTACAAGCCGCTATGCGGCCAAGCAAGGTCTTTAACGAAATCATTGACAATATCTAAAGATTTTGCAAATTTTGGGGGCAAGGCCCCCGCTATAAAGGAGAGTGAATGGCAAAAAGTTCAAAAGTCTCTATCGTAGGGGCTGGGGGAAATGTGGGAAGTATCGTGGCCTACTCCATCGCTATGCAAGGATTGGCGCACGAAGTCGTTTTGGTAGACAGAGACAAAGATAGGGCCCAAGGAAAAGCCTTGGATATGAACCAAGCCGCCGCAGCGGTACGAACGCACTCCATCGTTACCGCCGCTAAAGATTATAGCGACATTGAGGGGAGTAAAGTTGTCGTCATAACGGCTGGTTTTCCGAGAAAACCCGGTATGAGTAGGGATGATCTGCTCTTCGCAAATGCCGATATCGTGAGCGAAGTGGTAGAAAATATCAAAGAGCACGCTCCTGATTCTATCATCATCGTAGTAACAAATCCACTCGATACGATGACCTATGTGGCTTTGAAAAAGAGTGGATTTCCAAAAAACAGAGTTATTGGAATGGCTGGGATTTTAGACGGGGCGCGAATGACCCACTTTATTTATGAAAAGCTTGGGTTTGGGGCCGGACAGATTCGAGCGACCGTTATCGGAGGACACGGCGATTATATGGTACCCTTGCCTAGGTACTCTACAGTCGCAGGCATTCCAATAACTGACCTTTTGACTCCAAAAGAGCTAGATGAGGTGGTGGAAGCCACTAAAAAAGGAGGCGCTCAGATTGTCAAATTGATGGGTACGAGTGCTTATTTTGCCCCGGGTAAAGCGACGGCCATTATGGTAGAGGCCATTTTGCAAGACTCTAAAAAGATTTATCCTTGTTCAACCCTCTTAGAGGGCGAGTATGGAGTCCACGGCATTCCAAACGGCGTCCCCGTAACGCTTGGAAGCAATGGAGTCGAAGAGATTATCGAGTTACAGCTGGCTCCTAGGGAGAAAAAAGAGTTTAAACGAAGTCTTGATTCGGTTAAAGAGTTGATAGATATACTCGAAAACCAAAACTACTTTGGGGATAAAAAATGAGAACAGTCCACTATGATGATATCGTCAAAGCGATACGCGATACCATTATCTATTCTACTACCCATTTGAGCGAGGATATGCACAAAGCCTTACAGGAGGCCTTGGAGAAAGAGGAGAGTATCGTCTCCAAAGCGGTACTAGAACAGCTGCTAGAAAATGCCGAAATAGCGGCAAGTGAAGAGAAGCCTCTGTGTCAAGATACGGGTCTTGCCATCTTTTTTGTCAAAGTGGGAAGCGATGTACAAGTAGAAGGCGGCACGCTCAAAGAGGCTATTTACGAGGGTACGAGACGAGGCTACGAGGAGGGGTATCTAAGAGCCTCTACTTGCGATTGTTTTACAAGAGCCAACCTCAAAGATAAAGTAGGCTACAATCTCCCTCCTATTATCTATTTTGATCTCGTAGAAGGCGACAAGATAGATATTGAATTTGCCGCAAAAGGTGGCGGGAGTGAAAATGGAAGCAGGGCTACCGTTTTGGCGCCAGCACAAGGCAAAGAGGGGATTTTAAATTTCGTTAAGCAAGTAGTCAGTGACGCTGGTCCAAATGTGTGTCCTCCTATTGTCGTAGGCGTAGGCGTAGGTGGTAGTTTTGATTATGCGGCCGTAATGAGTAAACACGCTCTATTTAGAGATGTAGGTACGTCAAATCCAGATCCAGAACTCGATGCTTTTGAAAAAGAGATCCAAGAAGAGCTCAATAAATTAGGGATCGGAGCTATGGGCATGGGCGGTACCCAAACGGTTTTGGGGGTTCATATTGAAACCTATCAGCCGGGTCGTATGTGTCATATTGCCTCTTTACCGGTTGCGGTCAATATCCAGTGCCATAGCTCACGGCACGCACATATTACCATATAAGGACCCAAAATGGCTGAATACAAGCTACAAACTCCACTCAGTGATGAGGATGTAAGTCAACTCAAAGCAGGAGATATCGTCTATCTTAGCGGTACGCTCTATACTGCTAGAGATGCGGCGCACAAGAGATTGGTAGATTTGATTTTAAACGGTGAGCCTTTGCCTTTTGATCTTCAAGGGGCAGTGATCTATTATGTAGGTCCCACGCCTCCAAAACCGGGTGAGGTGATCGGAAGTGCCGGGCCGACGACGAGCTATCGGATGGATAGTTATGCGCCGATTTTGATCGAACATGGTCTTAAGGGGATGATCGGAAAAGGCAAGCGAAACCAAGATGTCAAAGAGGCTTGCAAAAAATATAAAGCGGTCTACTTTGGAGCCGTAGGCGGTGCCGGAGCACTTTTGGCCAAACGGATCAAGGATGCCAAAGTGATCGCTTATCCAGAGCTTGGTCCCGAGGCGGTACGAGAAATCGTAGTAGAAGATTTTCCCGTGGTGGTGGTCAACGACATTTATGGCAACGACCTCTATGAAGAGGGTAGAAAACTTTGGGCAAAACAATAAAAGGAGTCTAGATGAATATCCATGAGTATCAAGCCAAAGAGATATTTCGAGAGTATGGGGTGCCAGTACCCCGAGGAGAAGTGGCTTTTAGTGGACCTGAAGCCAAAGAGATAGCGCAAAAGCTTGGTGGCGATCTTTGGGTGGTCAAAGCCCAAATCCATGCGGGAGGTCGTGGTAAAGCCGGTGGTGTAAAATTGGCCAAAAGCCCCGAAGAGGTAGAAAAGATTGCCGAAGAGATGCTTGGTATGACCCTTGTTACCCACCAAACCGGCCCTGAGGGCAAAAAAGTAGAAAAGGTCTACATCGAAGAGGGAGCCGACATTCAAAAAGAGTACTATCTGGGTATGGTGCTCGATCGCAGTAGCGAGATGCCCGTGATGATGGCTTCAACCGAGGGGGGTATGGAGATTGAAGAAGTGGCGGCCAAAAATCCCGAAAAGATCATCAAAGTGGCCATTGATCCAACGATTGGCTTCCAAGGCTTTCATGGAAGAAAGCTCGCTTTTGGTTTGGGACTATCTAAAGAGGAGATCCGACCCTTTATCCAGTTTGCCGAGGCGCTTTATAAAGTGTATATGGATAAAGATGCCAACTTAATAGAAATCAACCCTCTTATCAAAACGGGGGATGGAAAATTTTTGGCGTTGGATGCAAAGATGGGATTTGACGACAATGCTTTGTTTAGACATCCCGATATCCATGAGATGCGAGACCTGAGCGAAGAAGATCCAGTGGAGCACGAGGCTGAGAAGTATGGCTTAAGCTATGTCAATCTGGATGGGAACGTTGGCTGTATGGTCAATGGTGCTGGACTTGCGATGGCTACGATGGATATCATTAAATATGAAGGCGGAGAGCCTGCCAACTTCTTGGATGTGGGCGGCGGCGCAAGCGCTGAGACCGTGGCCAAAGGGTTTGAGCTGATTTTGCAAGATGAAAATGTCAAGAGTATTTTTGTCAATATCTTTGGTGGAATCGTACGCTGCGATAGGATCGCCAATGGAATATTGCAAGCGACTAAACAGGTAGAGGTCAATGTGCCAGTTGTCGTACGACTCGATGGTACAAATGCCGAAGAGGCGGCTGAAATTTTGAAAAACGCCAATATCCCCAATATCATTCCAGCTACCGATTTGGCTGATGGTGCAAAAAAAGCGGTAGCCGCTGCGAAAGGAGAACTCCAATGAGTATTTTGGTCCATAAAGATACAAAAGTAATCGTTCAAGGTTTTACGGGAAAAGAGGGCACGTTTCACTCCCAGCAATGTATCGACTATGGTACGAAGATCGTAGGAGGCGTGACACCGGGCAAAGGTGGCCAAACTCATCTGGATCGCCCAGTCTTCAATACTGTCAAAGAGGCGGTAGACGCTACAGGTGCGACTGTGAGTATGATCTTCGTTCCTCCAGCCTTTACCGCCGATGCAGTGATGGAAGCAGCAGATGCTGGGATCGATCTAGCCGTCATTATCACCGAAGGGGCGCCTGTTAAAGATATGATGTATGCCAAGATGTACGCTACCAAAAAGGGGATGAAGACCATCGGGCCAAACTGCCCCGGTATCATCACGGCCGAAGAGTGCAAAATCGGTATCATGCCCGGATTTATCTTCAAAAAAGGGCCTGTGGGTCTTATCTCAAAATCTGGGACTTTGACCTATGAAGCGAGTAACCAGGTGGTCAAAGAGGGGCTTGGTATTACCACGGCCGTGGGTATCGGGGGCGATCCGATCATAGGACTGAGCTACAAGCAGCTCTTGCCACTTTTTGAAGCGGATCCCGAGACTGAGGCGATCGTTATGATTGGTGAGATTGGCGGAACGCTCGAGATCGAAGCGGCAGAATTTATCAAACAAAATATTACCAAGCCAGTAGTAGCTTTTATCGCCGGCCAAACCGCTCCAAAAGGTAAGCGTATGGGGCATGCTGGAGCGATTATTAGTGGAGGTCAAGGGACTGCTCAAGAGAAGATGGAAGCTTTGCGAAATGCTGGCGTACATGTGGTCGAGTCGCCTGCCGATATTGGTAAAACGGTGGCACACGTATTGGGTAAAAAGTGAAAAAGAGCTTCGAGGTGCTCAATATCCGGTGCGAGGGGTGCGCCAATAGCATTAAAAAAGCCCTCGCGCCCTTTTTTGATTTTATCGAAGTAGATTTGACAAAAGAGCCTCGAATTGTAACAGTAGATATAAAAAGCGGCGAAGAAGAGGAACGATTTAAAAATATTTTACGCTCTTTGGGATATCCTCTTTGTGAGGATGAACTCTCAAGTGCTCAAAATATAGGTTTAAAAACCAAAAGTTTTCTAAGCTGTGCGGTAGGGAAATTACTTTAGATAAAGGAGAATGATATGGGATTGCTCAAAGCCCCTGAAAATACCCCTGTGTGGGTAGAAGAGAAAAATTGTAAAGCCTGCGATCTGTGTGTGGCGTATTGTCCTGCGGGCGTACTCGCGATGGTGCCAGAGCCCAAAACGATCCTAGGAGCGATGGTCAAGGTGGTCTATCCTGATAGCTGTATCGGCTGTAACGATTGCGAGCTGGAGTGTCCGGACTTCGCTATCATGGTAGCCGATAGAAAAGAGTATAAGTTTGCCAAGCTCTCCAAAGAGGCCAAAGAGAGAGCCGAAGCTATCAAGAAAAATCATTATATGGCACGAGAAGAAGATCTCAAAGCACTTTGCGCATAAGGAGAAAGAATGGCAAGAGAAGTAATATCGAGCGGAAACGAACTGGCCGCAATCGCCGCGATCGATGCGGAGTGTAAATTTTTTGGCGGATATCCTATTACCCCATCGAGTGAGATCGCTCACGAGATGAGCGTACGCCTGCCAAAAGTTGGCGGAAAGTTTATCCAAATGGAGGATGAGATCGCAGGTATCTCCGTGGCTTTGGGTGCTAGTATGAGCGGCGTGAAGTCCATGACCAACACCTCAGGCCCTGGTATCAGTCTCAAGGCTGAGCAGATTGGTTTAGGATTTATGACCGAGACGCCGCTTGTTATCACCAACGTCATGCGAGGCGGTCCTTCTACCGGTTTGCCTACACGCGTACAACAAGGGGATGTCAATCAGGCAAAAGCCCCCACTCATGGAGACTACAAATCTATCACCTTTTGCCCTGGAAGCCTCGAGGAGTGCTATACAGAAGTGGTACGAGCGTTCAATGTGGCTGAAGAGCTGATGACGCCTGTGTTTGTCCTTTTGGATGAGACTCTAGGCCACATGCATGGTAAAGCGGTGCTGCCAGATCTCGAAGAGGTCAAAGCATCCATTGTCAATCGAGCCACCCCCGATCCGTCCATTCCAAAAGAGGAATTCAAGCCTTTTGACGTGCCACTGGATAAGCCAGCGGTTATTCCTCCAATGTTTCAAGGGTATCGATTTCACCTAACAGGACTGCATCACGGACCAACAGGCTTTCCTACCGAGGATGCCGAGATCTGTCAAAATCTAATTGAGCGGCTGCATAGAAAGATCGACTCTAGAAGAAAAGATTTGCTCGATAGCTATGAGGAGTATATGCTCGATGACGCCGAATGGCTTATCGTAGCTTATGGTAGCGTAAGCAGAAGTGCGAGAGAAGCGATCAATCGGTTAAGAGCTGAGGGTAAAAAGGTAGGAATGTTTCGACCGATCACTCTTTGGCCAAGTCCCGAAGAGAAGATGAAAGAGATAGGAGAGAGATTTCCGGCAGAAAAAATCTTGATGCCAGAGCTTAATATGGGTCAGTATATCGATGAGGTAGAGCGAGTGATGAAAAAGCGTCCAGTTGCGCTCAATAAAGCCAACGGTCGACCGATCAGTCCGGCAGAAATTATCGACAAACTCAAAGAAATGGGAATCTAAAGGGGAGATTATGGCATTTAACTATAACGAATATCTACGAACGGATAAGATGCCCACACTTTGGTGTTGGGGTTGTGGGGATGGAATTATCCTTAAGGCGGTGATTCGAGCCATCGATAAGCTTGGATGGAATATGGACGATGTATGTGTCGTCTCAGGGATTGGATGTAGCGGGCGATTTAGCTCCTATCTCAACTGCAACACGGTCCATACCACCCACGGGCGAACGGTCGCATACGCCACAGGCATCAAGCTGGCCAATCCAGATAAACATGTCATCGTCGTCGCAGGGGATGGGGATGGTCTAGCGATTGGTGGAAACCATACGATCCACGGATGTCGTAGAAACATCGATCTCAATTTCATCCTCATCAACAACTTTATCTATGGTCTGACCAACTCCCAAGTGAGTCCTACGACGCCAAAAGGGATGTGGTCCGTTACGACCCAATACGGCAACGTCGATCCTACCTTTGATGCGTGTAAACTGGCCGAGGGTGCTGGAGCTACCTTTATCGCCAGAGAGACCGTTACCGATCCTAAAAAACTTGAGAAAATGTTTGTCAAAGGTTTTGAACATCGTGGATTTAGCTTCTTCGATGTCTTTAGTAACTGCCATGTCAACCTTGGACGGAAAAATAAAATGGGCGAGGCGATCCAAAACCAAAACTGGCTCGATGAGATCACATTGCCAAAAGCCAAGTATGAAAAACTTCCAGAAGAGGAGAAGATCAACTATTTTCCAACTGGAATCTTGCATCATGTAGACGATCAGATGGAGTATTGCGATGCGTACGATCTCGTGATCGAAGCGGCGCAGAACAAGAAAAAAGTAGATATTCCTATCCAAGTAAAACCATTCTAACAAAACCGAGGGCTTGGCCCTCTTGTTGAATCACTACTCATAGTAGTTATTCAAAGAAATAACAAAACGAACTCAAAGGAAGTTGACTATGAGACATCAATTACGATTTACCGGTGTGGGTGGACAAGGTGTTTTGCTCGCAGGAGAGATCTTGGCGGCGGCCAAGATAAAAGCGGGCGGTTATGGCGTCAAGGCGGCGACATATACTTCTCAAGTACGAGGCGGTCCTACCAAGGTAGATATCATCTTAGATGACGAAGAGATCCTCTACCCTTATGCCAACGAGGGTGAGATCGAGTATATGCTCTCTACCGCACAAGTGAGTTACAACCAATTCAAAGGTGGTGTGAAAGATGGGGGCATCATCGTCATCGAGCCAAACCTCGTTACTCCAACCGAGGAAGATATCCAAAAATGGGAGATGTTTGCCATTCCTATCATCTCCATCGCCAAAGAGGAAGTAGGAAACGTGGTGACCCAATCCGTAGTGGCTCTTGGCGTGACCATTGAGATGACGCAAGTATTGCCAAATGATCTAGTTTATGAGACGATGATCTCAAAAGTGCCTCCCAGATTTATCGAGCTCAATGAAAAAGCTTATGATCTTGGTGTCAAATATGCCAAAGAGGCTAAAGAGCGAGGAACTATTAAATCTATTGCGGATGTGGAAGCTATGAAAGCAAAAGATATCTGCGAAATGGTTAAATAGAGGACTTGAGTTTCAGGGAAATTTAAGCTATAATTGTGCCGGCGCAGCGGATAGCAGCTTGGCCAAGGCCAAGAGGAAAGTCCGAGCTGCAGTGAGGCAGGGTTCCACCTAACCGGTGGCCAGCGAGCCTTTTGGGCGAAGCTGAGGGAAAGTGCAACAGAAAAGAGACCGCCGATGGCCGCAAGGCACAGGCAAGGGTGAAAAGGTGAGGCAAGAGCTCACCGCCTCTTTGGCGACAAAGAGGGCAGTGTAAACCCAACCCGCAGCAAGTCGCACCAGGTTGGAGCCTCACACTTCGAGTGCGACGCTAGAGCTCTATGGTGACATAGAGCGTAGATAAATTGCTATCCACGACAGAACTCGGCTTACAGCTGCGCCGAGCTACAATCTTTATATCTTATGAGCAGTTTTGCTTTAAGCTGATTAAAACTTATATTTGGGTTTTCTTCCAAGATCTTTTGCATCACTTCATTGTCCTCTTTGCCATTCCAGATCTTTTGATAGGACCCCTCTTTGTAGCCGTGCTCTTGCCGAAATTGATTGAGAGCGTTTTTGCCAATATAGAGGCGATAGAGCTCATCAAACGACAGCCCTACTGCGTCACAGGCCTTGAAAAACTGTTCCATTAAAGACTCTTGTAGTATCTCGCTATCGTTTTTGACCAATGAGAGCGCCATCAACTCCTCGAAAATATCCAGATACTCATCCACTTTATCGTTTTGCCACTGGGTAATTTTGATATCACTTTTGACATTTTTGAGGTTATCGACCATTCTAGCCGCCTCATCCAAGGAATTGTGCTGTAAAAGATAGCTCATCACGAAATGCCAGATGTCGACAAGCTCTATTTTTGCATTTTTAAAGTTTGGTTTGGCGTCGATACTCTTCCAGTGCTTCCAAGGAAAGGAGTCGATCAGTTCGGCCGTCTCCATCGTAATGCAGCGCTTCCAGTTGATCACTTTGCCGTTTTTCGTCCTGCCCTCTCGCCAGTTTGGGCCGTTGGTATCGGTGTTGAGCTCATTTTGGAGCTGTAACATCTCGTAGATTTTCTCCATTATCCCAGCCTTGCCAATTCTTCTTCAATCTTGGCTAATTTCTCTTTGGTCTCTTGGAAAGCTTTTTTATTCTGTTCTACCACCTCTTGGGGAGCATTTTTGACAAAATTCTCGTTACCAAGCATCTTTTGCAGTTTCATCATCTCTTTTTCCAGTTTTGTTTTTTGTTTGGTGAGGCGGTTTTTTATTGGGCTCAGATCAATGCCCTCAAGTGGTATGAAGACCTCCATTTTTTCACCGATATCGGCTACCGCTTTTTCGATAGGCTCTTTGGTGGTCTCAATTTTCTCTACTTTGGCCAATTTTTGGATGTAGCTTTTGGCCGCTTCGTCAAGATGGGCTTTGACATATGCCAAAGGGATCTTTTTGTTGGCCATATCGATAAGGGCTTTGGCTCGGCGCAAAGTCACTACCGCATCGATGATAGTAGCAAATTTCTCCTCTATCTCTTCATCAATGGGTTGTGCTTGAGGATAGGGCTGGATCATGATCGATTCATTCTCTTCCAAGCTCGATCCGCTCAGCTCTTGGTAAAGGTATTCGGTAATAAAAGGCATAAAAGGGTGCAAAAGTTTCATCGACTCTTTAAAGATAGCTCCTAGTTCTGGGATACTCGCTTTGTTGGCTTTGGAGAGCTCGATCCCCCAGTCGCAAAACTCTCCCCACAAAAATCGATAAAGGGTGGTGGCCGCGTCGTTGAAGCGATAGGAGTCGAGATTATGCCGCATCTCTTTGGTCGCTTGGTCAAAACGGCTTTTGATATAGCGCCCTAGATCGGTAGTGATCTGGATGTTGGCCAAATCCTCAAAATGATCTTGGTGCATTTGCAAAAATCTGGCGGCATTGTAGAGCTTGTTGGTGAAGTTGCGATAGAGCTCTAGCCGATCTTTTGATAGTTTGATATCTCTTCCTTGGACGGCGAGGGCTGCGAGAGTGAAGCGCAAAGCATCGGCGCTGTACTCTTTGATCGTATCGATCGGATCGATCACGTTGCCTCTGGATTTGCTCATCTTTTGACCATATTCGTCCCGTACGAGGGCGTGCAAATAGACATCTTTGAATGGAAGTTGATGCAAGAAATGCTCACCCATCATCATCATCCGAGCCACCCAGAAAAAGAGGATGTCAAATCCGGTGATGAGCAGATCGTTGGGGTAGAATTTTTCCAAGTCCTCCTCGTTCCATTTGATGCCTTTGCCCCAATCGCCATTGCCCCAGCCAAGAGTGGAAAATGGCCAAAGAGCCGAGCTAAACCAGGTATCGAGGACATCGGGGTCTTGGTAGATATCTGTGCTGCCACATTTTGGACATTTGCTCTCTTTTTCTTGCTTGCTTGCCCACTCGTTGCCGCAACTCTTGCAGTACCACACGGGAATTCGGTGTCCCCACCATAGCTGTCTGGAGATACACCAGTCTCTTAGCTCACGCATCCAAGCGTTAAAGTTGTTGAGCCATTGGGGCGGATAGAATTTAGTCTCTCCCGCATTGACTTTTCGTACGGCCTCTTTGGCGATATCGGCCTTGACAAACCACTGGGGAGAGATATAGGGCTCTACCACGTTGCCGCAGCGGTAGCAGTGACCCACTTGATGGATATGGGGCTCGATTCTTTCGATAAATCCTTTCTCTTCCAGTCGCTCGACCACCTTTTGTCTAGCTTCCAAACGCTCCATCCCGGCAAATTCGCTGGCCTCTTCGTTTAAAATCCCCTTTTCATCGAAAATAGTGATAAAGGGCAGATTGTGCCGTTTGCCTACTTCATAGTCGTTGGGATCGTGGGCTGGGGTGACTTTGACCGCTCCCGTACCAAACTCCATATCCACATGCTCATCGGCGATGATAGGTATTTCTCTGTCGATTAGCGGCAGACGCACCTTTTTGCCAATGAGGTGTTTGTAGCGCTCATCATCTGGATTGACCATCACGGCGGTATCGCCAAAATAGGTCTCGGGTCTGGTGGTGGCTACTACGAGATATTCCTCGCTTCCAACAATGGGGTACTTGATATGGTAAAGGGCGCCCTCTTTCTCTTCATACTCTACCTCAATATCGCTCAGTGCCCCGTCGTGGGTACACCAGTTGACCAGATAATTGCCTTTAACGATGAGTCCCTCGTCATAGAGGCGTACGAAAGCTTCTCGTACGGCGTTTTTGAGTCCCTCATCCATCGTAAAGCGCTCCCTACTCCAGGCAGGACTCACGCCTAATAGACGCAGCTGCGTAACGATGGCGTTGCCAGACTCTTCCTTCCATTGCCATACATACTCCAAAAATTTCTCTCTGCCGATATCCTCTTTTTTGATCCCTTTGGCCAAAAGCTGCTTTTCCACAACGTTTTGGGTAGCGATACCGGCATGATCGGTACCCGGCTGCCACAAGGTTTCATACCCATCCATCCGTTTGTAACGCACCATGATATCTTGGAGGGTAAAGGTGAGGGCATGACCGATATGGAGTCGTCCCGTCACATTTGGAGGTGGCATCATGATACAAAAAGTTTCGCCTTTTTGGATCTTTTTGTTGCCATCAATCTCGAAATATCCTCGGCTCTCCCAGATTTGGTAAAATTGCTGCTCTATTTTTTGGGGATTGTACTTGGTCGTCTCGCTCATTTAAGTAGCCTTTAAGCAAAAAATTTTGCCCAATTGTACCAAAAAATTACCCCATACTCCAAGGAGACCGATGCTATCGTCACTCAATCCAGAGCAGCTCCAAGCTGCCACCGCCCCTTTTGGACATAATCTTGTCATTGCAAGTGCCGGGACGGGTAAAACTTCTACCATTGTAGCGAGGATATCTTATCTTTTAGAGCGAGGAGTGCAGCCTCAAGAGATATTGTTGCTCACTTTTACTAACAAAGCGGCTCAAGAGATGATAGGGCGAATACAGAGCCGCTTTGGAAGTTTGGCCAAAAAGATAGAGGCGGGGACATTCCATGCGGTTAGTTACCGATGGCTCAAAGCTATCGATCCAAAGCTGGTTCTTAAACAGCCAAAGGAGCTAAAACTTTTGTTTAAAAGTATTTACGAGCGCAGAGACTTGAGCCATTTTGAGACAAAAGCTTTTGCCGCTTCGACGCTTTTTGATCTTTACTCTTTGTACCAAAACGCCCAGATGGAGCAAGGATTTGGAGCTTGGATGCGAAAAAAATATCCAGAGCATGAGGAACTCGTTCCTATTTATGAGGATATCACATTAGAGTTTGAGGAGCTAAAAAGCGAATATGGATTTTTGAGCTTCAACGATCTTTTACTCAAAGTTATCGAGTACAAAGAGCGATTGCCACATTTTACAGAAGTACTGGTGGATGAATACCAAGATACCAATAATCTACAGGGGCGATTTTTAGAGGCGCTGCACTACAACTCTTTGTTTTGTGTAGGAGATTACGATCAGAGTATCTATGCGTTTAACGGAGCCAATATCGATATTATCGCTAGCTTTCATTACCGATACCCAGATGCAAGGATCTTTAATCTGAGCAAAAACTATCGATCCACAAAGTATATCCTCGATCTTGCCAATAGGGTGATTGCATACAATGAGCGTATCTATCCCAAAAAATTGGAGGTAATGAATCAAAAAAAGGCGGTGCCTCCAAAGCTACTGGCCTTTTTTGATCTGTATGAGCAGTATGAAAAGATTGCTAGGCTCATCAAGCTCTCTTCGACCCCAAAAGATCAAATCGCCGTTATATTTCGCAATAATGCCAGTGCCGATGGGATAGAGGCGGCTTTGCGAGATCAAGGTCTTTCGTGCAAACGAAAAGGAGGGCAGAGTCTTTTTGATATGAAAGAGATCAAAGCTTTATTTGATCTGCTCTCTTTGCTCCTCAACCCCAAGGATCTTTTGAGCTTTATCCATATTTTTGAATATGCAAAGGGGATTGGAGCCAATAGTGCCAAAGAGCTGTATGAGGCGTTGATACGATGTGGCGAGGGGGATATGGTACGCGGAGTGCAAGAGCCAAAAGATATCAAAAATCCCTTTGCAAAAAAGGAGAGAAGTTATCAGCTAGCCCTCTTTGAAGATACCCTTCAACCAGCGAGCAAAAGCCGCTTTAGCCATTTGGCTATCGATGAGCGTATCAAAGCCCATCCTCTGCTTACCTATCCCAGAATGAGCGAAGATGCAGTACTCTTTTTGGAAGATTTGCGAGTATTACAAAAAAAATTTCGGCGTATTAAACGGCCAAGACAGGCGATAGAGGCATTAAGAGGCTCTTTTATTTTAAAGTATATTAAAAAGATTTTAGCCAAAAATAGAGCGAAGCGAAAAGATGGTTCGATAGACAAGGAGCGGTATTATCAAACAATAGAGCGTATAGAGCGGCGTTTTGCTCTCATAGCCCATTTGGCTCATAATTATGATGATCTGTATCGTTTCTATAATGCGATGGTATTGGGCGGCAGCGAGATGAGTCAAGGTGAGGGAGTCAATCTCCTTACCGTCCATGCTAGTAAAGGACTTGAGTTTAGCGAGGTGTATGTGGTGGATTTGATGGAGGGGCGTTTTCCAAATCTTAGGCTTGTCTCAAAAGGGGGCTCCATTGAAGAGGAGCGCAGACTCTTTTATGTGGCCGTTACGAGGGCTAAAGAGCTTTTGTATCTTAGCTATGCCAAATATGATCGAGTCAAAAAGCAAGAGTTTTTGCCCAGCCGTTTTTTGCAAGAGGCCGGACTCTTGCCCTAATGGCCTTGGACCACTTTGGCCATATCCCACATCGGTAAAAATATGCCAAGAGCCAAGAGCAGTACCAAGCCGGCTATGATAGCGAGCATAATGGGCTCGATGTAGCTGGAGAGATTGTCTAAGATGTTGTCAAATTTCATTCCGTAATACTCGGTGATCTTTTCGATCATCGCATCAAGCTGCCCGCTTGCCTCGCCGGCCGCTAACATCTGCAAAATCATACTTTCAAAAAGTTTTGTCTCGGCAAAAGCTTCTTCGATGGATGAACCCTTTTCGACCATCGTCTTGACCGTGGCAAGTTTCTCTTTGATCACGCTATTTTCGACCATATTGATGGCGTTGTCTAGACCATCGATAATGGGTATGCCCGCTTTTGTCAGTTCGGAAAAGACCATCATAAAGCGATTGAGTTGGGCGTAGTAGATGATATCTTTGAGCAAATAGGTGTGTAAAAAGAGTGCGTCAAGGCTATATTTGAAGTTTTTATTGGTACGATAAAGATAGACGGAGATGATGATCGTAAGCGTGAGTCCTAGTAGGATATAGAGCCCATATGTGTTAAAAGCGTGTTCGAGCCAAAGAAGAATTTTTGTGGGCAGTGGAAGTTCAGCGTGAAATTTGGCAAAGATCGATTTAAATTTTGGCACCACATATGTAATGAGGATAGTAAAAGCGATGCCCATGGCTGTTAGAGTGATGAGAGGATAGCGGATTGCTTTTTTGAATTTACGCACATTCTCGTCAATTTTTTCTAAAATATCGGCGAGCGTGAAGAGGGCGTGGGACATGTCCCCCGTCTGTTCGCCTAGGCGGATCATCGTAATGGTCAAAGAGCCAAGCTGTGGCCTATATTTTTCTAAAGACTTAGAGAAGCTAATACCTGCGTTGATGCTTTCGGCCAGATCGCTCAAGATGACTTTAAGCTGCTGATTTGTAGTATGGTTGGCTATTTCCGTGAGGCTGTCGTGGATTGGAATTCCAGCGTTGGCCATGACGGCGAGCTGGCGAATGGCGGCGATGAGGTCTCGGCGTTTGATTTTGCCCTTGCGTAGATTTTGGAGCTGTTTTTGGATCTCTTTTAAATGCTCTTCTAGTGGAGGAGAGGTCTCTTCTATTTTGAGGATAATGCCGTTGGTTTTGAGTTTGGCCTTTTTGAGAGCCTCTTTTTTATTCTCCGACTTCACAAGAATATAATCTTTTTTTCCTTTACTCAGTACTTTGACATTGTAGTATCGCATTACAACCTCGTTACGCGCAATACTTCATCGATAGTGGTAGAGCCTTGGATCGCTTTGACTATGCCATCATAGATCATCGGTTTGAAGCCTTTTTTTGTGGCGGCGTTAAAGATGGCCTCTTTGCTCTCCTCTTTTGCTATCATACGAGAGATATCCTCGTCCACGTTGAGTACCTCGCATATCATCTCTCGTCCACTGTATCCGGTAAAATCGCAATGTTTGCACCCTTTGCCTTTGAAAAATCTGTAGTTTGGAGGTAAATACCCTTTAATCTCTTCTAATACTTTTGGTTCTAGCTCTGTTTGGGTTTTGCAATGTGGGCAGATACGGCGTACCAGCCGTTGAGCTTCTATGGCGATCAGAGCCCCGCTTACCAAATAAGGTTCAATGCCCATATCGATCATTCGGTTGATGGCGCTGATGGCGTCGTTGGTATGGAGAGTGGAGAGGACGAGGTGGCCAGTAAGAGCGGCTTGGGTGGCGATACGCATCGTCTCTTGATCACGAATCTCACCGATCATGACGATATCTGGGTCTTGACGAAGAATGGAGCGCAGAGCAGAGGCGAAAGTAAATCCGATTTTTGGATTGACTTGGGCTTGTTGTACGAGATTGATTTTATACTCTACCGGATCTTCGACGGTAATGATCTTTTTTTCTACGCTTCTTAGCATATTAAGAGCGCCGTACAAAGTAGTTGATTTACCGCTTCCAGTGGGGCCCGTGACCAAGATGATCCCATATGGGGTTTTAAGGGCCTTGGTAAAAATTTCAAAATTATATTTACTCATTCCCGCTTCTTCAAGCGGGATCATCGCTTTTGTCTTGTCTAAGATCCGCATAACGATGGATTCTCCAAAGACGATAGGCAGTGTGGAGATACGAAAGTCATACTCTTTGCCTATAATAACTTCTGAGAAGCGTCCGTCTTGGGGTTTCCTCTTCTCAGCGATATCAAGATTGGCCAAAAGTTTGAGTCTAGAGGACAGAGGTGGGTAGATATCCTTATCGAAAATGAACTTTTCAGTGAGCAGCCCATCGATTCTGGCTCGGACGACGCAGTTGTTTTCGGTGGGCTCGATATGGATATCACTGGCACGAGAGAGGATACAAGACTTAAGGATTGCCTCAATAAGTTTTAAAATAGCGCTTGACTCTTCTAACTCCTCTTTATCCCCTATGCCGTTTTGTAAGTCTCTTCTGATTTCATCGATATACTCTTTGATGTTTTCATTTAATTCTAATTTATTGAGAAAATTATCTATTTGGTGCTGTTGTGCCAAAACAAGTTTAATCGGTTTTTTGGGAAAAAGACGTTGGAGAGCGTCTTGCGCTCCGATATCGAGGGGATCGGCAATCGCTACGATAAGCGATAGGTCGCTCTCTTTTACAGGTATGGCGTGATATTTTTTGAGTTGGTTGAGAGGGATTTTGGAAGCGACTTTTAAGTTGATGTCATAAGAGTCTAAATCGATGTACTCTATACCAAGATTTTTGGCAAAAGATTCGAGGGCTTTTTCTTGAATGGTGCCAGAGAGTTCTTGTAGGTCTTGAGGGAGAAGCTCCCCGTGTCTGAGACCTTTTGCCAAAATTTGGACTATCTGCTCTTCAGAGAAGATTTTTTGATTGATCAAGGAGTAGATGGCCTGTTTGGGTGAAGTACTTTCCTTTTGGATCTGTTGTAGTTGAGCCACCTGATTAAGGGGGAGGTGGCGAAGAATAAAATTTAATATTTTGTCCATTTTGATTTACCGGTACTGATGGGTAATAATCTTATTTGGTCGTATCTCTTTGATAATAAGTACTTTGCCATATTTATCTTTCCCAACGCTCATTTTATATGTCGTATTATGCTCTTTATCTTGCATTACATACTCATTATCGGTTTTTTTATACTTTTTTTGAAAATAGAGATGAAAAACTTTGGAGAGGATGTAGGGGGTTTGTGGAAGATGGATGGGAGGGAAAGTAGTACCGTCAAAAAGAGCCGAAGTCAGCATGTTCTTTTGGGTGAGGATCAAAGAGAAATAGGCTCGGTTATATCGAGCTTGCGGCGTTTTGCTCAAAACCAAAATAGGTACGGCTAATCTGTTGATATAGTCGATACGTAAACAGGAAAAAGCATACATCATAGTGAGATTCTGATCTTTTTGGAGTTTGTCGAAAAGTTTGTATCCTTTATTGCACACATATGCGTACTTTTTATTTTTATAGGCTTTGATGAGCGAAGAGATATCCGTAGCGTGGGCTATGAGGAGAAAAGATAGAGATATAAGTATCACTCTCATTGAAATGTTCCCTTTTGCATTTGAAGATAGAGTGCTTGGGCCCTAGGACTTGGATGGTGGAGTAAATAGGCGTATAAAGCGTCCAGTGCCCGTCTTTTATCTCCCATTTTATAGGCTGATTTAGCAAAAATGATCCAGCTTTTTTCATCCGATTTATCAAATTCGTTGGCTTTGATACTCCATTCCAGCGCTTGTGGGTATTTATGAAGCTCGTAAAATTTTTGAGCTATTAATAAAGCGATATTTTTGTTTGGATGGTTTGCAAAAGTTTCTTGTAGCGTTTTTATGTCGCTTTTTTGAGTTTGGATGTGAAGTAGTTTTTTATGCTGCACTGGAGTTGTTGAAGAAGAGGATTTGGTATACGAGGCCTTTTTTGGCTGAGTCTTTAGGGGGTGGCGAGGAATAGCTTTTGTAGGTTTGGTTGGTGCACTAAGATACTTTTCAAACTCTAGATTCGGTAATAAAAGAGGAGCTGCCAAAGAGGTGCAAGAATAGGAAGAATCAGAAGAGGATATTGATGATGATAGAAAGGATATTTCTTGGGAGAGGGCGCTTTTTTGCATCTGTGGCGATGACTTTGGTTGGGGTGTAGAGGTGGAAGAGGTTGAGGCCTTAGTAGAGTATTTAGTAGTAGGGGTATTGTGATTGGATAAAGAGTAAGAAAGGATAAGATAGGCTCCCGCAAAGACTATCCCAACTGCTCCCAATTTTTTTATGAATTTTTTGATTTTGTATCTTTTCCATCTTTTTTCTAAGAGCTCATATTCATGCATCGATATATCCCATATAAATAGCGCACATCTCTAAAAATTTTTTTTGTATCTTTTTGGATTGGACTTTGGTGGGGTGGTGGATATCGTAAAACTCCAAAATATCAAAAAGATTATATAAAAATTTATTGGTTTGGCGAAAATTCCCTTTTGTATATCGGTAGATAAAAGAGGATCTTTTTTGATCAAAGCGTTGGGCTAGGTCTACGAGTCTGGCGTTTAAGAGTTTTTTTTGAATGTATATCTGAAATTCTGGGAGTTTTGGTTCTTGCATTTTGATCTCTTTGAAAATACGGGTCTTAAAGTGCTCTTTTGCCGTGAGCTCCTCTTCTTCGTTATGATGTAAAGAGAGCAAAAAACTTAGCTTTTGCGTGTCGCTGAGTATGCGTATTATCTCCAGCGTATCGCTTGTGTAAAGTTGCGCTTCGTCTAACAAAAAGATATGGTGTTCGTCAAGCTCTTCGATTGTATCAAGCAGATCCATATCTTTTTGTATTCCTAAACTTTTTTTAATATCTTTTTCAAAAGTAAGAGGAGAAGTAAGCAGATGGACGTTTTTTTGTTCCGTTGTTTTTGTAAAATGGCGAAGTAAAAAGGTTTTGCCAACGCCCGGTGGTCCATATAAGATGGCTAGCCTAAAAGGTTTTTGTACCAGATCGTTGAGCTCTTGTAGGTAGCTAAGATTGGATTCAAAAGTGATAAATCCGCTCTCTTGCGTCTCCAAAAAAGCCTCTTTAGCTTCGTGGTAGATACTTTTATTTTTCATTGGGCAATTTTTTATATCCAAAGTCTTTTAGGCTCAAGCTTGAGGTATCTCCATCAACGATACGCGGTCGCAAAATAAATACCAACTCAAATCTTTTATTATCGCTCTTTTTACTTTTGAAAAGATTGCCAAAGATAGGGATGTCTTTGAGAATGGGGACGCCGTTGATCATAAAATTTTTAGTGTTTGAGATAAGACCTCCAAGGATGAGCGTAGCTCCATTTTTTACTTTTACGACCGTAGATATTTTCTTCTCCGTGGTATCTGGGGCTATTTCACGAAAACCTTTTTGGTTCATCTTATCCAGTTCCTCTGGATTGCGAAGCTCGGAGATAGATGGATTGATACGCAAGATAATATCGTTGTCTTTCGTGATTTCTGGGGTGATATTGAGTAAAATCCCAACAAAGATGGAAGAGGGCGTATAAGCGACCTCTCCGGGATTGTTGTTGCTGCTAATAGTGATTTGTGTAGGGACATTATAGTTAAACGTATCCCCTATCGTGATGATAGCTGGCTGATTGTTCAGAGTGAGTACTTTTGGATTGGAGAGTGTGATGACATTGCCATTTTGCTGTAAAAAGTTGATAATGCCGGCAAGATGCAAAGATGTATTGATAATCGCCGTAGCGGTGGAGGTATAGCTAAGATTTTTAAAATTTGTACCCGTCCCTACGCTTTGGTACTGGTAGAGCGGATTGGTTGGTACAAACTTTCCGGTGCCGTCGTAGTCCCCATTGAGCAACAGATTAAAACGGCTCCAGTCAATGCCTGTAGTAGCATTTTTGTTTAGTACGACCGCTAAAATGGAGACATCGATCAAAACCTCTTTATGGAGCCTGCTTTCTATACTTTCTATGTAGCGTTTGACCCTATCGATCTGTTTTTTTGTGGCCGTTACGGTAATAAGACCGGCGTTTGCGTTGACGATAGGGGGAGGTGCTTTGTATTCATCCTCTGGACGGTTGATAATATTGGCAATCTCTTTAGGGATTTTGCTCCAAAAATCAAACTCGTCCGTCGCTTGGATTTTATTGATATCCCGTCCTTGGCGAGCTGTTTGGCCATTGCCGTTGTTACCCCCTACGCTCACATCCACAGAGGCGTCGGTAGTCGTTTCGCTTTTTCGTTTTGTGATGATATAGTCGAGCCGAAAGGTTTTTGTGATGAGATAGCGTATCTTAAGAATATTGCCATCAAGTGTGTAGTTGAGGTTGTGTTCATCTAGTAAAATATGTAAAAGATCTGTGAGGGTCACGTTTTTAAGATTGAGTCGGCCAAGGGGGGAGTGGAGTTTTCTTTTGGCGTATTTGTCTTTGACAAGCACGGTAAAACCGCACTCATCGGCCAAATTATTGATATACTCGCCAATTGTTATCCCGGGGACGCTTTGGATGGTAAAGAGTTTTGTACGACAATCTTCTTGAGCTATGCTAAAAAGCGCAAGAAGAAGTAGCGTCACGAAAATTTTTTTCATTTTTTTCTCCCCTCAGATATCTGAAACAAAGAGCGTTTGCGTTTATGTTTATGTAAAAACAATCGAAGCTGTTTGCCCTTGGCCCTCAGTAGGACAAAGGCTCGATTGGGATCGATATAGGTGAGCCAGTACGAGCCTATTTTGTCCCCAATTTTATACCATCGACCATTAATTTTAGCTCTATTATCAAAAATAGAAAGCAATCGAAGAGTAAATTTTTTTCTTTTCATTTTGATAATTTTTTGTTTAATAACGATTTTTTTGAGAGTTCGTTGGTCGATAAATGGGTTTTTGAGTTTGGCTATTTGCTCTTTTGTTAGTCCATGGCGGGGTATCTTGATCTTTTCTATGAGTTTGTCGATATCTTCAAATTGGTTGTTTGCCGATAATGTTAAAATACAGCCAAAAAGAGCGATTAGTAGTTTATGCCCCATACCGATACCTTGAATATTGTTTCTAATGGATTTTTGTTCAAAATAGAGAGCTCGTAGACATCTACTACCAAATCGCTTTGCTCTATATCGTTGATATAAGAGATCAAATTTTTAAAATCGCCGTTACAAGAGATCTCAACCTCCAAAACATGACCGAAGTTTTTGGTCACATCCAAAAAGTTATTTAGTATATAGTTGATTTCTACTCTATTTTTTGCCGCTTTTTGTGTCAAAGAGTTTAAAAACTGAGCCCACTTTTTTTTGTTATATAAAAGATAAGAGAGTTCTCGTATTTTACGATCCAGATACTCCTCTTTTGCTTTGATGTAGTGAAAATGTTTTTTAAGCTCTTGGATCGTTTTGGTGTACTGCTTTATGTAATAGGTGGAGTCCCCGTTGAGCGACATAGCGCGAATATAGGCTTTGTCTGCATTGATTTTGTTCTCAATTGCCTCTTTTTTGGCTTTAGCCTCTTTCAGAATTCTTTCGCTCCAAGGGAAAAGGTATTGATATACAAGAGCCATAATGCCTAAAAATATGGAGGCGTTGATAAGGAGTATCTCCGTTTTTTGTCTCTTTGCAAAAAGATCGTCCAGTTTTTTTAAAAGTGTCATTTATGTTGGACCTCTATAGTTGAGTAGTAGACACTGCTGTTAGGATCTGTTTTGTTGATCTCCTTGGTCGATACGTCGTAGATCTTATATTTATTATCGTAAATATATTTAATAAATTTTGTGATCTGTTTCTCATCGACAGCTGTGACATTAAAATCAAAACGTTTTTGATGATTTGCTATTTGCGTCGTTTTGATCTTGTATTTGACCAAATCTTGGCTCAAGTCGGCGATGGTGACTCCTTTCATTATGTAGTTGACTTTTTTATCGTAAATAGCTTGAAGGATTTTTTCCCTTTTTTTTAGACCTTTCTCTTTTTTGGCTATGAGTGTTTGGAGTTTTTGCGTCTCTTTTTTAAGATGATTGATCTGTGTTTGTAGGGCCACTCTTTGGGCATGGATTTTAGGATACTCCCTTTGTAAAAGGATTGTATCGTATTTTGTTTTGTACGCTAAAAAGATGTTGTACAGAGGGTACAAAGAAGAGAGTATGATACTGCCTAAAAGAGCGATTAAGAATTTACCGCTGGGACGCTCTAAAAAAGGAGGTGGCCGTTGGAAAATGGTAAGATTTGGGTATTCGATTTTATTTAAAACTATCTCTTTGGCCGCTAAAGCCATAAGAAAGTGGAGATCTTCGATATAAGGATCTTGGGCTTTAATCCCGTAATCAAAAAGAAAATCGTATGCCTCTTGAGCGAGATATGTTTGAGAATACTCTTCTATACCTTTAATAAAGCCGATTTCTGAGCTTATAAAGATCTTGTCAATCATATCGATATTGTTTGCCCTCTTGGCATAGATCAAAATATCGTTTATATGCATAAATATTTCACTAAAGACTTGCATATAGTATTGTAATTCATCAAGATCTTCCAATTTTAATCCACTTTTTGCCAAATTTTGCATCACCTCCTCAACCTTTACCTCTTGACCCTTGAGCTCGCTAAGACGCTGGGCTATGTCGTTAAAAGAGTATTTCATGGATTTGGCGTAAAGAAGATATCCTTCATTATAAATAGCTAAAAAAGCGTCGTCCTTTTGAAAATAGATAAAAAGATGGATTTCATCTTTTGGCAAAATTTCTTGATTGTAGAGTGGTCGGAAAAGAAGGGGAGCGGGAATTATGGTGTCAATATATGGGATTTGGCGTATAGTTTGGGCAAAAATCTCTCGGACTAAAGCGGGTTCGGTGACAAATATTTGAAATGTGCGCTCTTTTTTGTGGGCGGGTGAGGGAATTTCGTAGTATCGAATGATATATTCAATCGTTTGGTCTAAATCGAGTTCTTCATAAACTCGCAGCTCTATTGTATCAGCAAGATCTTCGGGAGGAATATTTTTACTGATTTCAAGGCTCGTAAAGATAAAGTCCTTTGTTTCTAAAAAGGAGATATAATAGTTTCTTGGTGAAAACTTAGGAGAAAATCTTTTGAGGCTTTCATTTTCATAAAGGAAAAAGGTATTATTATATGGATTAATTGTGACAAATCTACTAAACTGCTCTTTTTTCATTGATGACCATTTCCCTAATTTAGAATAATTTTAACATACCAATCTTAATTGATGCCATGAATTGGCCGATTTAGAAGATATATCCTATTTTTTCCATCTCTTTTTTACTTTTTGTCCATCCTTTTTTGACCACGACGAAAAGATGTAAAAATATTTTTTTACCGCTAAACTCTTCTAAAAGTTTTCTGGCATCTTTTCCGATTCGTTTGATGGTTTCGCCTCCTTTGCCTATGATGATCCCTTTTTGTGAGGGTTTTTCTACTACAATCATTGCATACACTTTGTCCATTGTGGGAGTCTCTTCTATTTTTTCTATAATTACATCCGTTTCGTAAGGAATCTCGTCGCTGAGATTTTCAAAAATCGCTTCTCTAATGAGTTCTTTGTAGATATCTCGTATATTTTCGGTAGTAAGCAGTTCGGGGTCGTAATAGTAGGGGTGTTCGGGAAGATATTGGATAATGGCGTCAAGCAGCTCCTCTTTGCCGATGTTTTTCTTTACCGATACGGGTACGAGCTCTAAAAATTTATCTTGATATTTTTGATACTCGGCAATCTTTTTTAAAAGCTCCTCATTGCTTACCGTATCTATCTTGGTGAGTACCAAAATATGGGGGCGGTTCTTGGCAAGCTGTAAAAATTTTTCATAATGGGTGATCGGATCGGTCACCGGGGCCAAAAAAAGGATGAGATCGCAATCGCCAATCGCTTTGAGTGCTTCTTCGAGCATAAATTTATTAAGCAGCCGCTCCTTTTCGTGTAACCCGGGTGTATCGATAAAGATGATTTGGGCGTTTTTGTACATTACGATTGCGTAAAGCCGTTTTCTCGTAGCTTGTGCTTTATGGCTTACCATGGCGATCTTTTCGCCAAGGAGCCAGTTGAGTAGGGTGCTTTTACCGGCATTTGGTCGCCCGATGAGGGCCACATATCCGGCTTTAGTGGTGTGAGGCATTCGTATCCTTATAAGATATATTTGGCCAAATCTTCGTTTTCTATCACTTCTCCTAGGCGTTTATCTACATAGGCTTTATCGATTGTGATAGTCTCACCTTTATGTTCATCTGCTTCAAAACTTATATCTTCGAGCAGATTTTCCACGACCGTATGCAAACGTCTCGCGCCGATATCTTCGATCTTTTGGTTGGCACTGTGGGCATATTTGGCGATAGCCCGCAAAGCTTCGTCGCTAAATTCCAATTTGACGCCCTCTACGCCAAGCAGGGCTTGATACTGTTTGATCAGCGAATTTTTGGTCATCGTAAGGATTTTGTATAAAGCCTCTTCGTCCAAAGAGTCCAGCTCCACCCTAAGAGGAAATCGTCCTTGGAGTTCTGGTATCAAATCGCTTGGTTTGCTCAGATGAAAAGCGCCGGCGGCAATGAAAAGGATATGGTCAGTTTTAACGGGACCCCATTTTGTGCTGACGGTACTCCCCTCTACGATAGGGAGGAGATCTCGCTGTACTCCTTCTTTGCTTGGGTCTTGACGACCTTGGGAGGAGCTAGAAACGGCTACCTTATCGATCTCGTCAATAAAAATGATCCCTTCTTCTTGCGCTTTTTGGAGTGCTTCTTGTTTGATCTGTTCCATATCGAGCAGATTTTCGCTCGCTTCGTTTTTGAGCAGCTCCTTGGCCTCCTTAACTGTGACCTCTTTTTTGATCCGCTCTTTGTTCAGACCAAGAGTAAAAATTTTGGTGATGGACTCTTGTGCTTTGGCCAATTCTGGTGGAAGATTGCTATCATCAAGACTCAGGCTGTTTTTGGGTAATTCTATTTCGATTTTGAGCTCGTCTAGCTCTCCATCCAAGAGCCGTTTTTTCATCTTCTCAAAACTCTTTTGATACTCCGCTTTTTTCTCTTCACTGGCCATTTTAGGTAGAGGCGGTAGGAGTTTTTCTAAAATTTTTTTAGTCACATACTCTTCGATCGCCTCTTTGTTACGTTCTTTATGGATCTCTTTGACCAAAACCAGTGCGTTAGCTACCAGGTCTCGCACCATCGACTCCACATCTCGTCCTACGAAGCCCACTTCTGTGTATTTGCTCGCCTCCACTTTGACAAAAGGAAGATCCAAAGATTTGGCCAGCCGCCTGGCGATTTCGGTCTTACCTACTCCTGTACTTCCTATCATCAAGATATTTTTGGGTGTGATCTCATCTTGAAGCTCTTTTGGTAGTTTCATTCGTCGATATCGGTTACGAAGAGCGATAGCGATCACTTTTTTAGCTTCTTTTTGGCCAATGATATACTCATCCAGATACTCCACGATCTGTTTTGGTGTTAGATCCATCACTCCTCCAGACTTAAAAGCTTGATATTGTCGTTTGTGTAGATACAAAGTTCCGCAGCGATTTTTAAAGACTCTTTTACGAGCGATTTTGCGTCGAGATCTGCGTGTTTATTCAAAGCTCTAGCGGCGCTTAAAGCAAAATTTCCGCCACTTCCAATAGCCGCTATTTGGCCATCTTCTGGCTCCACTACGTCGCCGTTGCCGCTGAGGATAAAAATATTTTTGGTGTTAAGTACGATCATCATCGCTTCGAGGCGCCTGAGATAGCGATCCTTTCGCCACTCTTTGGAAAATTCGATGACGCTTTTGAGCAGATCCCCTTTTTTATTCTCCAAAATATTTTCAAACATATCAAAAAGATTGAAAGCATCGGCGGTACTGCCGGCAAAGCCGGCTAAAATCTTGCCATTGTAAAGGGTCCGGATTTTAGTGGCGTTGCCTTTGAGCACGGTATTGCCAAATGTTACTTGGCCATCGCCTCCGATGACGGCGATACCATCACCTTTGTAGCCAAGTATCGTGGTAGCTTCGAACATCATTCGGCCTCGACGACGAGATCTAGCTTGGCGTGTATGCCGTGGCCAAGCTTGACGTCGATCTCATATTCGCCGGTTTGTTTGATGGGTGGGTGGATCTCGATATGCTTTTTATCTATTTCAATGCCGTGTTTTTTGAGCTCTTCGGCAACCTCTTTGTTGGTAATGGCGCCAAAAAGGGCTCCATTGGCTCCAGCTTTATGCTTGATTACAAGTTTGAGGTTTTCGATTTTCTCTTTGATTTTTTTGAGTTCTTCAATCTCTTTGGCCTCTTTTTGGGCCCGCTCTTTTTGCTCTTTTTCCCACTGGGCTATGACATCAGGGGTAGCTAGTTTGGCAAATCCTTTGGCGATAAGGAAATTTTTGCCGTATCCATCTTTGACCTCTTTGACCTCTCCCACTTTTCCCAAATTTGGTACATCTTTGATGAGTAGTACTTTCATTTTTTCTCCTTTTGTTGTTGTTTTCGTACATGGCCTTCGATGATGAATCGAAGGGCGTTGAGTTTGATAAATCCCTCGGCATCCTTTTGGTTGTAGACCTCGTCCGCTTCGAAAGTGGAGAACTCTGGAGCGAAGAGGCTGTTGGGCGATTTGCGGCCTACGACGAAGACGTTGCCTTTGTGGAGTTTGAGCCGTACGCTCCCATTGACATTTTGCTGGGTGCGATCGATCGCCGCTTGCATCATCTGCCGCTCTGGACTAAACCAAAATCCGTTATAGATGAGCTCGGCGTACTTTGGCATCATCTTATCTTTTTCGTGTGCCTCTTCCCGGTCGAGCGTGATCGATTCGATGGCTCTATGGGCTTTGAGCAAGATCGTGCCGCCTGGTGTCTCATAACAACCTCGGCTCTTCATCCCCACAAAGCGGTTTTCGACGATATCGATGCGGCCGATGCCGTGGCGATTGCCGTAGTCGTTGAGAGCTGCCAGGAGTTGGGCTGGACTCATGGGTTCGCCGTTGATGGCTACGGGGTTCCCTTTTTCAAAATCGATCGTAATATATTCTGGTTCGTTTGGAGCCTCTTCGATGGAGTTGGTCCAGCGCCACATATCCTCTTCTGGCTCACTCCAAGGATCTTCAAGAATACCGCCCTCATAAGAGATATGCAATAGATTGGCATCCATGGAGTAGGGACTCTTTTTGCCGTGCTTTTCGATGGGAATACCATGCTCTTCGGCAAATTTAAGCAGTTTCTCGCGAGAGTTGAGGTCCCATTCCCGCCATGGGGCGATGACGGTGATATCGGGATTGAGGGCAAGATAAGCAACCTCAAAGCGTACCTGATCGTTTCCTTTACCAGTTGCACCATGGGCTACGGCGTCGGCACCCACTTGGCGGGCTATTTCGATCTGGCGTTTGGCGATGAGGGGGCGGGCGATGGAGGTACCTAGCAAATACTCTCCTTCATAGATTGCATTGGCACGAAACATAGGAAAAACATAGTCTCGCACAAACTCCTCTTTAAGGTCTTCTATGAATATATTTTCTGGTTTGATACCAAGCTGCAAAGCTTTTTGGCGGGCAGGCTCCACCTCTTCTCCTTGGCCGATGTCGGCGGTGAAAGTGACCACTTCGCAGTTGTAGGTCTCTTGAAGCCACTTAAGGATCACGGAGGTATCAAGTCCTCCGCTATAGGCGAGGACTACTTTATTGACCTTTTTTTTGGACATTCGTATCCTTTGCTATCAAATTTTTATAATTTTATCCAAAAAATCTTTATGATAAGATTTTATCAAAGGAGAGCTATGAAAAAAGAGCTTACGACTAGAATCATTGGTGGAAAATTCAAAGGCAAAAAGTTGAAGCTTCCAAACAAGGAAGTCACTCGAAGTTCTAAAAGCATCCTCAAAGAAGCGCTTTTTAATATTTTGCAGTTTGATATCGTGGATAAAAACTTTGTCGAGGTTTTTGGGGGGAGTGGGAGCGTAGGGTTAGAAGCCTTGAGCCGTGGCGCAAAGCGGGTCTACTTTATAGAAAGAGATAAAAATTCGTACGAAGTGCTGCGTCAAAACGCTCGAAGCTGTGACAAGGATGCTTGCATACTTTATTATGGAGACGCTTTTGAAAAGTTATGGGATGTGATTGAGGATCTCAAGCATCGGCATGAAAAAGCCTACTTCTATTTTGATCCCCCGTTTAGTATCCGAGAGGGGTATGAGGATATCTATAAGCAAGTAGAGCAGATGATCAAAAAAATACCAAAAGAGGTGGTAGAGAGTATTATAGTAGAGCATATGAGCTCATATGAATTTCCTGAGCGTCTTGGTGGATATGAGCGTTTTAAGAAACGAAAATTTGGTAAAAGTACGCTAAGTTTTTATCGATGAAAAAAAGACCCATTATTAGTATCTATTTATTAGTGGTTATTATAGCTTTGAGTTTTTTTGGTCAAATTTTTTACCATGTATCCCCTTATGAGCTACACAAAGAGGCAATTTTGATGCCTCCCTCCCTTGCCCATCCTATGGGTACCGATAGACTTGGGCGTGACTTGCTGGCTAGAGTTATAGAGGGTGGAAAAAATTCTTTGATCATTGGAGTGGGCAGTGCGGTGATCGCTTCGCTTATTGGACTTATTGCTGGAGTGAGTGCCGGTTTTTTTCGAGGAGTTGTAGATAAGTTTTTTGTCGTTGTAGTGGATCTTTTCTTGACATTTCCCACCTTTTTTTTACTTTTGGCGCTGGTGAGCTATATACCGGCCTCTTCATTGGTGCTCATTATCGTAATCTCCTTAACCGGTTGGATGGGGACGGCTAGGATGATTAGGAGTGAGAGTTACGCTATAGCCAAAAAGCCGTTTATAAAGATTTTGCAAATTGCCAAAGTGCCTTCATATAAAATTATTCTCAAATATTTTACGCCACTTCTTGCTCCAATCTTTTTCATCTCCTTTACATTTGGTGTGGGTGGAGCGATTTTGGCAGAATCGGGTCTTAGTTTTTTGGGGCTTGGCGTTTTGCCTCCTCAGATGAGTTGGGGTTCTATTTTGAGTGAGGGAAAGGAGGTAATAGATATTGCTTGGTGGGTGAGCTTTTTCCCGGGACTTATGATATTTTTGGTGACTTTTAGTCTGATCAATATTAGCGATTATCTGCAAAATTTGATGAATAAAAAAGAGAAGATGTTATGAAAAGATTGTTAAATAGATTTGTCCTACATTCTAAATTGAAACAAAAGATCAAAGAGGCGATAGAAAAAAGAGTGGAGATAAGGGTTCGGGCCCGACTTGCTCAGCATCATCTAAAAAAAGAGGATTTTACGCCCGAAGAGCTAAAGGTTATTTATGAAGATGAGCGCTTAAAACTTTATGATGATCTCAAGTCCAAAGGATTAGTGGCGCTTTTGGCAGCTTTGGGACTGAGTCTATTTTAGGAGCCAAGATGTTTAGACAAATTAAATCGGCGATTATTTGGAGCTATATATATCGTTTTCGCTCCCTTTTAGTCAAAATTTTGGCCGCAGTCGTGACCATAGCAATGATAGAATATATTTATGGGGATGTGGTAGAGTATTTTCGATTGACTAAAAGGGTAGAGTATTTATGGATCGTACTGATGATCAAATGGATGCTTGTTTTCCTTATCCTCTTGTACATAGGTTATTCTGTTTGGAAAGTCGGAAAGCCAAAAAATAAAAAAAGCCCACAAAAGGCCGATAACAAAAAACCGAAAAAAAGAGCCCTAGAGCTTGAATCCATGTCAAAAAAAGAGATCAAAAATCTAGCTCAAGAAATCATAAATAGCAAAGTAAAAAGAAGACGATGATCCAATCATTGACGATGGGGTTTGGTGCGAGGGAATAGCGGGTAATTTTTTAATGGCGATGGAGCGATTTTTTTGAAAAAGATGGTATTGCTTTTTTTACTTTTTATCTGGGTTGGATTGGCGAGTAATAGCAATTTAATTAAGGCGAGCCTATTCTCTTGGATCGTAGAGCTTTTGGAGCGGGATAATCCATATGTGCAAATTTATATAGATTCCAAAGAGTATCAAGATATTCCCAAATATGTAAAAAAATATCACTTTACTAGAAATTGCCTTGATGCAGATCTTCTTTTTGTAGATACGATTAAAGATCTTCCTAAAGAGTGTATTTACGGACATAAAGTTTTTGTGACGAAATATATTGATTTTGTTCAAAATAGAGATAAAGTGGTTGGTGCTTTCTTTTTGCAAAAGGGTCGACCTACTCTTATTTTTAATAAAAGACTGCTCAAGTACTTTGGAATTGTACTCCCACCAAAATATGATAAGTATATAGATTAGCGACTATGCGATATGTGGGGCTAAAAAAATATCTTTATTTTTTGATTCTTATTTTTATAATGTTTTTGTTGACCGCTTTTTTATATATCAAATTTGATCAAGTTCTTCAAACTACTTCGGATGAGTTTCAAAATCTTAAAGTCCACGAGATAGAGCATAATGCTCTTTCTATCTCTCGTATTTTGCGTTTTTTAGTAGGTGATTTGAGTAGTAGCAGTGGCGATATTTTGAAAATTTTGAGAAAAAATGACCTATTGCGACATACTATCGATACTCTTCTTTCTGCTTTTATTAATGATGAGAATCGTTATGTGTATATTGTTTATGAGGATAAGGGGCACAATTTTCGCTATTTGGCCGATGGCTCTATGGATAAAAAAGAGAGAGGTTTTTTTGGCCAAAAATTTTTCCCCTTACAAGAGAAAAAGTGGCAAAAAGCTTTTAATCTGGATAGGACTACTATTTTTATGCAAGAAAGCATAGATAATCTTTGGATTACGATGCTCGCGCCTCTGCATATTTTTAAAAATATTAAAAGCTTCTTAGTTATTGATCTTTCTACTATGGCTTATAAAAATGTTAAATCTATTTTTTTAAAACTCAAACATTTTTTAAAATATTTGATTATTTTTTTTATTGCTATTTTTTTGCTTATCGCCACATTGTATTTTTTTCTCTATCGTGAATATCGCCGTACCTTTCTTGATCCTTTAACGGGGGCATACAATAGAGAATTTTTAACCCAGCTGGAGAAAAATATCGATTTGCAAAAATACATTGTGGCTATGATAGATTTGGATTATTTTAAGTTAATCAACGATCTGTATGGGCACGATGTCGGTGATGAAATGCTAAAAAAAATAGCAAAAACGATTATAAATACTATTTCGTATAAAGATATTCTCATACGATATGGAGGAGATGAGTTTTTGCTTCTGCTTCAAAAAGATAAAAAGGAGGATTTTAAGAGCTTTTTTGATCGATTGCATCGAAATATCAATGAGACTGCTCTTTCATTAAGGGATAGCAGTACGCTCAAGACTACATCTTCTATTGGTATTAATTTAATGCCCAATTTGGAAGAATCCTTAAGTGATGCCATTAAAAAGGCGGATATGGAACTCTATAGGGCTAAAAATAGTGGACGAAATCGGTTTAAATTTTATGAGACGCAAGATCGAAAGGTAGGAGGATATATAAGTTTTAATAAAATATCTCAACTTGTAAAAGAAGGAAATATAGAGCTTCATTTTCAACCTATATACAATTTTCGTACAAAACAAATCGATAGATACGAGGCATTAGCAAGATTGCGAGATGGCGATACGCTCTATTTGCCCCATCAATTTTTAATCGCTATTTTTCAAACCAATGTATATCGAGAATTTGCGAAGCAGGTGGTGCGTCAAGCCTTTGAAGTAATCAAAAAAGAGCGTGTGGTCATAAGTATCAATTTTAATAAATCGGATTTTTTGGATGAAGAGTATTTTAAAACGATTAAAGAGCTTATAGAGCGCAATAAAAGTTATCGCCAGTTTCTCATTTTAGAGCTATTAGAGAATGAAGAGCTTAAGATCGATGATGAAAAGATATTGGATAAAATCAAATATTTTCAACGAATTGGATGTAAAATCGCTCTTGATGATTTTGGTAGTGGATATTCCAATTTCAACTATTTTTTGACGCTAGAGCCAGATATCATTAAGCTTGATGGCTCTTTAATCAGGCAGCTTGATACCAATCCTAATGCCAAAAAGTTAATACAAAGCATCGTGCTTTTTGCCAAACATATCGGTATAGAGACTATTGGCGAGTGTGTAGAAGATGAAAAGACGCTTCAAATAATGGAGCGTCTCAATATAGATGGAGCGCAAGGCTATTTTATAGGGAAACCCATGCCCTACCTACAAAGAGAGCCTTTTGAGGTCTTCGGGCGTATCGATACCGACGCTGCGTGAGACTACTTCGCTCATAGCTATCTTGTATCCGTGATATAAAGCCCGTAGCTGCTCTAGTTTTTCTATCTCTTCGATATGAGCGATAGGTAAAGAGCAAAATCTCTCCAACATCTTTTTTGTATATCCATAGATTCCTAGATGGATGTTGATATATGGGAGGCTGTTTTGGGGATAAGGGATTTGACTTCGAGAAAAGTAAAGAGCGAATTCTCCCCCGTCCAATACTACCTTGACGGCGTGAGGGTCGTTGTTATCTGGTAGATCGACCTTTTTATAAGCACTACAGAGCATCACATCAAGATTGTGACGCATCTTATGTGTTAACGCTTGAACTTTTTGGATTACCTCAGGCTCGATAAAGGGCTCGTCCGCTTGTACATTGATAATAATCTCATTCTCATCCAGTCCCAAAATGGCGGTCGCCTCGTTGACTCGCTCCGTTCCGCTTTTATGGTGAGGACTGGTCATAAGCGCTTCAAAGCCATACTGGGCAGCGATTTGTACAATCGACTCGTCATCCGTGGCTATGACTACTCTGTCTACTTGAGCCGCCTGTTGTGCCGTCTTGATAACCATAGGAAGACCTTGGATTGGATGGAGGACTTTGCAAGGAAATCGAGTAGATGCTAAACGAGCTGGAATTATTATCATAATAGCCCTTTTTTGGGTAAAATTATAGCAGATAAAGGAGCAAGATGGTCATATATCAACCAAAAGAGGGGTATTGCTACAATAGCGACACAATTTTTTTGTACGATTTTTTGACCGATTTTGAATTAAAAGGCGAAGTGCTAGATATAGGTACGGGTTCGGGCATCCTTGCTCTATTGATCGCTAGAGACTACCCTAAAGCAAAAGTGAGCGCCATTGAGATGCAAGAGCATTTCGTACAAGTGGCTAACATTAATGCGAAAGCCAATAAAAAAAATATCCATATCTATTTTGGCGATTTTTTACAAATGATTTTTGAGAAGAAATTCGATTATATCGTAACGAATCCTCCCTTTTATCATACTGGCGTGATGCGTAGCCAAAATGAGCGTATCGATAAAGCAAGATATTCTGGCCATCTTCCTTTAGAAGATTTTTTGAAAAAAAGCGCTAAGATACTCAAATCAAGGGGAAGTTTGATTTTTTGTTATGATGCAAAACAGATTCAAAGCGTTTTGAGCAAACTAGAGCGTTATCAGTTTCAGGCGGAGGTGATGCGCTTTGTGCATCCTAATATCAAAAAAGGGGCATCTTTGGTAATGATTTTGGCCAAAAAAAATTCAAAAGCTATGACTAAGATATTACCTCCTCTTATTGTTTTTGGCGAGGATGGTAAATATAAAAAATCAACTCAAGAGATATTTAAAAAGGTAGGAGTCCATAGTATAAAATGTGTGATATGATGACTAAAGAAGGGTTTGCGTTTTCTTTTGATCCAGCGGCTTGCCATAGTTGTAATGGTGCTTGTTGTAGGGGAGAGAGCGGGTATGTGTGGGTTTCTAGGGAAGAAATTGCTCAGATTGCTCATTTTTTAGATATGGATGTCGAGCGATTTAAAAAGGATTGTCTAAAAAAGGAGAATTATCGCTTTAGTATAAAAGAGATTAAAAAAAGTGGTGAGTATTTGTGCCTTTTTTTTGATGCGAAGCATAACAGATGTGCAATCTATCCCGTACGGCCAAAGCAGTGTAGAAGTTTTCCTTTTTGGGATCGATATAAAAATAAAGATAATATTAAAGAGGTATGTAAAGAATGCAAAGGTATTTATCCACACTCCTCATAGGGTTGTTTGTAGCAGGATGCGCTGCTTTGCATCGGCAACCAAAATCTATGGATAAAGAGTCTCAAATAGATGCGTTATTGCTTGAGGCCGTCTATCTTGAATCAAATGGCTATTACTCTATAGCCTCTTCTTTATATCAAAAACTTTGTACCCTTACAGGGTCTAAAGAAATATTATATAAATTAATTACAAATCTTATTCATGCTAAGAGATATGCGGAGGCGATGAAATATATCGACCAAGAGCTGAAAGTTTATCCAGACAAAAAATTATATGAATTGGCTGCCTCCGTTGCTTTGGCCAAAAAAGAGTATAATCAGGCTGTTCGTTGGATAACCAAAGCATTGCAAATTCAAAAAGATCCAAAAGATTTGGAATTTTTAGGCTCTATTTATCTAGCCCAAAAGCGCTATGAGTTAGCGTTGAAATACTATAAAAGTGCCTATGCTATGCATCCAACGGATCAATTGGTCAATACCATAGCCTATATTATGTATTTTTATTTGGATAAAAAGAAAGAAGCGATTGCCTATTTAGAAACCCATATACGAATGTATGGATGCAAAAAATCAACCTGCGCTACTCTTGCCTCCTTTTATAGTCTTCAAAATAAAATAGATGGACTTATCTCCATCTATAAAAGACTCTATCAAACATATCATGAAAAGATTTATATTAAAAAGATCATAGAACTTTATATCTATGAGAAAAATTTTCAAGAAGCAATTAAATGGGCGAAAAAAATAGAGGATAAAAAACTCCTTTTAGATCTTTATAGAGCCATTAGAGATTATGACCATGCCTATCCATTAGCTTTAGAGCTTTATAAAGAGAAAAAAGATCCAATCTACTTGGCACAAGCGGCAATTTTTGAGTACGAAAAAGCTAAAAAGAAAGATGAAAAATTAGTAAAAGATGTGGCAAGTAAATTGGAGCAAGCTATAAAAAAACTAGATAATCCTTTGTATGAAAATTATCTAGGTTACTTGTATATAGAACATAACATAAATGTAGCACGAGGAATAGAGCTGGTTAAAAAGGCTTTGGCCAAAGAGCCAGACTCTCCATATTATCTAGATTCCTTAGCATGGGGATATTACAAACTTCATAAATGTAAAGATGCTTGGAAAATTATCCACAGAGTCTATTATGAGCTTGGTTTAAAAGATCCTGAGATACAATCCCATTTACAAAAGATCCAACAATGTCTAAAGGATAAGCGTGATACTCGATGAAATTATTAAAAAAACAAAAGAAGATGTGGAACGAAGAAAAAAAGATTTTCCGCTGGAGTGGTTGGGGCGAAGTTTGGCCTATAATCCTTTCGTACCTCGTCCAGTTGGGGATGCATTGCGAAGCACTCCCCAAGATCCTTATAAAATAATAGCTGAGGTAAAAAAAGCAAGTCCAAGTAAAGGAGTAATACGCCAGGATTTTGATCCTATTGCCATTGCCAAAGCTTACCAAAAGGGGGGAGCGAATGCTTTGAGCGTACTTACTGAGCCCCACTTTTTTCAAGGAAATATAGAGTATCTTACCCAAATACGCCGTTATGTTCCAATGCCTTTGCTTCGTAAAGATTTTATTATAGATAAATATCAATTGGTTGAGGCACTAGTTTATGGAGCAGATTTTGTATTACTTATAGCAAAAGCTCTAAGCAGAAAGGATCTTAAAGAGCTTTTAGATTATACCTGGCATTTAGGCATGGAGGCATTAGTTGAGATTCATGATAAAAAAGATCTTGTCAAAGCAATTTTTGCTGGAGCAAACATTATAGGTATCAATCATAGAAATTTAGAAACTTTTGAGGTAGATATCAATCTTAGTCACAAACTTGTACCTCTTATTCCAAAAGGTAAGATTATTGTTGCCGAAAGTGGCATCCACTCCCACGAGCAGGTCAAAGAACTGCATGATATCGGCGTAGATGCCTTTTTGATAGGGGAGTATTTTATGCGTCAAGAAAATATTGCTTTGGCGGTTCAAAAGATCAAGGGACTAGCTTAAAAGTCCCTTCGCTATTTGATTAATCCGTTTTCCATCCGCTTTACCTGCGAGTTTTTTTGTAGCTATGCCCATAACTTTACCCATATCTTTCATACTTGTAGCCCCTAATTCTTTAATAATTTGTTTCACTTGGGCTTTTAGCTCTTCATCATCGAGCTGTCTAGGTAAGTAGCTTTTGAGTAATTCCGCCTCTTTCATCTCTTTTTCATAAAGATCTTTTCTTCCCCCTTCTTGATATTGTTTAGCTGCTTCTGTGCGCTGTTTAATGCCTTTTTGAATGATTTTAATGATATCTTCATTACTAAGCTCTTTTCGCGTATCTACTTCTACTTGTTTGATTGTGCTCATTAAAAAACGAATGGTATCTCGTTTGAAAGTATCTTTTTCTTTCATTGCTCTTTTGAGGTCTTGTTGTAGTTTTTCTTTAAGACTCATATCATCTCCTTTGTAATTTTTTTCTTATTATATCCAAATTAAATTTTGGTTATAGCAGTTTAATAATTCAAAAAGCTTGTTTTGATAAAATTGCACAAAATAAAAATATATTAAGGAAAAGGGAAATGGACATAAAATATTTTAAAGAGCTTTTAATTGAACGCAAAGAACAGATTTTGAAAAATTTAGACGCTACAAGATCTGAATTGGCCGATCTGCAAAATACGGAAATTAATGACGATGGGGATTATGCCTCTTTATGTACGGATAATATGATAGAGCGAGCCATTCAAGATCAGCAGCAAAAGGAGTTGATAGAGATAGAGGAAGCTTTAAAAAAAATAGACGAGGGTGAATATGGTATTTGTGAAATGTGTGGAGAACCGATTAAACCTTTACGTCTTAAAATTAAACCTTTTGCTAAGTATTGCATTATTTGTCGTGAAATAGTAGAAAAAGAGCCCAAAAAATAGTAATGCAATATGATGGAATCAAACTTAATAACATTACAAATATTTATCCAAGTGTTTTAGTGCGTCATCAAGATGTGGTTACTACCGTTTCTATTGAATGGTATGAGCAAAATAAAGAGGAACTTCAGCTTGAAAGCTATGTCCTCATCTTTTTAGATACTCAAGGAAATCGATTAGAACGCCATTTTCAAAGTTATGAAAAGATGGTAGAAGCTATAAATAAAGTGATGCAGCTCCTCAAAAAATAGTAGACTTGACCGATAATCTACGAAACAATCATTTATGAGGACACCCTATGGATTTAGGTACAATTATAGGTCTAGCTGGCGCATGGCTACTCATTATTATTTCTATTGTAATAGGGGGAAGTCCGGGCGCCTTTATCAATGGTCCTTCTATCTTAATCGTAATTGGTGGAGGATTCGCCGCTTCTTTAGCTGCATTTCCACTCAAGGAATTTTTAAATGGTGTCAAAGCGATTAAAAAAGTTTTTAAACCGGGCCTTCCCGATCCTCTAGAACTTATCGATTTTTTAGTAGAAGCAACAAAAAAAGCAAGAAAAGAAGGTATCTTGGCTCTAGAAGCAGATATCGATAAATTTTATGAAAAAGATAAAATTCTTGGTAATTTGATGAGAATGCTCATCGATGGTCAAAGTTTAGAAGAAATAGAAGCAAATTTTGAAAATGCCATCTCTAGAGAAGATCAAGAACTTGATACTGAAATAAAAGTTTGGGATTCTCTAGGGGAGCTTTTCCCGGCTATGGGGATGATAGGGACTTTAATAGGTCTTATTCAGATGCTTCAAAATCTCTCTGATCCTGCCGCACTTGGACCAGGTATGGCTGTAGCAATGATTACAACTCTTTATGGTGCGATTTTAGCTAATGTACTGTGTATTCCTGTCGCTAAAAAGCTTAAATATTATAAAGATTTAATTCTCTTGTATAAAGAATCGTACATTATTACTATTAAAAGTATAGAAAAAGGAGTTAATCCAAATTCTTTACAGCAACAGCTTTCTGCCCTCTTTGGAGTAGAAGTAGCAGGATAAAAAATGGCTAAAAAAAAGAAGCAAGAGTGTGCGAGTGTCCCCGGATGGTTGGTGAGTTTTGGGGATTTGATGTCACTCCTTTTGACATTTTTTATCCTTTTATACTCCATGAGCACCGTTTCAATGGAGAAATTTTATCAATCTCTTAGAGGATTAACAGAAGCTTTTGGAGGAAGAAGTATGACCCATACTTCTAAGACTTTGATAAAAAATAAAGTTGATCTTGACTTTAAAAATATGCATCCAAAGCTTAAAAAGAAAAAGATGATATTAAAAGAATTAAATGAAATTAAAGCATCTTTACAAAAAGCGGGTATTGAAGCAGAGGTCATTGACCATGGTAGTAAAATAACTTTACGTGTGGCAAGTGATAAGATCTTTTTGCCTGGAAGCGCTGAGCCAACACAAGAAGCGATGCAATATTTTGAGGTTTTATGTAAACGGCTTAAAGAGACAGGTTTTCATTTAAGTATTGTAGGGTATACTGATAATACTCCTATCCATTCCAAAAGATTTAAAAATAATTGGGAACTTTCTGCGTATAGAGCTATTAGTATTTTGCGATATTTTATAAAATGCGGATATGATCCTCGGTTATTGTCTGCCGAAGGAAGAGGAGAATATGATCCCATTGCTCCTAATAATACTCCTCAAGGAAGAGCAAAAAATAGACGGGTTGAATTTGTAATTGACCTATCTGGAATATGAGGTAAAAAATGGCCAAAAAGAAGCCTGAAGAGTGTCCCAGTATTCCTGGATGGCTTGTAAGTTTTGGGGATTTAATGTCTTTATTACTTACATTTTTTATTTTATTATATGCGATGAGTACTGTAGATGTAACGAAAGCGCTAAAATTTTTATCTTATTTTCAAGGGGAACCAACTTATAAACCACAAAAAATAAGTATTATCCCTCCTATTGTGCCATATTCGACCAATGTAGTTGAAAAAGTTAAAAAAAGAATTGAACGGCTTTTGCCTTCTTATGCCTTTCAGCTAGCCATAACTACTCGCTATGTAATGATTAGACTTTTTAACGATATTATATTTCAAGATGATGGATATCTTCTTACACCAAAAGCTAAAAAGACTTTGAAAGAAATAGCTATGGTGCTTAAGAATTTAGGAAAAAAAGAAAAATTTTATATTAAAGTACAAGGACATGCTATATTGCATAATAAATCCCACCCAAAAGATATTCAGGACGTTTGGGATCTTTCTATTAAAAGAGCTGAAGCAGTAGCATTATATCTAATGCAGCTTGGAGTAGATCCATCACGATTTTTTATATCAGGTTATGGAAATACTAAGCCACTATATACTTGGAATAATCCTATTCTTATTAGAAGAAATAATAGAGTAGAAATCTATATAGAAATTAGAAAACCGACTTCGTAATTTTGTAATTTTTTTTAATAAGCTCCACCATTTTTAAACTCTTCGATTTCCATTTCAACCATTTTATCTATCAAAATTTTAAATATATCAGCCACTAAATTTGGAGATATCCCTAAAGTAGCTGCTAAATGACGAACATGATTTAAGACATCATCAATTCGTTCATTGCTTTTAATCTCCTCTACACTTTCTTTAAACTTTGCTGCTTGCTTAACATATTTGCTACGTAGAGAAATAAGCTTTACAATCTCTTCATCAATCTTATCTATTTCTTTTCTAACTTCATCCAAAGAATGACACTCTTTCATAAATTTAACCTTTAAAAATTTAGCTTTCTGGATATTTCCTTATAATAACTAAATTAGTCTTAATAATTATTTAAGCTAATTTTGTAACTATAATATATAAAGAGAAATTTTTGTTAGCTTTGTTGATAGGGGTGAATATATGTACATCTCGCCCATCCAATTCTATCCTCTAATATCTTAGCATAACCTATACAC
>WGAT01000036.1 GCA_015494715.1 Campylobacterota bacterium
AGACATAAACGCCGCTATCAATATCTGTAGAGTCGGGGCATCGACTCTTGGCATAGGGGAAGTAAGACCCGACCATTGCTCTAAACAATGGTCGGGCGTCCCCGCTTAAAGCCAGAATCCCCCGCATTTATGCGTGGGGAGTATGTCAACCCTCAAATTTATGTAGTCTATTTTTACGGATAATGGAAGATACAAGATAGTTGTAGCGTCTACCAAGCTCAGAATATCGCTGCATCGTCATAGCGGCTTGTAAACCATCAAATTTTCTACCCGCTTTTTTAGCTAAAAGTCTGGCTAGACGAAACTCCCGGTATGCTGGATGGCGATTGAGATTGAGCATATAAGAAGCTATCGAATCTTGGATAGAATCAAAAATTCTGATTTTATGCCTCTTTCCCGGCGCTCTGTTTTTTGGTACAATCCCTTTTTTGCCATAGGTCCACTCTCCAAAGAGATTGTTTGCGATCCTGGCAAAACGGCTTTTACCCCATCCGCTCTCCAAAGCGGCCTGTGCCAAGACCAAAGAGACTGGTATCGTATCGATCTTTTTGAGATACTCTTTTTTGTCATAGAGGGATTTGATACGATATTTTTTGGCGATTTGGGCCAATTTGGCGAGGTCTCGACCATCAATCAAAGGATTTTGCTCAAAATTTTTAAAAAACTTCTCTACAAAAGCCCGTTCTTGAAGAATCTTTTGATTCTCTTTTTCGACTAGCGGGTGCAAAATCCTAAAGAAAGTCTCTTTTTGTACCGCGGCATCATGGATCGAATAGTACCACGAAGGAATCTTCTCTCCCCCATAGACCAACATCACCAACAGGCTCAAAATCGCAACTACTCTTTTCAAACAACCTCCTCCTTGAATGTTTGGAATATTTTTTTGACTCTTCCTTTAAAAAAGAGCCTTGTATCCTCAAAACGAAGAGCAAGCTCTTCGCCACTTTTTGGCACCATCTTTATATGAGATTGCACCAAACCCTCTTCTTTGGCTCGAACGAACGCGGCTGCCATCCCCGTCCCACAAGCAAGGGTCTCATCTTCGACCCCCCGCTCAAAAGTCCGGATTGACATCCTTTTCGAGTCGTGGATTTTAGCATAATTTACATTAGCATTGTATATATTTCTTAATTTTTTAGCTTTTTCCTTGTCAAATTGTTTCAAATCTTCAACAAATGTTACCAAATGTGGCACTCCGGTATCAATGAGCCACCATTCTTTATCATCTTCTACAATGTTTCTTTGTATAATTTGAGGCTCGGTAAGCTGTGTTTCTACTCTATCCCCCTCTACTACGGCTTCAATTACGCCGGCCCCCGTTAAGAATTTCATATGATTTGGAGCCAAGCCAAATGTGGCGGCGTAATGAGCCGCCGCTCGGCTGCCGTTGCCACACATTGTGGCTTCGCTCCCATCGGCATTGTAAAACTGCCACTCAAAATCATGGACCTTATGGGGAAGCAGTACGATAAGACCATCGGCTCCTATTCCCTCTTGGCGATGACAAAGCTTTTTAGCCAAAGTGCTGCGATCTTTTTTGATAAAAGTGTGAAAAAGTATAAAGTCATTGCCACTGGCGGAATACTTGACTAAGTGCATAGCTATCCTTTTGATAAACTTGATCCTATTATAGATTATCGGGTAACGTATAAATTAATGCGTAATAGTTTGGATAAAAGCTTCGATTTGTTCTTGAAGATGTTTCAGATCTAAGCTGTTGTCTATGACAAAATCGGCCATTTGACGCTTTTGCTCTATATCGAGCTGGAGTTCAATGCGCCGCTTGGCTTCTTGAAAAGACAAACCCTCTCGCCGAATGAGCCGCTCAAGCTGCAGCTCTTTAGGAGCGTAGACTACCACCACGGGAGAGAGATCATAGTTTTTGGTCTCATAAAAAAGAGGAATATCGATAAAATAAGGAATACCAAAACGCTCTTGCTCTTTGGCTTGCCGTACTATTTGGGCCTTAATCTTTGGATGAAGCAGGCTTTCTAATTTTTTACGCTCCTGCTCGTTGTTAAAAACTAAAGCTCCAAGCTTTTTACGAAGCACTTTGCCATCTTGCACATACCGAGAACCAAAGAGCTTGGCTATCTGCTCGCTTTGGGCATCGAGCACCTCGTGGGCTATCGTATCAGCGTCTATTACATGAAAGCCATAGAGGCGCAAGAGATTGGCCGCGGTACTCTTACCCGTGGCGATACCGCCGGTAAGGACGATGGCGTGGGGCAGTTCTACCACTTGTACAGCTCTCCTAGCTCTTGCTTGACATAGTTTGGCAAAACAAAACTCGCTTTATGGATATCGGCGTTGTAGTAGCGAAGTCCATCCATCAAATCGGCTCGCTGCAAAATCATATCGGCTGTGGGATGGTAGAGTTTTGAGCCAAGCACAAAGTTCCAATTGCATCCAGGATACATATACATCTCAAAGCGATAGGGCATCACGATCTTGAAAAACTCCCCGATCACGCCCATGATCTGCTTGTGCAAAGGCATATCGATCCACCAGCTCTCCCCTTGGGCGACGACGATACCGTCGTCTTTGAGGATTTTAAAGACATGGGCGTAAAAATTGCGATCAAAAAGCCCCTCGGCCGGTCCCTCGGGATCGGTGGAGTCTACCAGTACCAGATCATACGTGGCCGCAGGGACATTTTTGACATACTCTATCCCGTCATCGATCATGAGATTGAGCCTAGGATTGTCCCAATCCCCAATTTGTGGGAAAAATCGCTGGCTGACTTGGACCACCTCTTCGTCGATCTCTACCATATCGACTTGGATTTGGGGGTGGCGCAGCAGCTCCTTGGCTACGCCTCCATCACCCCCTCCGATCACCAAAGCCCGCTTGGGCTCTTTGTGGGTGCAGACTGGCACATGCGCCATCATCTCGTGGTAGATAAACTCATCCTTATCGCATAGCATCCCGTGGCCGTCGATGACGAGCACCTTGCCAAACTCCTCGCTCTCATAGACCTCGATATGCTGGTACTTGCTCTTTGTCTCAAAAAGCCTCTTTTGAACCTTGATTCCTTGTTTGAAAAAGTCTTTGTGTATCTCTTCGAACCACATCGGCGCTCCAATTTGGATAAATTTTGTCTGATTTTAGCAAATTTGACTAAATTATACAAAAAGTTAAAGACTTAGATGCTATAATTTATATAGTCTTCGATAAAAATTTCTTCACAGGAGGCGTCATGTGCGGTGACAAAATGCAACGAATCTTGATGGCTATCATGCTTGGCTTTACCATGTATCTTTTTGCGATGGGTCGCACCGACCAGACTATGTTCCAAATAGCGGTGCTTTTGCAGACATTCATCATTATCATGCTGCTTATCTTCGCTTTCACCAATTTTTGCCCAAGCCTTTGGTTTTTCAACAAAATTTTTGGCAAATGCGACTGGGATAAAAAATGAGTCTTAGCTACAAGGCAAGCGGCGTCGATATCGATGCGGGAGCGAAACTGGTCGAAAAGATCAAACCGCTGGTACAGGCGACTTTCAACGAAAACGTCCTAGGTAATATCGGTGGATTTGCCGGAGGGTTCGCCCTGCCAAAAGGGTATAAAGAGCCGGTGCTCTTTGGCGCCACCGACGGGGTTGGGACCAAGCTCAAGCTTGCCATCGAGGCTCAAAAGTTCGATACCGTAGGGATCGATCTCGTGGCGATGTGCGTCAACGACCTCATCTGCAGTTTTGCAGAGCCTCTCTTTTTCCTCGACTACTACGCTACGGCCAAGCTCGATGTGGAGGAAGCCGCCCAGGTAATAGCGGGGATCGCTAAAGGGTGCGAAGAGGCCCAGTGCGCCCTCATCGGCGGCGAGACGGCGGAGATGCCCGGGATGTACCAAGAAAGCGATTTCGATCTGGCCGGATTTGCCGTAGGGATCGCCGAGCGTGCGGAGCTTGAAAACCGCCCCCCACTGCAAGCGGGCGACCAGCTCATCGCTCTGCCTTCCTCCGGTATCCACTCCAACGGCTACAGCTTGGTGCGCAAACTCTTTTTTGAAAAGCTTCGTATGGGACTGGATGACGAGTTTGAGGGCAGACCCCTCAAAGAGGTGCTTTTGGAGCCTACCCGTATCTATGTAAAGCTTTATAAAAAGCTCAAACCCCATATCAAAGCCCTCGCCCACATCACGGGCGGTGGTATCGTAGAAAATCTGCCTCGGGTGCTGCCTGAGAATCTCAAAGCGGTCGTGCACAAAGAGCAGATCAAAGTGCTGCCAATTTTCGAGTTTATCGCCCAATATGTGCCCGAGGAGGAGATGTACAAAACTTTCAATATGGGTGTGGGCATGATCCTCGTCGCCTCGCCAAAAGAGACTCCAGAGATTTTGGCCAAAAGTGACGGCTATCTCATCGGTGAACTCCAAGAGGGTCCCAAAGGTGTGGAGCTGGTGTGATCTATCTGCTCTCCAAGCTCTTTACCTACACTCTTTTGCCCCCGGCCCTTTTTATCTGGGGGCTTTTGCTAGCTCCTAGATTTCGCCACATAGCGATCTTGTTGGCTCTTTTGCTTTATGCTCTTTCTACTCAGATAGGTGCACGGCTTTTGCTGCTGCCACTTGAAAACGCCACACTCCCCTCTTTGGCCAAAAAGCCAAAAGTAGTGGTGGTGCTAGGCGGAGGGTACGATCGAGGAGTGCTCGCCACTTCGGCGGGGGCGACTGAACGGATACTTCGGGGTTTGCTTTTGGCCAAAGAGCAACGCTTGCCGCTGCTTTATACTGGTTATGAGGCCCAATATGCCAAAAAAGCGATCGAAGCGATCCAAAAAGGCTTTGGACTGCACGTCCCAGTCTCTTACGAGTCAAAAAGCCTCGATACCTACCAAAATGCCAAGTTGACGGCCAAGAGGATCGAAGCTCGCCAGATCTATCTGGTCACCTCCGCTTATCATATGCCTAGAGCCTACCGGCTCTTTCGCCATTTTGGCTTCTTGCCCACACCAGTAAAGACGGACTATCACACCAAACCAAATCTTGAAGCATGGGCGCTCTTCCCAAAGATGGAATATCTGCAAAACAGCTACGTGGCCATCCACGAGTATGTGGGGCTGCTGAGTCTATGGCTGCGAGGTATCCTGTAGCAGCTCCATCACCTCCTCGTCGCTGAGCTGATGGAAATCTCTATAAAACTGCCCTACCGCCATAAAATCCACCGGCACATCGAGCACCACTACCCTATCGGCCGCCTCTTTGAGCAGCGCCAAACTATCTGGCGGGGCTACGGGTACGGCGATGATCACCTCTTTGGCCCCCTCCTCTTTGAGAGCCTTGGCCGCTAGGTACATACTCGCTCCCGTAGCCACCCCGTCATCGACGAGAATGACCCGCTTACCAACTACTGGGATGCGAGGCTTTTGATAGAGGGCTCGTTTTTCTCTGATCCCCTCCATGATCTTTTGGATTTGCTCGTCGATATAGGGCCTGGAGACATTGAGCATCATCACCGCCCGCTCGTTGAGGTACTCCATCCCATTTTCGCTCACGGCTCCGATGGCCGCTTCTGGATTGTATGGGGATGGGATCTTCTTGACAAAAAAGATATCTAGCGGCAGCCCCAGCCGCTTGGCGATCACGTGGGCCACCGGCACGCCCCCTCTTGGCAGGGCTACGACGATGGTATCGGGATCGTTGGCATACCCTTTGAGCTGCTGGGCTAAAAGCTCGCCGGCTTCAAAACGATCGGTAAAGATCATATTGTGCTCCTTTTTTACTATAATATAGCACAAAAAAGGGCAAGAAATGATTGCTTTGCTGCAGCGTGTCAAAAACTCTTCTGTCCTAATTGATGGTCAAGCAATTGCGAGGATCGCTCAAGGATATACGATCCTTTTGGGAGTGATCAAAGAAGATACCCAAGAAGATATAACTAAACTCATTAAAAAGATCCTAGGTCTTCGTCTTTTTCCAAACGAAGAGGGAAAAATGGATAAAAATATCGTACAAGTTGGTGGCCAGATTTTGGTAGTGAGCCAATTTACTCTGGCTGCCAACTGCAAAAGGGGCAATCGCCCAGACTTCTCTTTAGCCATGCCGCCAGCTTTGGCCAAAGAGCTCTATGAAGATTTTGTCGCAAAACTTTCCAAGCATATTGAAGTACAAACAGGCGTTTTTGGAGCGATGATGGATGTACATATTCTCAACGATGGGCCGGTTACCATCCTTCTAGATTCGCGTCAATTATGAGAATTATGAGATGGTTGATCCTTTTGACGGGGGTAGTGTATATGATGGCTTTTGAGATTCATATGAGCTCTTGTGACAAATACCAACCCAGATACGATATCTCCAAATCCTTACCTCTTGTTATGGGCGGATACGCTACGGCTAGGGCTTGGGAGCCAGACTCTTTGGCCTACGCTTCTTACTTTCGCATTGCCGAGCTGGGAGGATTTGAAGATATCAAAGGTATAAACCTCGCACCATTTTCCCACCCCATCGCCTATGTCTGGCTAGCCGGATTTTATAAAGAGGAGATAAGCGAAGATCCTTTTAGCAAGTGGGCCTATCTGCATAAAGAGCAAGTCACCCTCAATCCCCATTACACCCCCAACGGCAATGATTTTTATTTTGACATGTGTGACGAGCGGCTACAAGAAAAAAGGGCCCAGTATCTGATACAAAAATGCCGCTCTTTAGGACTTGCGGGACTCTTTTTTGACTGGGCCAACGAGGAGTTTTTGTATGAAACAGGTTTTAAACCTTTGCGAGAAACTTTCAAAAAGCGCCACCCCAACCAAACCTACAGCTCTTGTATCCTCCACTTCTTCGAGCGGCTCAAACGAAACGGCCTACTCATCGTCACCAATCAAGCTTACCGCAATCCCGAAATTTTACAAAGCGTAGATTACGATATGACCGAGAGCTACCTCATCACCGACGAAAAACCTCCTCAAAGCGCCCCGTATACAAAGTACCAGCCCTTAGATGAGGTGTTGGAGTACTTTAAAATTTTGGGAGAATTGAAAAAACGCTTCGCTCCGTACGGCTTAAAAGATTTTATCTATATGAACTATGCCGCCCCACGCATACAGACCACGCCCAAAGGCGTCCTACGCCTCTCCCCCAAAAAGGAGATTTTATATAGTTTCGTACTGGCTCGTATGGGGGGGTTCATACCCTATACCGAAGTACCCGCCGACCATTCTTTAGAGCGCAGCTCTTTATATTTTTTGGATATGGGGACTCCAAAAACGAGGATGCACCGATTTGCTAAGGGATGGTATAGGCTCTATGATAAGGCTTTACTTTTATTGTTTGATCCCATGACCGATACCTCCTATTATACTATCACCGGCCTTCCCCAAGGCTTTTGGTACGACTGGGAGGAGGGCGTCTGGCTCCAAAGCAAAGACTCCTTGACGATCAAACTCCAGCCCAATTACGATCCCGTGACACAACGATTTCATCCCGAGGCGAAAGTACTGCTGTATGCGCGATAGCCTCTTTTTGGATACAGCTTTACTCCCATCCATCTTCAAAATAAACCTCGCCAAAACTCTGGTACTCTTTGGCGTGGCCTTTTTTCTCTTTGGATTGCTGCCTCGCTGGCTCTTTCCCCAACGCTTTGCGGGAGCGGGGCTAGAAAAGAGTATCAGCAACATCTTATATATGCTCGCTTTCTTCGAGTTGGTAGTGCCTTTGATGGAAGAGCTGGGTATTTTCTCTTTGTTTTCTCTTTTGTCCGCCATGGTGGGAATAAAACTGCTTTTTTTGCGTCTGGTGGAAAAAGAGCGCCTTATGCACCTCCTAGAAAAGAGCAAAGAGAAGACACTGATGGAGTTTTTCAATTTCTTAGACGATCCTCGCGGCTATATCGCAAAAATTAAAAAAAGTCTGATCCATCGACTCTACACTTGGATACTGCGATGGCACCAAACTCTCCCCAGCCGCCTTTTTCTTCTCCTGCTCGCTTTGACTCTCCTGTATTATCTAGGATACCGCTGCTTTATCTCCATGTCCAACCCTCTCCCAGATACGGCACAATTTGTGGAGTGGGTGGCCAATTTGCAAAAAGGTATCCTCTATGCGGACAATAAAACGGCTGGAGCGGACTTTTACGGATTGGCCGTCTTTGTTTTCGTGCTGCAACTCTTTACCAACATAGACTCTTTGATCCTTTTTAACATCTACCCTCTCCTTTTGATCACTTTTTTGCTTTTTGGCCTCTATTTCGTAGTCAAACGCTTCACCCTTTCTTGGCGAGTAGCCGCTTGGAGCGTGATGATCTATGGATTGGTGCTTGTAGGCTCGCCTTTCAATAATCTTTTATTGCCCCCCTTTCACTCCACTACCGAGCCTGAGATTATCCGCTTCCTCTTTTTTAAGCTCTATACCTTGCCAAAAGAGTGGCTAGGCGGCGTAAGCGGGCCGGGATTTACCCCCTATTTGCGCTACTTTAGCGGTATGGCCTACGAATTTGCGTCAGCCTTTTTTTTGCTTAACCTCTACTATCTCATCCACGCCATCCAAACAGGCGGCCGAACCAAAGATTTGATCAACTACTCCCTCACGCTCTTGCTCGTCTTTATCTTCCACGGCGGTGGAGCCATCGCCTTGAGCGTACCAAGCATCTTTATAGCATTGCACGCCTTTTTGAGCAAAAAGCTAAGCAAAACTCTTTTTAAAAAAGGGCTTTTGGCCATAGGAGTGGCCGCAATCTTTGGCAACGGCTGGATGCTCTCGGTCCTCAAATACGGCATTCCCCAAGATTTTGGAGCGGCGGCCCCCTTTTTGGATAGACTCTTTGGCACGAAACAGGCGTTAGAGGATATGGTAGCCACGGGGATAGAGGAGGTGACCGTTTCGTACCTTACTCCAACGCAGCTCTATCTCTTTTTAGCCATCGTGCTCCTTTTTCTTTTGGCAAGGATACACAAAAAAGGGTTTTACTTTGCCAGCTTCTTGCTTATCCCTTTGGGAGTTTTTTTTATCTATTTTTCAGAGAATCTGGGATTTTTCAAACTTATCTATCAAGATAGGGCGGCGGAGTATCTCCTCTTGTCCGTAGTCATCTTAGTCGCTTGCGCCATTAAACTCCTTTTTGTGCCCTTTAGGCTCCTTGTACCTCGGCTCTATCGGACTCTTTTCATCCCTCTTTCTTTTGTGGCTCTTCTTTTGCTCGCTCTTTTCGTACCCCATTATAAAGACTCCCCAACACTTATGCGCAGTATCGATCCTCTTAACTACTCCTCCATATCGTGGATACTGCATATCATCAAAAAAGAAAACAAACCCTATACCTGGAGCGTGGTCTCTTTTGTAGAGGAGTATCCGCAAGTCCTTGGAAAAGGTTATTTTATCAACTCCCAAGAGTTTATCACCCGCTACGATCCCATCAATCCAAACCTCCCAAAACAAAAAATTTTCATATTCGTTGAAGACATTCCCCATACCGCCCATCTGAGCGATGCGTGGTACTATCGATGGAGAACCCAGATTACGGACAATCTCAAAGCGTGGATAGCTCTGTACGGCTCCACCCATCGCAACATCAGGCTATGGAAGAAAAGCACGCTTATTAGCGTCTACGAGATCGACAATACCCAAGGAGCCACAAAATGAGAGTACGATACCTCATCACCAATCGGTGGGGTGGAGTGAGCAAACCGCCCTACCATACATTTAATCTGGCTATGCATGTACAAGATGATCCCAAAAGCGTACAAACAAATCGCCAAATCTTGGCCAAAAAGATAGGCCATCCAATCCAGTTTGCCAATCAAATCCACGGCGATAGGATTTACACCCTCGATAAACCAATCGCTCCTCCTCCCTGTGACGGACTGCTCACCCAAAAAGCGGGGATCGCCCTTGCCATTTTGAGCGCCGACTGCTACGGCGTACTCCTCTTTGACAAAGAGAGTGCCACCATCGCGGCTTTACACGCAGGAAGGGCGGGAGCGAGCAAAGGTATCGTCTCCAAAGCCATACAACATATGCAAGAGCGCTACGGCTCACGCAATATATCGGCCATTCTCTCCCCCGGTATTTGCCAAAAGTGCTACGATATTGGGGATTTGGCCAAACACTATCCCAAACGATTTCTTCAAGGCACCCACTTAGATGTAAAAGCGATGATTGAGGATCAGTTAAGAGAGCATGGAGTACAATGGAGGGATTTGGGCATTTGTACCAGTTGCGATGAGAACTATTTCTCCTACCGCAGAGATAAAAAAACAGGGAGGTTTGCCAGCGTAATATGGATGGAGTAAGAATAAAAGAGCTTTGCGGTATTATCCCAAACCTGCCCGGCGTACGGGTCTATCTTTTTGCCCAAGAGGCAGCCGAAGCGCAAGCACTGAGCCAATTTTGCGCCCAAGCGGGCCACTATCTCGAAATTGCCGCACTACAAGATGAGATATACAAAAAACTTGAGGGGATAGATGCCAAGATACGCCGTATAGACGAGCATAAAGAGCGCTACAATCAGCGCTCTTGGCTCTTCGATACCATCTTTGTGACCTATGATCTAAGCAAACTAGACAACCAAGAGGAGTTTTTCAAAAAAATCTACAGAATGATGAAAAACGCCGCCGATTTAATCGTCATTATAGAGCCAAGCCAAAGCGAAAAGCTCCAAGAAGAGCTCCAAGAGCTCAATTTCGTCGCCATCAATCCCATCGAGCTTGGCCAAAAGATTGCGGTGACGGCCAAAAAAATGCACGGCTGGACGAGAGTGTAGGCTATCCATTGATCACTTTGACATAGACGAAACGCTCCTCCCTAGGGCCGTCAAACTCGCAAAAAAAGATCCCTTGCCACTCGCCGAGCAAAAGCTTGGCCTCCTCCACGGGGATCTCTACGCTCCCGCCACACAGAGCCGATTTGAGATGGGCGTCGGCGTTCTCGCCATGGGCGTAACGATCGCTCTTAGGCACCAAGCGGCTCATATGAGCCAAAAAATCCCGCTGCAAATTGGGGTCGACATTTTCAAAAAGAAGCACGCTTGTGGTGGTATGGGGAGAGTAGACAAGACAGCTGCCGTTTTTAACCCCGCTCTTTATCACCAGCTCCCGTACTATCTGAGTTATCTCGATCATCTCCGATTTGTGATTGGTTTTGAGTCGTATGATTTGCATCCACTTCCTTTAAATAGGCTTTGAGTTTTTTATACTCATCCTTGGTAAGATATCTGCTCTTACCCGTAGGCAAAGCGTTGAGTTTGACCCAACCATACTCCACCCGCTTCAAGTCTACCACATCTTTGCCAAAATGGGCAAAAAATCGCCTAATTTCTCTGTTTTTCCCCTCTCTCAAGGCTACTTTAAGGCGGGAGTAGGTGGGAGCGTTTTTGTCGATGCGGTAAGCAAAAAAAGGAGCGAACTGCATCGAGCGGATCTGGCTCTTCTCATGTCCTCCGGCCGTGGCGTCGGCAAGCTCGAGACCCTCTCGCATCGCCTGCTCCATCTGAGGAGTCACCTCCCCTTTAATTTTTACATTGTAGACTCTAGGCAAATCTCCCTCCATCAAAGCTTGAGCCACTTTAGGAGAGTCGGTCAATAGCAAGAGTCCCTCACTGGCAAAATCCAGACGGCCCACTGGGATGAAGTGTTTGAATTTAGCGGGCAAAGAGTCGTAGATAGTGCGTCTGCCTCTATCGTCTTTTTTGGTGACGAGCTCCCCTTTTGGTTTGTTGTAGACGATGACGGTGTACTCCCCTTTTGGTTTGATGAGTTTTCCTTTGAGAAAGACTTTATCCCCCTCTTGTACATCGTAAAAAGGCTCGGTAACGACTTTGCGATTGACTTTGACATGGCCTTCTTGGATGAGCCTATCCGCCTCGCGTCTAGAGTAGGTGGTGTTATGAGAGATATATTTGTTGAGCCTCATTACTTGATTCCCGCTTCTACCAGATCGTGAATATGTACGACCCCTTTGATTTTCCCCTCTTTGGTCGTTACTACAAGCATCTGGATTTTATGCCTTTCTATAAGTTTGAGTGCTTCGCTTGCGAGCATACTCTCCTCCTGTATCGTTTTTGGATCGTGCGAGGCAAAAAGGATAGCTGGCTTATGGAGCGAAAACTCCTCGCCCATCAAAGCCCGCCTCAAATCCCCGTCGCTGAGCACCCCTTTGAGCCTGCCTTTATTATCGGCAATCAGTACATTGCCAAGCTTGCCCTCGCTCATCACCACAATCGCCTCCTTTAAAGGCGTATCTTGGGTGATGATGGGCAGATTTTGGGTACGCATCATATCCTTTACCTTGACAAAAAGCCGTTTACCCAAACTTCCACCCGGATGAAAAGAGGCAAAATCATCGATCTTAAAATCCCTTTTTTTCATCAAACAGACGGCCAAAGCGTCCCCTAGCGCCATCGTCAGCGTCGTTGAAGCCGTAGGAGCCGCTTGCAAAGGACAGGCCTCTTTTTCCACCTTGATCGAGAGAAAAATATCGCTATACCGCCCAAGGGTAGACTCTTTTGCGGCACTCATACCAATAAGGGGTATCTCAAAACGCTTAATATGCGGAAGTATCCGCACCAGCTCCTCGCTCTCGCCGCTGTAACTAATGGCCAATACTCCATCCTCTTTGCCAATCATCCCAAGATCGCCGTGTAAAGCTTCGGTAGGATGGATAAAAAAGCTCGGCGTCCCGGTAGAAGCAAAAGTAGCGGCCATTTTGGAGCCTACCAGACCGCTTTTGCCCACACCCGTTACGATGAGCTTGCCTTTTAAAGAGGCGATCAGTTCCACCGCCTCGTCGATATTTCTTCCTATACGCTCAGCTGCTTCTTGTAAAGCCTTGGATTCGATATCCAAGACCTCTTTGGCGATATCTGCGTAGATCATCGTCACATCACATAAATCGTCGGCACGATTGTGGGATACTTTTTATACTTTTTAAAGATATATTTGCGTACCGCCTGGCGAAATTCGTTCTCCAGCTTTTTGGGCGTCTCCACAAGTTCGGGTCTGTTTTGGATCATCTGCTCTAAAATCTGGGCGATCTCTTTTTCAAACTCTTTATCCATTCGATCGCCTACGAGCCCATAGCTAGTCACCTTAGGAGGCGTGATAAATTTTTTGGTATCCCGTGAGATTTGGGCCACGACGATGACGATACCCTCCGTGGCCATCTTTTGACGATCCACCACTACATCGCTCTCTATCTTTTGACCGAGCTGATTGTCGATATAGGTCTTGCCCGTTCGCACGCTCTTGACTTTCTTCATATACTTTGGCGTCACCTCTATTTGATCCCCATCGCTCATCAAAAAGATATTGCGCTCAGGGATCCCGCACTTCATGGCGGTATCTTTATGTTTCATCAAATGGTTATACTCTCCGTGCACGGGGAGGAAAAATTTGGGTTTTGTGAGGCGTAGCATCAGCTTTTGCTCCTCTTGGGCCGCGTGTCCGGAGACATGGATCTCGCTAAAATCTTGATAGGCAACGGTGGCGCCGCACTTTTGGATAAAGTTGATAAGACTTGAGACGCTGCGTTCATTCCCCGGGATCGCTTTGGCCGAGAGGATAATCGTATCGCTTGGCTTGATTTTGACATGGCGGTGCTCGTTGGTAGCCATACGATACAAGGCGCTCATCGCCTCCCCTTGGCTTCCGGTGGTGACGATGAGGATCTCCTCGTCTGGATATTTGCCAAGCTCGTGGGGTTCGATAAAGATATTTTGGGGCAGTTTGATATAACCAAGCTCCATGGCTATGTCCAAGTTTCGCTCCATCGAACGACCAATAATCGCCACTTTCCGCCCATACTTGATCCCATGCTCGATCGCTTGGTAGACTCTGTGGATATTGGACGAAAAGGTACTCATAAGCACCCGTCCCTTGGCTCTAGAAAAGAGCAGATCAAAAGTGGGGCCTACGCTCGCTTCGGATTTGGTGATACCCGGATTGTGGGAATTTGTGGAGTCGCTAAGCAGCAAAAGCACGCCGCGCTCGCCATAATAGGCAAGGCGGTGCAAATCTGCCGGGTAGCCGTCGATTGGGGTGTGATCGATCTTAAAATCGCCCGTATGGATGATGGTGCCAGCTTCCGTGGTGATGGCTAAAGAGGAGGCGTCGATAATGGAGTGGGTCATATGGATCCACTCCACTTCAAAATCGCCGATCTTGATGGGTTTGCGTTTTTCCACATGGCGAAAATAGCTTTTATAGCTTCGCATTCCGTGCTCGTCAAACTTGTTACCGATCATCCCAAGGGGCAAGGGCGTGCCGTAGATGGGAAACTGCATCTCTTTGAAAAGATAGGGCACCGCTCCGATGTGATCCTCGTGGGCGTGGGTGATGACGATCCCTTTGATTTTGTGTTTGATCTCTCTAAGATAACTAAAATCGGGTACCAAGATATCCACGCCGTGCATATCTTCGCTTGGGAAACTCATCCCCACATCGATGACGATAGCGCTGTTGTCCGTCTCCATAACGGTAATATTGCCCCCAATCTCCCCAAGGCCTCCTAAAGGGGTGATGCGTATTTTGCCGTTCGTGCGAGTATTGACGCGAGGAGTGAGGCGAGTCTTTTGCATCCGCTCGTTTGCGGCGAGGGCCTTTTTGATATCTTTATAGACTCCTCCGCCGCTTTGGCGTTTGTAGGCGTTTTTTGAGGAGGCGTTTCTTGGCTGGGAAGCGTTCCTATTTTGCGTGGGACGCTGCTGCGTCTGGGTTGTCGCGGTTTTGTCGTTTTTTTCCATCTATCGTCTCCTTTAACATTTCATATAAGCGGTGATAGATGGATGTGGTAGCTTCGTGAGGTCGAATGGTGGGTTTGAGTCCTAGCTGGCCAAAAATCTGATCCAATAGCTCCTTTGGGTACTCTTGTGCCAGATTTTTGATCAAGGTTTTGCGAGGCTGCTTAAAAGCGATTTTTAAAAATTGCATAAATTTTTTATCTTCCAAATTCCTCTTTTTTTGAATCAGCAAAACCGCCGAGTCCACTTTGGGAGGCGGAGTAAAAGAGTCTGGTTGAACGATAAACAGCCGCTTTGCCTCCCCGCTACTTTGAGCCAACACGGACAAAGAGGAAAACTCCCTCTCTTTTGGTCGGGCACTGAATTTATCGGCTACCTCTTTTTGCAGCATGACCAAAATATTTTTACACTTTGGATCTTCCAAAGCTTTCAAAACGATATTGGTCGCCACATAATAGGGTAGGTTTGCTATGAGATCATACTCTTGGTCCGCTAGACTCTTATCCCAATGATCTAAAACATCTGCACAGACAAGTTTCAACCGACCCTCTTGGATCTGCTTGTGAAACTTTTGCCCTAAAAGATGGCATAGATCCCTGTCGATCTCAAAAGCTATCACATCCTTGGTTTTTAATAGCTTTTGTGTCAAATCACCTAATCCAGGCCCAATCTCTACGACCACTCGATCGGATTTGGGCATCGATTGGATGATCCGCTCCAAAACGGCAGAATCTTTTAAAAAATTTTGGCCAAATCTTTTCTTTGCTTCTATTTTCAAAACGCCCCTTATAGTAGCCGATTTTTTATAAAAGATTGATAAAATATATCGCTTTGGAGTGAATATGTCAAGAAGCTATCGCAGCTCCTTGACGGGAAAAAGATCATTGTCTACCTTGTAGTAACAAAAATGTTCAGAGGTCTCGTGGCCAAAAAGAGTGTAGTGCTGACAAGCTACCAACTGCTCTTTTGGATTTTTGATCCGCTTGACTTTTTGAGCATCATCGAAACTAAGCTCAAATACCTTTTTATGCTCTTGATCGTAGATGAGATTTCTGACCACTTTTATATGGCGCGTCACATAGGTCTGTTTGTCCATCAAGGCTAAAACTCCTCCATACAAAAAGATCGATAGTACCAAAGCCAAAGCCGTGCGTTTATAGCCTATAAAGATAAAAAATCCCATCATCCCAATGGCTAGTACAAGAATCCATCCGATAGGGATAAAATAGGTAAGCACTATCTCAAAAACGAGAAAAACGACCGTTAAAAAAAGTGTCCCTAGGCTCTGCATTTTGTAACTCCTTTTTTTTGATTATAGCACCAATTTCTCGGAAAAAATGTTACTCAACTATCACAGATAATTATTATATATATTAATGTTTCACATGAAACTGATTTTTACATATTCTTATAAGACTAAAAGGAAAGACCTAAAAAGAGTATAATTAAAAAAAATCTTTTTATGAGGAGATCGATGCAAGACTATTTTGCCAAACGGATTATCCCGTGTCTGGATGTCAAAGATGGACGGGTGGTCAAGGGAGTCAACTTCGTAGGACTCAAAGATGCGGGCGATCCCGTGGAGGTAGCCAAGCGCTACAACGAAGAGGGGGCCGATGAGATCACTTTTTTGGATATCACCGCCACGTATGAAAATCGCGACACCATCGTCCATATCGTCGAAGAGGTGGCCAAGGAGGTCTTTATCCCTTTGACCGTCGGGGGCGGGATTAAAGACCTGGAGGATATCTACCGACTCTTGGCCGTGGGATGCGATAAAGTGAGCGTCAACTCCGCCGCCGTCAAACGGCCCGACTTCATCGACGAGGGAGCCAAGCGCTTTGGCAGCCAATGCATCGTGGTAGCCATCGATGCCAAAAGAGTGGGGGAGAGCTGGAACGTCTTCGTCGCAGGCGGCCGCATCGATACGGGAAAAGATGCGATCGAGTGGGCCAAGGAGGCTTATGATAGGGGCGCTGGGGAGATACTGCTCACCAGCATGGACGCAGACGGCACCAAAGCCGGATACGATCTAGAGCTCACCAGAGCCATCAGTGAAGCGGTAGATATCCCGGTGATCGCCAGCGGGGGAGCCGGGAAGATGGAGCATATCAAGGATGCCTTTACCAAAGGCGAAGCCGACGCAGCACTGGCGGCGAGTATCTTCCACTACAAAGAGATCGATATTATGGAGCTCAAACACTACCTCAAAAACGAGGGGATACCCGTTCGACTATGATAGTATCGGCTGGAAAAACGGAACAGCTCCCTTTTGCTCAACCAATCGGCGTAGGGCTGGTGGAGAGCGCTATGCATCTTAGCCGTCTGGTACTTTTCGATCGGCCCGACTTTTTACTCTTTGTAGGAAGCATGGGCAGCTATGGAGCGTATGGGCTTTTTGATATCATCCACTCCCGCCGCGCCAGTCAGATAGAGTTGGCCTTTTTGGACCGCAGAGCCTACACGCCTATCGACAACCTCATCACATCCGAAGGGCTTGAGATAGCAGACGAGACGATCGTCAACTCCTCCAACTACATCACAAGCGACAAAAGCGTGTGGCCAAAGTTCAAAGCTTTAGGAATTGGGGGAGAGAATATGGAGTTTTTTTCAGTGCTCAGCGTAGCCAAAGAGCACAATATCCCAGCCGGCGGAGTCTTTATCGTCACCAACCAGTGTGGACCCGATGCCCACGAGGCGTATATGCAAAATTATAAAGAGGCGATGGAGAGACTGCAAAGGTATATCAAGGAGAAGCTAAAAATATGAAAAAAAATATCTTGGATCTGACCAAAGAGGAGCTTGAACACGAGGTCTCGCCAAAGTTTCGGGCCAAACAGATCTTTCAGTGGATCTATCAAAAAGGGGTGGAAGCTTTCGAGCAGATGAGCAATCTGCCAAAAACCTTGCGAGAGGAGCTGGCTCAAAAGTTTGGGATCGCTTTGCCAAAGATCCTCAATGTGGAGGTAAGCAAGGATGGCAGCAAAAAGTACCTACTGGGTCTCAAAGACGGACACACGATAGAGTCGGTGCTGCTGCCGATGAAAAAAGAGGAGCGTGATAAAGAGGGCAATATTATCAAAGAGGCCAAATATACCGTCTGCGTCTCCAGTCAAGTAGGGTGTAAAGTAGGATGCGAGTTTTGCCTCACGGCCAAAGGGGGATTCGTGCGCAATCTCACCCCCGGCGAGATCGTAGGGCAGGTGCTCGCTATCAGAAAAGACAACCATATCCCGGCCAACAAGCGGGTCAACATAGTCTATATGGGGATGGGCGAGCCTTTGGACAATCTTGAAAATGTGGCCAAAGCCGTCAAAATATTTAGCGACGAGAATGGTCTTTCGATCTCGCCTAGACGCCAGACCATCTCCACCAGCGGCCTCGCACCCAAAATCAAAAAGCTTGGAGATATGAATCTAGGAGTCCTTTTGGCGATCAGCCTGCACGCGGTAGACGACGAGCTACGCCAAAAACTGATGCCTATCAACAAAGCCTACAATATCGAGAGCGTCATCCAAGCGGTCAAGGAGTTTCCCATAGACCAAAGGAAACGGGTGATGTTTGAGTATTTGATGATCAAAGATCTCAACGACGATATCAAAGCGGCCAAGAAGCTGGTCAAACTGCTGCACGGCATCAAAGCCAAGGTCAACCTCATCTACTTCAATCCCTATCCGGGCAGTCCTTTCGAGCGACCCGATGAGGAGCGGGTGAAAAAGTTTCAGCAATATCTGCTCGACCACGG
>WGAT01000037.1 GCA_015494715.1 Campylobacterota bacterium
ACTCTTTCTTGGCCTTTTCCAAAGCTTTGAAGAGCTCGACGATCTTCTTTTCTCGTTTAGTGTATTTGGCCTTTTTCTTCGCCTCTTTATCGAGATTTTCATCCTCGTCGTCGCTCTCTTCTTCAAAGCTTTTAAAGAGCTCCTTGACCCGACGCTCCCTATTGATAAGTGGCTCTTTGTAATCTAAAATAAAATCGATGAGGTAGGGAACGGAACAGATGGCATCGAGGATGATATTTTCGCCCATCTCGATCTTTTTGGATAGTTCGATCTCCTCCTCTTTTGTAAGCAGTGGGATCTGTCCCATCTCCCGCAGATACATCCGCACGGGACTATCGCTCCTGCTCCACTCCAAAAGCTCTTTATCTTTGGTTAGATCAAACTCTTCGGCCAGTTCCTCTTCGGAGAGTTTTTTGCGTTCCTCTTCTTTTTTAGCTCTCTCTTCGATGTTGAGTTTTTTGGCGGCTTCGCCACTGGTGATAATATCTACATTGTACTTTTCTTGAAATCCTAATATTTTTTTCGCTTGGGCAAGAGTTGGTTGACGCTCAAACAACTCGGCGAGTTGCTCGTATGTTACATATTTGTTTTTGTAATCGTTGAAAAATGCCTCTAGTTTTTTATTGATATCTTTTGCAGCCAAATGTAGCTCCTTGAAAGGAAGTTGAGGAAATGTGCCCGATTATACCAAAAAAAATTTTGGTGTCAAGCGCATGTAGAAGTCCAATACATATGGCACTCTTGATAATTTTCAAGGAGATATTGTACAGGATATTTGTAATTGAAGGAAGAGTGAGGGATTTTTGTGTTGTGATCGATCAGCCATTTGGCGAGATACTTGTTCAACTCATCCAAATCAGTAAAGAGGAGGTCTTCATAGTAATCGACAAACTGCTCTTAAATGGTTCTATTGAATCTTTCGTTATGGGCTTTCATTTTAGGGCTTTTTGGATATGTCCAGTAGTAGTATATGCGGTTTTTTTTGCTCTATTTTTGGTTTCTCATAAGAGGATTGTAATAGATCTTCTTTAATCTTTAAGCTGGATAAGCCGTATCTCATCTGCACTTTTCACTCCTCCACTTTGCAATGGATCAGATGTTTTTGGACTTATACACATTGCCTTTTGACGGGTATTTTGATAAAATCGATAAAAATCTTAGTTAGGAGAGTGGATGAACGTCATCACCGGAAAAGTGTGGAAATTTGGCGACAATATAGACACCGATCTTATTATTGCCGCACGATATCTCAATACCTCCGATCCCCATGAATTGGCTAAACATGTGATGGAAGATGCCGATCCGGAGTTTGTACAAAAGCTTCAGCCGGGCGATATTATAGTAGCCGGTGAAAATTTTGGGTGTGGCAGTAGTCGAGAACACGCTCCTATTGCCCTCAAAGCCGCCGGTGTGGCTGCGGTGGTGGCAAAAAGTTTTGCTAGGATTTTTTATCGTAACGCTTTTAATATGGGATTGCCCATTTTTGAGCTTCCCGAGTCGGATAAGATCAACGAGGGGGATTTGATCACTATCGATATGGATAGAGGCGTAGTCAAAGATATCAATAAAAAAGTAGAATACAAATTTACGCCCATTCCCCCTTTTATGCAAGAGCTTTTGGCCTGTGGGGGGTTAATGAACTACGCCAAAGCGCAGATTTTAGAGGAGAAATGATGGGAAGAAAATATAGTGTAGCTTTGATCAAAGGCGATGGGATAGGGCCCGAGATCATCGACGAGGCGGTCAAAGTCCTTGATGCGGTGAGCGTCAAAGAGGGTTTTGAGATTACCTATAAAGAAGCGCTTTTGGGAGGGGCCGCCATTGATGTAACGGGCGAGCCTATTCCAGAGGAGACCATAGAAATAGCCAAGTCGTGCGACGCTGTGCTTTTTGGGGCGATCGGTGGGCCTCAGTGGGATAATCTCCCAAGAGAAAAACGCCCAGAAACCGGTCTTTTGAAGCTGCGAAAAGCGTTGGAGGTCTTTGCCAATTTGCGGCCCGTCACGGTCTATGAGGAGCTCATTAACGCTTCGACTCTCAAGCCCGAAGTGATCAAAGGGACCAATTTGATGGTAGTGCGAGAGCTCATCGGCGGGATCTATTTTGGCCAACCGCGAGGGTATGAGGGGGATGAAGCGTACAACACGATGCGCTACACTAAAGAGGAGGTGCGCCGAATTGCCCGTAAGGCTTTTGAAATAGCGATGAAGCGTACCAAAAAAGTCACTTCGGTGGATAAAGCCAACGTTTTGGAGGTAAGCCAGCTATGGCGAGATACGGTGAGCGAAGTGGCCAAAGAGTATCCTGAGGTCAGTGTAGAGCATATGTATGTAGACAATGCGGCGATGCAGCTTATCCGAGACCCTAAGCAGTTTGACGTTATTGTAACGAGTAATCTTTTTGGAGATATCTTGAGTGACGAGGCGAGTATGCTTAGCGGTTCCATCGGGCTTTTGCCAAGTGCGAGTTTGGGAGAGAAGCATGGACTCTACGAGCCAATTCATGGCAGTGCCCCAGACATTGCGGGCCAAGGGATAGCAAATCCCATTGCCGCCATTGCCAGTGCGGCGATGATGCTGCGTTACCAGTTTGGGGAAGATAAGGCCGCCGATCGGATAGAAAAGGCCATTAAACGGGTGCTCAAAGAGGGATATCGTACAAAAGACCTCTCCTCTTTTGACGCTAAAGAGGTGGTAACCACCAGCGAGATGGGCTCGCTTATAGCCCAATATGCCAGCGAACTTTAGACACGAGGGCAGATATCCCTTTTTGCTGGAAATTTTGCCCGCCTCTTTACAAAAAGAGTTGGCATCTCTTCGCCGCTTTTTTGCTCCCTATACCAATCGGGTCTATATGGTAGGCGGGAGCGTACGCGATCTTTTGCGCTCCAAAATTCTTGGCGAAACGCTAGAAATTGTCGATCTTGATCTAGAGGTCTATGGGATAGAACCCGCTCTTTTTGAGCGGCTGATGGAGCGTCTTGGGGCCAAAGGGGTTGGCAAGAGCTTTTTTGTCTATAAATACCGCTCCAATATCGATATCTCCTTGCCAAGGCTTGAGAAAAAGATAGGCAAAGGCCATAGAGCCTTTGCGGTGGAGCTGGCCAAAGAGGAGAGGGAAGCGAGTAGACGGCGCGATTTTTGTATGAACGCTTTGATGCTGAGTATCTTTGATGCTAGGCTGCTCGATTTTTGGGGGGGGATCGAAGACATCGCCAAGCGTCGCATCCGTATCGTCGATGAGGAGAAGTTCAAAGAGGATAGTCTAAGGGTGCTGCGGGGCATGCAGTTTAGCGCAAGACTTGGCTTTCGCATAGAGCCGCACAGCTGTGCCGTGATGCGTGGTATCGGGCTAAAGGATCTGAGCCGTGATCGTATCTTTTGGGAATTTGAGAAGATGTTTTTAGGGCGTTCTTTGCATTATGGCCTCTTTGCGATGACTACTTTGGGTATAGATCAAAAGATTTTTGGATTTTCGCTCAATAAAAAGCTCTTTTTCAAAACCGCTTTGGAGATGGGAAGAGGCCAAAAAAGTTTTGAGAAAAATCTTTATAAATTTTACTTTTTATACATTTTAAAAAATGCGCTCCACAAGCCTATAGAGCCGATGCTAGAAGCTCTTGGAGCTCCTAAAGAGTATCGCCGAATGCTACGAGACCAAAAAGGGGTGCCCAAGCATATTACGAAGCGTTTTTTGGCGGCTCTTGCCATCAAGTACCCAATAAATCGCTGGCTTGGCCACTATCGACCAAAGATCAAAGAGGCGGCCCAAGAGCTTGGAATTTGGGAGCAAAAGTTTGCGCCAGTTTCGCCAAGAGAGCTTTTGAGGGAGGGGTTGCGTGGAGCGAGGCTTGGAGAGGAGCTTTGGCAAAGGACTTTGCAAATATTACGACAAAGGTTTGCGCGTGAAGAGATATAGGGTGCTGATTGATTGTAAGGATCAAAAGGGATTGGTGTACAAAATATCCAAGCTCTTTTTTGAAAACGACCTAAATATCGAGAAAAACGACGAGTTTGTAGATCAAGAAAACGACAAGTTTTTTATGCGAAGCGAGGTGCGGGGCCGTATCGAGCAAGAGGAGCTTGCCAAAAAACTCCAAGAGGCTTTGCCCAAAGGAGCCAATATCCGCGTCATCGCACCTAAGAAAAAAAAGATCGTGGTGATGGCTACAAAGGAGAGCCATGTCTTAGGCGATATTCTTATCCGTCACTATGATGGGGAACTGCCTGTAGATATTGTGGCCGTCATCTCTAATTACGACATACTGCGCCCTCTTGTGGAAAAATTTGGAATCGACTACTTTCATGTACCCCACGGCGAGCTATCTCGCAGCGAGCACGAAGCCAAGATTTTGCAGCTTCTTGAGATGTTTGAGCGAATCGATTATATCGTCTTGGCCAAATATATGCGTATCCTTACGCCAGAGTTTGTCAGCCGATACGAAAATCGCATCATCAATATCCATCACTCTTTCTTACCGGCTTTCATTGGAGCCAATCCTTACAAACAAGCCTACGATAGAGGAGTCAAAATCATCGGAGCTACGGCTCATTTCGTCAACAATAACCTGGATGAAGGCCCTATTATCGCTCAAGATGTGCTGCCCGTGGATCACACATTAAGCTGGCAGGAGATGCGAAAGGCTGGACGGGATGTGGAGAAGGTGGTGTTGGCCAGGGCTTTGAAACTGGCGGTAGAGGATCGGATCTTTGTCTATGCCAATAAAACGGTTATTTTTTGATGTTCAATGTAGTGCTGGTCCATCCTCAAATTCCTCCCAACACAGGCAATATCGGAAGACTTTGCGTCAATACCGGCTCGACGCTGCACCTTGTCAAACCTTTAGGGTTTTCCATTAGCGATAAGGCGCTCAAGCGGGCGGGACTTGATTATTGGTCCAAACTCGATCTTGTGGTATGGGAGAGTTTGGAAGAGTTTATGGAGGATGTTGATATAAAAAGATGTTTTTTGGCCACTACAAAATCCAAAAAGCCCTATTTTGAGGCTCGTTTTTTACCCGGGGATTATCTGCTCTTTGGAAGTGAGACCAGCGGACTGCCACAGGCTCTACTCCAAAAATATATGGACCGAGCGATTACGATACCTATGACCAAAGAGGGACGCAGTCTTAATCTAGCCGTGAGCGTAGGTATTATCGTTTATGAGGCTATTAGGCAAAACTATAAAGACTTTTTTAACAAACCCCAAAAAGAATTCACCCTCTAAAATCTAATTGATTTAGAGGGAGATGAATTTTTGCCTTGCGTAAGCAAGGATTATTTGTCTGGTCTTTCTTGAGATTTGATATATTGCTTGATTACTTCCAAAGGAGCTCCGCCTGCCGTTGCAATAAAGTATGCCCTTGTCCA
>WGAT01000038.1 GCA_015494715.1 Campylobacterota bacterium
AGTGTTTTTGGCTTGAAACCAAGCACGCCTTGCTCGATGGCCTTGGCGGCTATTGGAGAGTGGAGTTTGGTATTGACAAGCACCCACCCCTCCTCCATCTTTACCGCTATAAGGGTATAATCCGTTTTAAGACCCGGGCGGTTGCGCAGGAGTAAAAGTCTACACTGTGGTGTGAGAATCTCTTCAAGTCTACCGGTATCGGCGATGTGGACTTTTTTGGTCTGGCCATCCACTATGGCAGTGGCGAGGAAACGATTTTGACGCTCAATAAGATGACCGGTAATGAGAGGGCCGAGGGTTTTGAGATCGAAAAGGATCACAAGAAAGCTCGGATCAGAGCTCTCTTGGATCGGCAATTCTGCCAGCGACTGCGCTGGCTGCCGCTACGGCGGAGTTGGCCAGATAAACTTCGCTGGTACGCGCTCCCATACGGCCCACGAAGTTTCTATTGGTAGTGCTGACACAGCGCTCATTGTCGCCAAGGATACCCATATATCCCCCTAGACATGCCCCGCAAGTTGGGTTGGAGACCACCGCGCCCGCATCGATGAGCGTATCGATGTATCCTCGTTTTTCCGCCTCTTTGAGGATCTTTTGGGTCGCGGGGGTGACAATCATACGGGTATGGCGTGCCACTTTGCGTCCCTTGAGGATTTTGGCTGCGATGGCGATGTCGCTAAGTCTTCCGTTTGTACAACTGCCGATGAAGACCTGATCGACTGTGAGATCCATTTTGGCCGCTTCGCTGATAGGTCGGCCGTTGCTTGGCAGATGTGGGAAAGCGATGACGGGTTCTAGATTGTTTACATCGATTTCGATCACCTTTTCATACTTGGCATCTTCGTCGCTGTAGTGATATTTTGGCTCACGCGCCAGCTTTTTGTCGGCCAAGAAAGCTTTGGTCACCTCATCCACGGCGATGATGCCGTTTTTGGCTCCCACTTCGATGGCCATATTACAAAGGCTAAAACGCCCGTCCATATCGAGATTTTCGATCGTGTCTCCCGTAAATTCCAAAGCTTTATAGAGCGCTCCGTCCACGCCGATGCGCCGAATCAGCTCAAGGATGAGGTCTTTGCCGTAGACATACTCGCCAAGCTCTCCCGTATAGACCACTTTGATGGTACTGGGGACTTTGAACCAGTTTTTGCCCGTGATCATCCCGTAAGCGAGATCGGTACTTCCCATACCCGTGGCAAATGCCCCAAGCGCTCCGTGGGTACAGGTGTGGCTGTCCGCTCCGATGATCACGTCTCCGGGCACTACGAGCCCTTTTTCTGGTAAAAGAGCGTGCTCGATTCCCATATCCTTTTCATCAAAGAAGTGTTTGAGGTTGTGTTCGTAGGCAAACTCTCGACTGATTTTGGCCTGGTTGGCGCTGGCAATATCCTTGGCTGGGATGAAGTGGTCCAGCACGATGGCAAAATTATCCGGTTTAGCAAGCTTTTTTGCGCCGCTGTCACGAAAGGCTTTGATGGAGATGGGTGTGGTGATGTCGTTGCCGATAATCATATCCAGCTCGCACTCGACGATCTCCCCGGCTTTGACTGCGCGTCCTATATGTTCGCTAAAGATCTTTTCGGTGATAGTTTGTCCCATAATCTGCCTTTAAAAAGATTTTCGCTATTTTAACAAAAAATAAAGGAGCTCGATGCGTTACAAAGAGCTGCGAGAGATCGTAAAGTATTTACAAAATTTTCATACCATCGATCAGATAGAAAGAGTACAAGACAACACGATCCATATGCGACTAGATGGCAAAGATATCTTTTTTGATCTGGGACGCAGTAAAAACCTTATCTATTTGCGAGAAGATTTTACTAAGATACGTCACTACAACGCCCCCTTTGACAAGGTACTGGCCAAACGATGCAAAAAAAGCCGTATCGAAAAGATCGAACTAGACGAGAATGACAAAATCATCCGTATCCACTGCCTGCTTCGAAGCTCGTACAAAGAGGAGCGCACCATCTTGCAGCTAGAATTCACCGGCCGCCACGCAAACGCCATCATTCTAGATGACAAAGGTAATGTCTTAGAGGCACTGCACCACGACTATCACCGAGACATCCGTCCGGGCCGACCGCTTCATCCCCTGCCGCCTCCTAAAAAACTGGATAAGAGCCCACTGGCCATCGAAAATATGGAAAAGTATCTACGAGATTTATATGAGAAGGAGCGGCAAAAGCGTCTATCTATCCTCAAATCGGCCAAATCTTTGCAACTATCCAAACAAGAGCAAAAACTCCACAAACTTTTGGAGGGGTTGGAAAAAGAGGAGGATCTATGGAAAAAAGCCGAGGAGGAAGAAAAAAAGGCGAATATCCTTTTAGCCAATCTGCATCAAATCCCAGCTTATCAAGAGTGTTTCAAGACCGAGGATTTTGAGGGCAACCCCATCACCATCGAGCTGCCAAAAGAGGCGCAAAATCCAGCCCACGGGGCAAGACTGCTTTTTGCCAAAGCCAAAAAACTGCGTCAAAAAGCGGCAAATATCCATATCCAGCGAGAAAATATCGAAGAAAAACTCAAGTTTTTGGCCAAAAAGCGGGCCATCATCCAGCGAGCTAAGACTCCCGAACAGATCGAGCTGCTCTTTCCAAAAAGGGCCAAGAGCAAGAGCAAAAAAGAGAAAAATTATGAGAAATTTGTCATAGACGGATTTGGCGTCTATGTAGGCAAAAACAAAAGGGGCAATGTGGAACTTCTTAAAAAGGCCAAAGCGAACGATGTGTGGCTCCATCTCAAAGATCTCCCCTCCGCCCACGTCATCGTCGCTACGAACAAGCAAAATCTGCCTGCCCATATACTTGAGCAAGCGGCGAAACTTTGCGCCCAATTTAGCGTGGAGCATCCAGGCAAGTATCTCGTGGACTATACCCAGCGCCGCAATGTCAAGCCAAAAGAGGGGGCTAATGTAAAGTATGTAAAATATAAGACAATTCCTGTTACAATAGAACAATAAAAATTTATGAAAGAACGACAAATGAACGAACTGACAAAGCGTGTCATAACGGGAGCTTTGCTCATCGCTGTAGTGGGTTTGATCGCTTGGATAGACAGCTTTTTTCTTACTTGGGCCTTTTTGGGCCTTTTGTATCTTTTTGGTTTTTACGAAGCTTTGAAGCTTTATGGAATGGAGGAGTACAACACTTTGTACTTTTGGGCGGCGGCCTTGTGGCTGGTGGCGGCCTTTTATCCAAATCCGGACGATCTGTTTTTTGTGGTGGCGCTCATTTTCGCCTCATACGAGGCCTATACGCAAGATAGGGATTGGAAGAAGTTTTTACCTTTTTTGTATCCCGCGGCCTCTTTTTTATTTCTCTTTTCGCTCTATCACGATTTTGGTATGGAGGCGATGATCTGGCTGGTGATCGTCGTAGCCTCCACCGATACTGGGGCGTATGTGGTAGGTCGTTTGATAGGTCGACATCCATTTTGCAAGACTTCGCCCAAAAAGACGTGGGAAGGGGTGATTGGCGGCGTGGTGTTGGCTACGGCGATTGGGAGCTGGTATGCTCTGGTGCTTGTGGATCTGCCCTTTGGGATCGCCATCTCGCTGCTTGTCTCCATTGCCTCCATCTTTGGCGATCTTTTTGAAAGCTATCTCAAGCGACGAGCCGGCCTTAAAGATAGCGGCACTATCTTACCGGGGCATGGGGGAGTCCTCGATAGAGTGGACGGCTACCTCTTTGCGGCTCCGGCGATGGTAGTGCTCTTAAGAGGACTGCTATGATAACCCTGCTTGGTTCCACCGGTTCCATCGGTACCAATACCTTAGATATTTGCGAGCGTTTTGGGATCGAGGTGGAGGTGCTGGTAGCCGGTAACAACATAGAGCTGCTTAAAAAGCAGATAAAGCGTTTCAAACCCCGCATCGTCGTCACCGCCAAGCCGGCCGATATAGAGGCTCCCGTGGTACTCAGCGGCGAGGAGGGGATACTCCAAGCCCTTGAGATGAGCGAGTCGAAGCTGGTAGTCAACGCGCTCGTTGGCTTTTTGGGGCTTCGCCCCACCCAAAAGTCGCTCGAGCTTGGCAAAAAGGTGGCCTTGGCCAACAAGGAGTCCTTGGTGGTGGCGGGAGCCTTTTTGGATAGGTCTCGTATCGTGCCAATAGATAGTGAGCATTTTGGGTTGTGGTATCTATTACAAAACTCTTTTGCACCACAAAGGCTGCTGCTCACCGCCAGCGGAGGGGCCTTGAGAGAATGGGAACTAGAAAAAATAAAAGATGCGACACTGGAGGAGGTGCTTCGCCATCCCAACTGGAAAATGGGCCCAAAGATCACCATCGACAGCGCCACGATGGTCAATAAACTGTTCGAGCTATTGGAGGCCTACTGGCTCTTTGGACTCAAAGCCATCGATGCGATGATAGAGCCAAGCAGTCTCATCCATGCGGCGGTAGAGTTTGTGGATGGCTCGACCACCTTGCACGCAAGTCTTACCGACATGCGGCTTCCTATCGCCTACGCTTTGGGGGTACGGGGGCAAAAGATTTTGGAGCCCGTGGATCTGGTGGGTAGGAGTTTCGCCTTTTTGCCGATAGATCCCAAGCGCTATCCCATGTGGAGTATCAAAGAAGAGCTTTTGGCCAAACCCAAAAAAGGGGTGGTGCTCAATGCGGCTAACGAAGCTGCAATAGAGCGATTTTTGGATGGAAGTTTTCGTTTTGGGGATATTGCTCGAGCGATTTTACGGGCGTGGGAGCGTTTTGATACAGAGCCAAAGAGTTTGGAGGAGGTTTTTGCCCTTGACGATGAGGTACGGCGCTATGTGCAAAATCTGTAGTCTGCTTGTTGTTGCGTTGCTGTTTGCCGGATGTTTTGAAGGGAGGATGCCCGCTGATAAAAAGTTGGATGAGCTTGAAGCCAGAAAGGCTCGTATCGAAGCAAGGCTTGAAAAAGCTAAAGAGGAGGCGAACAGACAAAAGGAGCTGGCTCTGACCAAAATGCAGCGCCAGATCGAAAAGCTGGCCTTGGAGCGGAGTAAAAACGAGGCCCAAAAGGAGATCGAGCTTGCACGCATCAAAGCCAAGCAGCAGCTAGAGCTCCAAAAGATCGAGCAAGAGTACAAGCTCAAAGAGCTGGAGCTCAAAAAGCGGCGAGAGCTAATCGAACTGCAAAATAAAAAGCTTTTGGCCCAGCAAAAATTGGAACTCGAGCGCCAGTTTC
>WGAT01000039.1 GCA_015494715.1 Campylobacterota bacterium
TCGAACTCCCCCATCTGCGCCGTTACATCCTTTGGAATGTCCACATGCACGGGACCCGGTCTGCCGCTCCTTGCCAGATAGAAAGCCTCCGCCAAAATGAGAGGCAGCTCCTCGGCACTTTTGACCAAGAAATTGTGCTTGGTACAAGGCCGGCTAATCCCCACCGCATCGATCTCTTGGAACGCATCTGTCCCTATCATGGTAAGAGGCACCTGACCACTGATCACCACCAATGGAATCGAATCCATATAGGCCGTGGCCAGTCCCGTCACCGCATTGGTAAACCCAGGACCACTTGTCACAAAAGCCACACCCACTTTGCCTGTGGCCCTCGCATATCCATCGGCAGCATGGACCGCCGCTTGCTCGTGACGGGTCAAAATATGCTGAAAATATTTGTGTTTGTAAATCTCGTCGTAGACATTCATTATGGCGCCACCCGGATATCCAAAAACTACTTCGACGCCTTCTTTGCGCATCGCTTCTACTACCATCTGCGCACCGCTCATCTGTGCCATCGCCGCTCCTACTTTGAGTTGTCTTGATGTTCGCAAAGATCGAGTGCCACGCCCTCGCGTACCCCCTCGTCGCTTACGACCATCTCTTTGTATCCTGAGATTCGCAAAATCTCTTCGAGTATCACAAGTCCCGCTATGATCGCATCCTCTCGCCCTATCCCTACGAGCTTGGAACGCTCCTTGGGGTCGAGGAGGATCAGCCGCTTATACGCCTTTTGGATATCTTGCACATCAATTGTCGTACCGCTAACCCTCCAAGCGTCGTACGTCTCATACACCATACCAAGCTTGAGCGCTGCCACCGTAGAGGGAGTACCGCCGGTCCCCACCAAAATCTTCGGTTTGCCAAAGGTTTCATAAATATCGTTCAAAAACTCTTTTACTTGGCCAAGCTCTTTTCTAATACCAAAGACGATCTGCTCTTTGGTGTGATATTTTTGTATTGTAGTTAAAATTCCTATCGGAAAGCTTTGAAAAATAAGCTCGTTTCTATGCTTTACGATCACTTCAGTCGAGCCACCACCGATATCGACAAGCAAAAACTTCTGAGCATCGATCCCATGGCGTCTCAGACCATACTCTACGCCTTTGGCGCTATAGTAGCTCTCCCTCGCCTCGTCTATCACCTCCACCTCTATACCGCTATGCTCCTTGATATACTCTACAGCCTCCCTAGCATTTTGGGCCATGCGAAAAGCGGCGGTCGCTACTGCTTTGGTGGGCTCGTCGAATCCCACTCGCTTCTTGGCCTCCTCCAAAGCCGCTACGATACGCTGTAGTGCCTCTTGGCTGATTCGCTTCGTCTTTTCGATCTCCTCGGCCGTGCGCACCACTTTTTCATACTGCGCCACTAGCTCCAAACTTCGGCACTCGATTTTCGCCACTCGCAAAGAGTTCGAGCCAATGTCTATCCCCGTCGCCATCACCGCTCCTCATAAAATCGATAGCCGTGCTCTGTAAGCAGACTTCTGATCTGCTCTTGATGCTCCTTGCCTTTGGTCTCCAGTCCTATCGAGACGTTGGCATCACCAAAGGCGAGTTTGGCAGAGGTGCGATCATAGCCTATCTGGACGATATTGGCACTGACACTGGCTAATAGTTGGGTGAGTTTCATAAGGCTGCCCGGTTTGTCGATGAGGGTGACGATGAGTTTCATCTTGCGATAGGATTTGATCAATCCCTTTTCGATGATGACGCTGAGCATCGTCACGTCGATATTGCCGCCGCTGAGCACTACGGCTATTTTGGAATTGGGCGCTAACTCCATCTTGTCATAAAGCAGCGCCGCCACTCCCACCGCTCCAGCACCCTCTACCACGAGCTTTTGGTTTTCGAGTAAAAAGAGTATCGCGTCGGCGATCTCCTCATCATCCACCTCTACGATGTCATCTACACTCTCGAGCAAAATCTCTAGTGTCACGGGCGAGGTATCCCGCACGGCGATCCCGTCGGCAATGGTGCGCACATCGGTGCTGTCCACCGCCTTGCCAAGATAGAAAGAGTTGCGCATCGCAGGAGCCCCGGCGGCAGTCACACCGATCACTTTGATAGCGGGATTGATCTGCTTCACAGCACTCGCTATCCCAGCTATGAGTCCCCCGCCACCTACCGGCACTACGATGGCATCCAGATCCTTAGCAGCTTCCAAGATCTCTAGAGCGATCGTCCCTTGTCCAGCCATCACCTCATAATCGGCAAAGGGATGGACGAAAGTCTTGCCATGCTCTTTGGCATACTCCACAGCATATAGGTAGGCTTCGTCGTAGTTGGAGCCATGTAGGATCACTTCCGCTCCATAGGATTTAACGCCGTTGACTTTGGTCAGAGGGGTATTTTCTGGCATTACGATGGTAGCGGGAATGGAGAAGTATCTAGCACTAAAAGCCACGCCTTGGGCGTGATTGCCCGCACTCGCGGCCACGACGCCCACCCTTTTTTCCTCGTCACTGAGCTTGGCGATTTTGTTGAAGGCCCCTCGGATCTTGAAAGCACCAGTGACTTGGAGATTCTCTTTTTTGAGGTATACCTGGTGTCCTACTCTTTGGCTAAGCAGTGGGGCATAGGCAAAAGGGGTCTGACTGATGACTGGCTCTACCCGCTTGCGGGCCTCTTGGATATCTTGTAGCTTGATCATTGGCCAAAGAGCGCTTTATGATCAACCATCGTACAGCGGTTTTGCACTACTTTGAGCCCCGCATCTTTGGCCATCTTGGCCGCTTCGTTGTTGACGATACCGGCTTGGAACCATACCACCTTCACATCGCCTCTATCGATGGCGGCTTGGACGATGGGAGGCAAGGCTGCGGGTTTACGAAAGATATCGACCATATCCACCTCAAAAGGGATCTCTCCCAGACTGCGGTAGACCTTTTCGCCCAAAATTTCCTCCTCTTTGGGATAGACGGGGACGATCTTGTAGCCTACGCTTTGGAGATACTTAGCCACCTTGTGGCTGTCTTTTACCGGATTTGGCGAAAGACCCACTACGGCGATGGTTTTGACATTTTCAAAAATCTCTTTGATCTCATCCATATTGGCGTTGATCGTAGGAATTGCACACTCCATAACTCCACCTTTTGCGAAATTGCCCGATTGTACCAAAGTTTGAATTAATTTTTCTTTAGCAACGCCGAGGAATGCGCATAAGTCTACGGATATAGCGACGCAGCGCCTCGATACGATGGATATCGGAGGGGTGGGTAGAGAGAAATTCGGGCACTTTGGCTTTTGCCGCTCGCATCATACGATGCCAAAATTTAATCGCCTCGTAGGGATTGTAACAGGCTTTGTACATCAAATAAAGTCCCAGCTGATCGGCTTCGTATTCGAATTTTCTGCTATATGGATACAAAATGCCATACTTCGTCCCCACTCCATAGGCCAGATCAAACAGCGGCCCCCATCTGCTCCCGCTCATTTGCAACCCTTTAGCCAAAAGCTCTTTGCCCATTTGGCCCAACATCCCCATTGAAACCCGCTCGCTTCCGTGACGCAAGATGGCATGGGCTACCTCGTGGCCTATGACGGTAGCCAGCTGATCATCGTTTTGTACCAGTTTGAGGAGTCCGGTGTAGACGAATATTTTGCCGCCGGGCAGACAAAAGGCGTTGATCTGAGGAGAATCTAGCACATAAAACTCCCATTTGTAGCCCGGATGAAACTCCTCTTCGGCCACTCTTGCGATACGAGAAGCCACCCGTTTGACCATGGCGTTGTAGCGGGGATTGTGGGAGACTCTAGCCTTTTGGAGGATTTGACGCTCGGCTTGGAGCCCCATTTGTATCTCTTGCGTTGGAGAGATCAAGATCAGTTGATTTCTATGGGTATATGGATTTTGGGTACACCCCACAAAGAGCAAGAAACCGACAAAAAGAGCGAGCCATTTTTTCATCTTTTCTCCTTAAAATCCCAACAGAGCCAATACATGATAGACGCTAAAAGCCATAAGCCACGCCAACACATTGGGATAGATAGTATAAAAGGTACGCCAAGCCCATTGGGGCACTTCGGCATAAAAGGTACTCATTGCCGCCACGCAAGGACTATAAATCATAATAATCACGATCAAGGCTACCGCCGTCTTGAAATCCACATACTCTCTGAGTTTTTGTACCAGCGTGGAGCTATGCTCATTTCCCGCCCCTACGGCATACAGGGTCGCAAGAGTGGAAACTACCACTTCTTTAGCCGCTAGCCCACTGATAGTAGCTACGCTAAGGCGCCAATCAAAGCCCAATGGGGCGAAAACCGGTTCTATCATTTTACCAAATTGACCAAGGTAGCTCAGCTCCAGCTTCTTGGCAGCCAGCTCGTTTTGGAGCTGCTCTTTGATCTTGGCATCTTGAACCTGCTCGATACGCTGTTGATAGTTTTGCTCCAGCTTAGGATGGTGAGGGTAACTGCTCAAAAACCAGATGATCATCGCAGCCCCAGCGATGAAAGTACCGGCCTTTTTGATAAAAAGCTTGGATTTGATCCAAAGCTCCATCGCCAAGGCTTTGAGGGATGGGAAACGATACGGGGGCATCTCCATCACAAAAGGCTCGGGTTCGCCTTTAAAAAGCACCATTCTAAGGATTTTTGCCACGAAAAGTCCCAAAATCGCCCCGCCGATATAGATGGCAAAGAGGACATTACCCGCACTATGGGTAGCAAAAAACGCGGAAATGAGCAAAACATACACCGGCAATCTGGCACTGCAGTTCATAAAGCCTAAAATCAGCATCGTAATGAGGCGATCTTTTGGGTTTTTGAGAGTTCTTGCCGCCATATAGGCTGGTACGGTGCAGCCAAAACCGCTGACCAACGGGATAAAAGCTTTGCCTTGGAGGCCAAACTTTTTCAAAAACCCATCAAGCAAAAAGGCGGCTCTGGCCATATAACCGGTCTGTTCGAGTAGATTGATACCCAAAAAAAGTATCAAAATATTTGGTAAAAACATAATCACAGCCCCAACTGCGGGGATCACCCCGTCGGTGATGACGGAGTTAAAATCCCCGGGAGGCAAAATACCCTTAAGCCAGTTGGCAAAATTGGTAATCGTTTGATCTAAATAATCTACAGGCAAGGAGCCAATCTCAAAAGTAAGCTGAAACAGCCCCCACATAAAAAACAAGAATATGGGCAGCCCAAAAACAGGATGGATCAAAATTTTGTCTATCTTGTCCGTCAAACTCTCCTTTTGCGGCAGCCGCATCACTTGCATCACAATACTTTTAGCCAAGGCGTGACGCTCTTCGGCAAAAAGGTCTCGTACATCCTCCACATCAAATTCAAGCTGAAGCCTTCGTATCGCTTCACCCAACGCCTCATGCAGCTCCAAAAAAATTGGCAGGTCGTGGACAATGCGGTAGATATCCTCATCCTTTTCCAACAGGCGAATCACATAAAATCTGGCTTGATCGTAGTCGCTAAAGTGGGGTGATTTAAGAAGTATCTTGGCCAATCGCTCGATCTCTTCTTCTATCTTTTCATTGTAGTATATTTTGCAGCCGCATTTTGGCTGATGGTAGATGTGGATCACTTGATCGAGGATTTCCTCCACTCCTCTTTTTTCTTTGGCACTGGTGAGGATTACAGGGATATCGAGCAGTTCAGAGAGCTTATTCGCATCAATATGCCCACCCTTTTCCTCCACCTCATCGACCATATTGACCACAAGGATCGTCTTTTTGCGCATATCCAGTAGCTGCAAGGTAAAGACCAGATTTCTTTGCAAAACGTTGGCATCGACTACGTTGATGATCACGTCGTAGGACTCTTCTAGTAAGTAGCGCTTGGTCACCTGCTCTTCTGGCGTATAAGCGTGCAAGGAGTAGATACCGGGCAGATCCACGATATCGATCTCATACTCGCCCTTGCGTACCTCCACCTCCTTTTTCTCCACCGTCACGCCGGCGAAGTTTCCCACATGAAGCCTGGCGTTTGAGATGGCGTTGATGATGGAGGATTTGCCCACATTGGGCTGTCCTACCATCACCGCTTTTATTTTTTTCATCTCTCTACCTCCACGGCTCTAGCCTCCTCGTCTCTTAGCGCCACTCTTGTCCCCTCTACATCCACTTCCCATGTCTGCTTTTTAAGAGTGTGATCAAGCAGGCGTATCGTATTGCCCTTAGTGATTCCCATAGCGTACAGACGACCTTTAATTGGTTCTGACGCCTTGACTTTGGTAATCGTAGCTTTTTCGCCAATCTTTAAATCGGTTATATTCATACAGCCTCCTAAAAAGAGTAGTTTAGCACTATTCGAAAAATATCTTTGTCCTCATAACCTTGGACATTATCCACTTTGGCATAAAGAAGCTGAGCCTCCATCTTCTGGCCTAGCTCCCATGAAGCGTAAAGATCCGCCTCCTTCGCCTCCACTGGATCACTTTTGAAGTCTCCATACATCCCGCCTACACTCACCTGGCCAAAGTCATACTCCACGCCTATCGTATAGGCCAAAGCGTCAGAGGATTGCAGCGCATCGATGGTCAAATCCTCCATCGAAGTAAAAAAGGGCCCTCCACCAAAACTCCACATACTGCCCGTATCACCAAACTCTTTATTGCAAGCCGCAGTCAAAAAAAGTCCATCCTTGTTATATGCCATCAAAATGCCGGCCGTCCGACTCCGGATAGGCCCGGCTAGCGTTTTGCCTATATCATTTGCCATATCAAGCTCAAAGGAGCAGGCAATATCGTGCCACTGCCAACTTGCATCCATATAAGCTATGTCGGCTATCTCATCGATATGATAGAACCAGAGGACATACTCCTCATACTCAACGCCAGCTAGGGTCATACCATTTTGTTTTTGTGTCCCTGCCACCTCATAGAGCGGCTTGAAGCGGTAGATATCGCCCCCGCTCTCCCAGCCGGCCATCTTCGTCAAATGCGCCAAAGTCACACGCACATCCCCATCATATTCGGCCAAAACCCCTTCAAAAAAGTTTGGCACCATACGGATGTCGTCGCTATCGGCGTGGGGCGTATCTATTCTAAAGCGTCCCCCTTTGAGTCTAAACTTTTTATATCCATATACGGCAAAAGCTTCGGATACAAAAAGTCCACCATGCTTTTTTGCACCAAAAAACTCCTCGTTTGGATTATTGGGAGCGAGTCCTAGATCGCTGACGCCATAAAAACTCATCCCGGCTCCAATTCCATACGAAAAAGAGGTATCACAATGGATATGTCCCCCTAACGCAAATGTACTATCGCTTCGATTTGATTTGATAAAGCCCGCACGAAACTCCCCGTTTAGATGGGTATACAGATCCTCACCCAATCTCGCTCTTAACGAATCTTGGGCCAATAGCGTCAAAACCACGCCAAAAAAAATAGTTACAATAGATCTCATCTATCTCCTTGCTACAAATTTTATCGCAATTGTATGCAAAGACTACTTATAGATTTATTAACTTTGATAACCATTATCATTTTTATGATGGGTAGTATGCCCATAAGATTGACACTGACACAAAGTGTTCAAGGTGGGCAAAAGACTCCTCTAAAACCATAAAGAACCGCCAAATTGTATAAATGTATGCTATTTTCCACAAGAAAAGCCGATAAAGATTATAAAACAGATACAACAAAGGAGGCGCACCATGTTTGATAAGCTCAAAGAGATCAAAGAAAAAGGGATCGGCAAAATAAAAGATGTCGGTCTCTCAAAAGCCGCTCGAGTTGCCATAAACAATTTTATAAAAGAGTATGGCAAGATAGTACATCTGGAGATAGATTCCACAAACAAAACCATCGACCTGGAGATTTTATTAGAAGGGGAAGCCGAACCATTGGCAGTAACCATACAAGAGTATAATATTTTGCAAAAAGAGGATCAATATTTTGTCAAGATTGACAATATCCAAACCTCTAGAGCGTGGATCAATACATTAGCCGCAAACCATCTCAATGGAAAAACATTTACGATTCCAAAAGAGTACGCAAGCATGATACAAAAAATATTGTAATACGAAAGAAGACTATTCCAATCAAAGGAAATCCTATGAAAATCACAAACCACGCCACAAAAAGATTTTTAGAAAGGGTGCTTAAAAAACGTCACTACTCCTATCAAGAGTTCAAAAAAGCAAATGATCTTTTAAAAAGACATTTTGCCAACATCACAACCCACAGAAACACCATTCCCCTCCCAAATTTTAAAGGCTATATGGCTATCGTACAAGAAAACACCGTCGTTACCATTATTCCAAAGGATAAAGGATGGCACAAAAAGATTAAAATTAAAAAAGGCTCCTCAAAAAAAAGAGTCGATTGCAAAGGAGAAACGCACATTATATCCCATATTTACTTTTTAAACGAAATTGAAATACATTAACCTAAAAAACTCATTGAGTATAATTTTGGCTAAAAAAGGCTCTAAATGGATTATTTGCGCATCATAGGAAATCAACGGCTCAAAGGAGAAGTGGCGATATCTGGGGCAAAAAATGCGGCTTTACCCCTCATTGCCGCTACGATTTTAGCTAAAAACGAGGTAAAAATCTCCAATCTTCCAGCGGTTCAAGATATCAAAACCCTTTTAAAACTCCTAGAAAATTTAGGAGCGTCCCACTCTTTTAGGGACAATACGGCCACCATTGACACCTCTTCTTTAGCCTCCACCATAGCTACATACGACATAGTGCGGACTATGCGCGCCTCTATACTGGTGCTAGGACCTTTACTGGCCAGATTTGGCCATTGCGAGGTCAGTCTGCCCGGAGGCTGTGCCATCGGACAGCGGCCGATCGACTTACATCTTAAAGCTCTTGAGCAGATGGGAGCAACCATCTCCATCAAAAGCGGCTACGTCATAGCCGAAGCCCCCCAAGGACTCCACGGCGCTCGTATCATTTTTGACAAAGTTACGGTAACGGGTACGGAAAATATCCTCATGGCCGCCGCTTTGGCCAAAGGAGAGACCACCATCATCAACGCCGCCAAAGAGCCAGAAGTCATCCAGCTGTGTGAAGAGCTCCAAAAAGCGGGCGTAGAGATAGAAGGCATTGGGCAAAACGAGATACGCATAGTAGGTACGGATCGAGAACCTTTGCAATTTTTAGATATTCACGTCATTCCCGACAGGATCGAAGCGGGTACCTATTTGTGTGCGGGCGCCATCACCCAATCGAGTATCACTTTGCAAAACGTCAATCCCCACCATCTGGAGGCCGTACTGGTTAAATTCCAACAAATGGGCTATGGACTGGATACGGACGAAACATCCATCACCATTCATCCAGCCTCCACGATTACCCCCATTAGCATTACCACAAGCGAATATCCAGGTTTTCCTACCGATATGCAAGCCCAATTCATGGCCCTTTCGCTATTGGCGGAGGGAACATCCATCATAGAAGAGCGACTTTTTGAGAACAGATTTATGCACGTGAGCGAACTACGCCGTTTTGGAGCCGATATCAAACTCAAAGGCAATATCGCTACCATCATAGGGCCTACCAAACTCTATGGAGCCGATGTGATGGCTACGGACTTGCGAGCAAGCAGCGCGCTGGTACTGGCGGGCTTGGCGGCCCAAGGCCAGACCAACGTCCATCGGATCTACCACCTCGATCGCGGCTACGAAGCGATAGAAAAAAAACTCGGGGCTCTAGGAGCCAAAATCTTTAGACTCAGGGAGTAGATCACTCCCTCTCTTCGTAAATAATGATCTCTGTCCCACAATCTCTTGTGGTGACGGACCTGCTTTTTGGCACCATCCCTTTTTCAAATTTAGCAAGCTCTGCTTGAAGCCGCTCTATCTCTTGTTCAAGCTTGGCTATCTCCTCTTTTAGACGCAAGATGATCTCGACCCCCGCGAGGTTGACCCCCATCTCTCTAGTGAGATTGAGGATCGTCTTGATGCGATCGATATCCTTTTGAGAATAGAGTCGCGTCTTCCCTTCCGTCCTCGAGGGCGAAATGAGCCCTTCTCTTTCATATTGTCTGAGGGTTTGAGGATGGATATTGAGCACCTTGGCCACTACGCTGATCAAATAAACCGGTTCGTCATATTTATGCATTTTCACCTCCTGGTAACTTCTCTTGCATTATTTTCGCAAGCTCTGGATCGAGCTCTTCTGCTTTTGGCAGCACGATATTGGTCGTAAGATAGAGATCTCCTTTTTGTTTGGTCTTTCTATCTATTACGCCCATCCCTTTGACCCTAAACTTTTGATTACATTTAGTGTTTTGAGGCACTTTGAGAGTAATCTCCCTCTCCAAAGTAGGGACTTTGATTTTTCCGCCAAATAGCGCTACTTTAAGGGGGACATCGATCCTCTTGTACAAGTCGTTGCCTACTCTTTCATACTCAGGATCTGGAGCTACTTCAACTTTGAGCAGCAAATCCCCCCTATGACCCTTATATGCCTTGCCTTTGCCTCTGATACGCAAAGTATCGCCATTTTTGATACCTGCGGGGATACGCACGTCAAAAGTCTCGCCATTGATATTTAAAGAGTGCGTGCCTCCCAGCACGGCGGTACGAAAAGGGATGGTAATCTTTGCGTGCATATCCAGATCTGGCTGGGCAAAATCCTCAAAGCCCCCAAAGCCGCCAAAGCCTCCTCTAGAAAATCCGCTTTGACCCCCGCTCGCAAATCCGCCGCCAAAAATACTGCGTAAAATATCCTCTAGATCCACACCTCCTTGAAAATTTTGCTGGGCGAAATCGTGAAAATTTTGACCGCCAAACATACTATCGCCATGCTGATCATACTGCTTTCTCTTTTGCGGATCGCTCAAAATCTCATAAGCGGCGTTAATCTCTTTGAATTTTTCTTCACACTCTGGATCTTTACAGATATCGGGATGATATTTTCTAGCCAATTTTCTATACGCTTTTTTTATCTCTTCGGGAGTCGCCGTGGGACTCACTCCCAATGTTTCATATAAACTTTTACTCAATTTCCCACCTCCAAATTTTTTACTACTATTATACCATAAAATTTTAGTCTTAGTAAATCAATTTTTATTAACGTTTTGATAAAAAAGTCGATCAATCCCAAAATTTTGCTATACTTAAAAAAAACCAAAAGAGGACGATATGACTCCAAAAGAGCGGTATAAAAAACTCAAAGAACATCTATTAGAAGAAAATCCGGTATTAGTAGAGGTGATCGACGAATATATTGCGCTGGATCGCATAGCCAAAGAGATCGGTCTACTAAAAGAGGAGCAAACCTACACCGAATCGATCTCTTGGTGGCCCCTGATCTCGATATTAGGTACTTTTAGTGCCGGTAAATCGAGTTTTATCAACGAATATTTGGGCAAAAAGGTCCAAGAGTCTGGCAATCAAGCCGTTGATGACAAGTTTACCGTCATTTGCTACTCAAACTCCCAAGAGGTGACCACCCTGCCCGGCGTAGCTTTGGACGCAGACCCCAGATTTCCGTTTTATAACATCTCCAAAAAGATCGAAAAGATCGATCCAGAAGATAAAAACATCAACCGCTACCTTCAACTCAAGGCGGTCAAAAGCGACAATATCAAAGGAAAGATCTTGATCGACTCTCCCGGATTTGACGCCGATGTCCAGCGAGACGCCACACTCAAAATCACCAGCCATATTATCGATCTGAGTGATTTGGTACTTATTTTCTTTGACGCTCGCCATCCAGAGCCCGGAGCGATGCGAGATACCCTCGATCATCTGGTGGAAGTGGCCAAAAACCACGCCGACTCGGATAAAGTACTCTATATCCTCAACCAAATAGACACCTGCGCCAAGGAGGACAACCTCGAAGAGATTATCGGCGCTTGGCAGCGAGCTTTGAGCCAAAAGGGAATCGTGAGCGGAAAATTTTATGCCATCTACAATGAATCTTTGGCCAGATTCGAGGATGAGGCTCTCCATAGCCGATTAAAAAAGAAAAAAGACGAAGATTTGGCCAAAATTTTGGAGAAGATGAATAAAGTACTTATCGACAGAGCCTATCGTATCGTCAAAAATGTAGAATATCGGGCCAAGGAGATTATCGACACTCTACCAAAACTCAACGCCAAACTCTCCTCCTTTAGACAAAGAGTATTTATCCTAGATATCCTTTTGGTCTTCTTGCTAGGGGGCGGAGCACTCTATCTAGCCGCTCAATCTCCATCCTTTGCCCCGTTTTTTTACGGCGGCGCCGTGATACTTTTTTTACTCTTTCATTTTCAGCTCAAAAGTTGGCTCTCCACCAAAATGGCCTCTACAATCGAGGATAAGAGTTTTCAAAACGCATTTAAAAAGCGAACCAGATGGTACAGACCCTATCTTTTTGCGACCATCAACGCCAAAAGGATAGAAGAGCGCCTCCAATCCTTGATAGAATCTTCCAAAAACTTTATCCAAAAACTCAACGACCAGTTTATCGCTTTGAAAAAGAGGGCTATCCAAAGCGAATCGACTCCACAAACGCCCCAACAAGAGACTCAAGCGCCAAATACGCAAGATTCAAGCTCTTTGAGCTCCTCATAACCCACCGCTTTGGGAGCGATCACTCCCAAGGGCGGCAACGGCTCTTTTTTGAGCTTGCTCAAAATATACCAAGCCAAAAACTCTGGCTCATAACGATGGAGTATATGCTCAGAAAAGCGCTCAAAATCCTTATAGCCACTTCGCTCAAACTCCATCAATACCACATCGAGCACATCGCCCAATCGCCGCAGCGGTATCGCCCAAAAGATAAGCCTCGCCTCAGCCTGCCCGCGGCTATACAAAGCTCCTAGAAAAAACCGCACCCCGCGCTCTACTCGCCCAAAGCCGTTGGTGCGTATTCCTACAAGTCCGATATCGGCTAGAATATGGCGTCCGCATCCTTTAAGACAACCGCTATACCCTACCCGTATGCGGTATCTCAACACTTTGTCCATCAAAGTCTGGGCCTCTTGTTTGGTATCAAAAAGGGAATAGATACAATACCGGCTCCCAGCGCATACGAGCATCGCCGATGTAGGATAGGAGGGGCGATCGATTTTTTCGTCGACTCCTATGAGGTAAATATTTTGATCTACGCCCAAACGGATCTGGGCGCCGCGCTCCTTGGCCAGATCCAAAAGAGAGAGCAATTCTTCTACTCTCACCTCTCCAAATTTGGTTTGGTATCTATAAGCAAAGCTCCCGTCACGTAGCTCTTTATATTTTTTGATATCCTCTTTTCGAAGAAGAAGCCGCCCCGCACCTCTCCACTCTTTTGGGTAAAACTCTTTGAGTCTTTTTTTCATCTCTTCCATTCCAATCTCTTCAATCAGATGAAACAGCCTCGCTTTCGTTCTTTTTTGACGGGGACCATAACGGATATACACACGGGCGAGAGCCTCAAACAGAGGGACCACTTCCTCTTTGGTCACGAAAATATCGGCCTCTTGGGCAAGATTTGAGTTTTTACCTCCAAGATAGAGATTAAATCCCGTTACGCCATCTTTTTGGGCTAACAAAAAAGCGGCGTCATTGGAAAAGAAGCTTTGGGCGCTTTGGCGCATTCCTACGACGGCCGTATTGAATTTGCGAGGGAGCATCCCAAGCAGCAAAGGTGCCAAAACAATCGCATTCATCTTTTGAATAAGAGGCCATGCTTCTATTTCGCACTCCTTTGCTACGCCATCGTACGGATCGGTGACAATATTGCGAAAGTTGTCCACCAAAGTCCCAAAAGTACTCACTCCAACCTCTTTGAGCTCTTTATGGATATGAATGGCTTGGGATAGCGTAAGATCGTGGAGTTCTATTTGCGCTCGTGCGGTGAGCAATATCCTCGCATTCGCCTTTTTGGCGTGTATAAGAAGCTTTTGGAGTTGGTCATACTCTATTCGACCAGCGGGCACTCGAATCCGTAGCATAAATCCGGGTCTTGTTTTGACTCCATAGATCCCGAAATTTTTGAGATAAAAAAGATCTGTATCTGTAAGATCTTCCTCTTTGAGACTATCCAGTCGTTGGTAGTAATCGATGGGAGCGAGTTCTTGCTTGAGGCGCTCGATTTTATTGAGTTTCATAGCAGCTCTTTGAGTTGGAGTGCGTTTTTGAGTGCGGCCCCATTGGCGGTATTGTCAAAGATCACCACCTGCTCATTGGGCCCCTCTTTGATCTTTTTGGCCAAATCTTGCAAAAAGGATTTCTCATACGCACTATAGTAGATCTTGGGAGAGCCGTGGAGGCGCCAGTAAGCAAAATCTTTATAGCCTCCGGGCCATGCATCATCACCATAGCGAGCAGGATCTGCCGCCACTCTAGCTACTCGCAGTGCGGCCAAGAGCTCTTCGGCATCTCTCCAGCTCTCGTGCCGTGGCTCTATAGCGATATATCCGTGATAGAGCTCTTTTAATTTTTGCAAAAAGCTCTCCACAATCTGTGGCTCATAGGCTAGACTTGGCGGTAGCTGGACTAAAAGAGCGTGCCACTTTTTGCCAAGATGGCCCACTACCTCGCAAAACTCCTCCAAACCATCGGTGGAGCGCAGTTTGCGAAAGTGGGTAAAGAAGCGGTGGAGTTTGACGCTAAAGCGAAAATCTTGGGGCGTAGAGTCGGCCCATTTTTGGAAAGTGGAGGATCTGGGCAGCCGATAAAAGGTCTGGTTCACCTCGGTCATATCCAAAAGCTTGGAGTATCGCTCCAACCCACTCCCCTCTTTTGGAAATCTATCGGCCAATACCTTGGGAATGGCCCAGCCCGCCGTACCTATGCGTATCATCAGTGCAAGAAATGGCGCACACCGGTAAAATATAGAGCAATGCCGTGTTCGTCGGCGGCTTGGATGACTTCATCGTCTCGAATGCTGCCCCCTGGCTCCACGATCGCTGTGACGCCCGCTTTGGCCGCTTCGTCTACGCTGTCTCGAAACGGGAAGAAAGCCTCGCTAGCCATCGCCGCGCCGCTCACATCGATACCGAGCTCTTTGGCCTTTTGCAAAGCACATTTGGCCGCATCTACCCGACTGGTCATCCCCATACCAATGGCTACAAGCGCTCCATCTTTAACATAAGCTACGCAGTTGGATTTGGTCAACGCCGCTATCTTCCATGCCATCAAGAGATCTTTTTTGTCCTCTACGCCCACTTTGCTCACCTGCTTGGCTTCGAGCACCTCCTCGTCCTTGACCTCATCGGCCGTTTGATAGACAAAGCCCCCCTCGATATGCTTAAAATCATATAGATCGCCGCTGATCTCTAGCTCTGGCCGCCCTAGATCGAAAAGCTTGATACGCTTCTTGGCGCTAAAGACCTCTTGTGCCTCATCAGTAATTTTACCGGCGATCAACACTTCTACAAAGATCTTATTGATCTCCTCGGCCAGCTCCTTGGTCACTACGCCGTTGACGGCCACTACGCCCCCAAAAGCGCTTATAGGATCGGCCTCAAGAGCCTTTTGCCAGCTGGTTATGAGGTCGCCTTTGAGTGCCGCTCCGCAAGGATTGCCGTGCTTGACGATCACCACACTGCCTTTACCTAAACTCACGGCGATCTTGGTAGCGGCGTTGATGTCGGTAAGGTTGTTGAAGCTGGGCTCTCCTTTTAAAATATTGAGTTCATCGTAAAAATCCTCAAACTCATAGAGCGCCCCTTTTTGGTGCGGATTTTCCCCATACCTCGTATCAAAAACCTTTTTGCCCACGATAAAACGCTTTTGACCAAATCCCCCGTGAAATCTTTCATTCATATAGTTGGCGATCGTAGCGTCATAATTGGCCGTATGCTCAAAAGCTTTGATCATAAGATCACGACGAAACTCCAGCGTATTTTTGTCCTCTCTTAGAGCATCGACCACTTTGTCGTAATCCTTTGGATCGGTGACGACGAGTACGCTCTCAAAATTTTTGGCCGCGCTCCTGAGCATACTAGGCCCGCCAATATCGATATTTTCGATGATCTCTTCTAGATCATCCGTACGCTCTATTGTCTCTTTAAATGGATACAAATTGACGCATACCAAATCGATGGGCTCAATGCCTAGCCTCTTAGCTTCCTCGACGTGGTTGGGCTTGTCTCTTCTATAGAGGATACCGCCATGGACGTAAGGGTTGAGCGTCTTGACCCGCCCCTCGAAACATTCGGGAAAGTTGGTGATCTCGCTAATCTCTACCACATCGATCCCGGCATCCCTAAGCACTCGCCAAGTCCCCCCGGTACTTATGATCTCAAATCCAAGCTCTCGTAAAGCCTTGGCAAACTCCACGATACCTGTTTTGTCGCTAACGCTAAGCAGTGCGCGCATATCCATCCTTTGGATTTTTTGGCCAATTATATCCACTTTTGGCTTATGTTTGGATATTTGTCAGTTGTCTAACATTTTACTTACCGAAAACTGGGGATTAATGAAGAATTTAAATTTATAGGAGTATAATCAAAGCAAATAGCAAAAGGAATGGAATATGGCCGATCCTACCCTCTCTGTGGAGATTCCACA
>WGAT01000040.1 GCA_015494715.1 Campylobacterota bacterium
ACGCTCCTTGTTTTAAAAAACTCAATTTTTGGTATGCAAGAAGAGATAACTATGTCAAAGACTATCTGCATAAAACGGCTATGAAGATAATCAATATTGCAATAGAAAAAGGGATAAAAACTATTGCGATAGGCTACAACAAGGAGTGGAAGCAAAAGTGTAATTTGGGTAGAAAAAACAATGAGAAGTTCCTCTCTATCCCACATTCCAAGCTTTTGCAATATATCAAATATAAAGCTATGCCACATAAGATAAAGGTCATTGAGACCGAAGAGTCTTATACTTCCAAATGCGACGCTTTGGCGTTAGAGGCTATGCAAAAGCAAAAAAGGTTTTTGGGGAAAAGAGTAAAAAGAGGACTTTTTCAATTAAGTATCGGTAAACTGATAAATGCCGACGTAAACGGAGCTTTGAATATCTTAAGAAAAAGCGTAGCCTGCGATTCTCTCATTCAAGAGATAGCGGGTAGAGGGCTAGTGTTCCAGCCTGTAAGGGTGCATATACATCCTTGCGAACCTTCTCATAAGGGAAGCTACCGCTATAATCTTTGATTTAGCGGGAGAGGTTCACTTTGCATAATGAAAAAGCGAAAATATACGATAATGAAATAGCGATGATAAAATCAAACTAAAAAGACCGGAATATGGGAAGAGTCGCTGTCATATTGATCCTTTTTTTCTCTTTTGCCTCGGCTAAGTGGTGTATATACCATGCAATGCAAAAGAGGATATACCAAAATGAAGATAAAACTTTTTACTCCAATTTTCCCCATGGAACTATTATAAAAAGGCGGGGGTGGTACTGGTTTATCTCCGGTCCGTATGATACGAAAGACAAAACTCTCCAAATGCTTCGTTTGGCTAAGAAATTACATGCTGACGCCTATATGAAACCTTGCCGTGGCCTTTGGCACAATACCAAAAAACTCCAAAGTAAATATAAAAAAGAGCAAACAAGGCAAAAAAAAAGCGCTCAAAAACCGCATACTGCCATCATATCCTCTTCCCCTATGCCCCAAAAATTCTCATTGACCCAGCAAATCTCGAAACAAGAGGATCAAAAAAAAGAAGAGGAGAAAAAAGAGCTCTACTACTCTTTGAGTTTTGAGGAGTTTTTGCATCGGCTCTTAAATTATGAGTATGGCGCCAAAAATATCGACTATCGACGAAAATTGGAAGAATTAGAGGCGGTGTTGGAGCACAATATATACGATTGGGATATTTTTGCCAATGTGACGGCCGGATACAGCAAATTTATCGATTACGATCTTGCGACTAACAAGGAACTCACCCTCAATGGAGGAGTAGGGATCCAAAAACGGCTTTTTGATAAGGGATATTTGCTCAAAGAGCGTATTGAAGCGCTAAAAAAGCGTTTGGCCAAGCTGCGCTCTATTCGAGATAAAGATAAACTAGCTTTATATGCGTTACAAATTTATATGGATGCGTATGCCAATCAGCAAATCAAAGATATTTATCAAAGACTCTACTTCAATCAAAAGGCTTTTTTTAGCCTCATTTCGGAGCGGTTTAAAGTAGGACTAGCTGGTAAAGTAGACTATATTGACGCCAAAAACGATTTACTCTCTATCAAACGGGCCTTTTTGGATAAAATCTATGATACGATGTATAGCGATTTTGTGATACGCAACGCTATCGGATTAGATGTGGGAAAGCCTGTTCGGCTGCAAGAGTTTGGTTTGATGGCAAGAGAGGGAAGTTTAGAGTCACTCTATCAAAAAGCCTTGGAAAAAAATCCAGATATAACCATCCAACGCTACTTGTTTGAGCTGCAAAAAGAGTATCTCCAACAAGAAAAAAACGCCCACTACCCCATACTTGAACTCTCTACAGGAGTTTCATACGAATATAAAAAAGATTTTGGCACTACTCCTCATAAAAGTGCAAAGGGACTCAATTATAATCTAGGATTAAACATGAAAATCCCTCTGTATGGCCCGGAGGTCTCTAGCGAAGCTTTACAAAAGGAGAAGATCAAGACGCTTGTGCAAAAAAATAGTCTGCTACAAAGCATCAAAGAAAAGGCTCGCCAAATACATCGATATTACAATGAGATAGAGCGTATAGACCGCACCCTCGAAATTATACAAGAGCAACAAGCCCTTATGCAAGAGAAGCTTAAACTCGTCAAAGAGCGTTATAAAAGCGGTCTTGCTAGCTATAGGCAATACTCCGATGCCTTGGCAGAATTACTCCGTCTAAGCGAAGAGCGCTATATGCTCCAAGCGACCCGCGTGCGGGATGAGGGCATACTTGCAATCCTTCAAGGAAAGCATCTTTTTTATGGCGAGGATTAAAGTAGTCTGGACGGGGGAGGGTACCTATCCTTATGCCACGGGTGGCGTGAGCACTTGGGCCGATTTGCTTATCAAAGAGCTCAAAAACATCGATTTTGTTTTATTGCCTATTATGATGCATCCGTATATGCAGACCAAGTATGAACTGCCTCCTAATGTGGTCGATACCATCAATGTTCCCTTATGGGGGACGGAGGAGCCCACCGAATATATCCGCAATATCCCCTTTTCCCAAATCTACCAAGCCAAGATCAACACCCAAAAATCAAAAGATATCAGAAGATTTGAGCCTATTTTACTAAAAGTACTCGATCATATCTATCGGGTGGATGAGGATATGGAGGGGCTTGGGGATGCGCTGTTTGAATTTTATGAGTACTTTTTGGAGTATGACTATTATGAGGTTTTCCGTAGCGAAGAGGTATGGGATATCTATAAAAGCTATGTTTTGCACTACTATTACGGCCAAGAAAATCCCCCAAGCCTTTTTGATATGATCGAGGGGCTTCGCTATCTCTTTCGCTTCTTCATCTCTTTACTGCCCCAGCTGCCCCAAGCGCCGATTTATCACTCCTCCGCCGCCGCCTTTTGCGGTTTGCCCTGTATTATCGCCAAAAAGCGCTACAAAAGCCGTTATTTGCTTACCGAGCATGGGATTTACATCAGAGAGCAGTATCTCTTTGCTTCCAGACAACAGCTGCCTTTGCGTACCAAAGAGTTTTTACTCGGGCTTATTACCACTGTCTCCAAACTCAACTACTATTTTGCCGACGTGATCTCTCCCGTGTGCAACTACAACAAACGCTGGGAGGTGCGCTGGGGCGTGCCCGAGAGCAAGATCCACACCATCTACAACGGCATCGACGTGCTCAAATTTCGCCGATATGAAGTGGAGCGAGATCCAAGACCTACGGTGGTCATGGTGGCTAGACTTGATCCGCTCAAAGATATCGAGACCTATATCCGCTGTGCCGCCATCGTTGCCAAAAAAGTGCCCGATGTACTTTTTAAACTCTATGGTCCGGTAGTCAATGAAGAGTATTACAATAAGTGCCAAGATTTGGTACAAGAACTCAAGATAGAGAATAATTTTTCCTTTATGGGTCCCACTTCCAATCCGGCCTATGCCTATAACGAAGCCGATGTGGTGATGCTCACCAGCATATCTGAAGCCTTTCCCTTTGCCGTCATCGAGGCGATGGCTTGCGAGAAAGTGGTCGTATCCAGCGACGTGGGCGGAACCAAAGAGGTATTGGAGGGATATGGTTTTATCGTCAAGCCAAAAGATTACGAGGCTTTCTCCAAGCATGTAATCTATCTTTTGCAAAATCCACAAATCGCTCAAGAGATGGGTATAAAAGCCAGACGGGTCATCGTGGAGGGATTTACAACCGAGGATATGGTCAATAACTATTGGCAGATGTATAAAAGACTCTATGATGAGTATGAAGCCCAATATGAGGGGATTGGATATGAGTGATCCTTTGGCCAAACTCTATCAAGAGATCACAAAAGATAGAGGAGAGCCCCTTGATATATGGGAGATAGCCGCTCTTTTGGAGGTGTACGGCATTCGGGACGTGGATGCCAAAGAGTATGGGTATGGGGATGTTTTTGAGCTGGCAAAGGCTTTGTGGCGATACAAAGATATCAAAAGCTATCCCAAGCGATCCCTCGCCGCCCAGCAGTCGCCTCCTCCTTTCAAGGTTCGGGTACGAAGAAATTTTATTAAAGGGTTGGCTTTTGCCATGCCGATGCTACTGCAAAGCGTCGCCACCATATTTTTTGGATTTGCCTTATGGTCTAATATCCATATGGACGTGACTGAAGCGACCATTATTGCTTTGAGCACCTTTTTGGCTATGATTCTCACTGGCGGGCCGGCACAGGTAATTGGCCGAAAAGGGCTGTACTATTTGAAGATGAACGAATACATTTTAGCCGCTAAAATCATAGAGCTGCTTTTTAGCATAAGTATGCTCAAAATTATCTTTATATCTTTGCTTTTTGTGCTGTTTAATTGGATATTTGGGGTTTTGGATTGGCATCTTTTTGTTATTTTTATTGTAATGTTTTTTTTATTGAGCACCCTGTTCCTCTCCGTCTCCATCTATTACGTTTTTGAGGAATACGAGAAGATTTTGTACTTTTTTTTCTATGGACTTGGATGGGTCTTTTTGCTCCACTATCTTTTAGGACTTGAGTATCTCCAAGCCCAATTTGTAGCTCTTGCCATTTTGGATGCGAGTATTATCTATTTCGCTTACAAAAAGCTTCGAGATCTTCGCGACAAAACCCAATCCGAGGGTGAGATCCTCCCTCGTCCTTCTATGCTTGTGTATACTCTTATCCCTTTTTTCGTCTACGGCTTTTTATACTTTTTATTTTTGACGATCGATCGTTTGATCGCTTGGAACGCCAATTCGACCAATCAGGGATTTTTTTTATGGTTTGACGCCAGATACGAGGTGGGCTCCGATTTGGCTTTGTTGGTCTTTGTGATTTTGATGGGTGTAGTGGAGGTGGTGGTATACGAGTTTTTATATAAGCTCAACGACAAAGTCTTTGGATATTCCGTATTTGAGTTTGAGCGATTTAATCGCTCCTTTTTAAAATTTTACAAGAAAGTCAACACTATTTTTATTATCGTCACGCTTTTGTCGATAATAGGGGTGTATGCTTTGGTTTTGTTGCTCTTGATGTTTGTGGAAGAAAGAGCGCTCCCTTTTGGGGGGTATGGGATCTTTGTCTTTTTTGTAGGTTCTTTGGCTTTTGCTTTTTTGGCTAACGGCTTGATGAACGCACTGATACTTTTTTCTTTTTCGAGACAAAAAATAGTGGTCAAGGGAGCATTTTTTGCGGTATTGATCAATTTTGTATTGGGCATGGTACTTAGCCGTACTCTAGAGCCCTATTTTGCCGTGTTGGGACTTTTAGCCGGAAGCGTGGTCTTTTGGTATGTGACTTTTCGTTTTTTGATCAAAATGTTTGGCAAGCTCGATTATTACTACTATTCGGCATATTAAGGAGAGTGGATGTATAGATTTTTATTGCCTTTTTTATTTTTTGCTTTAATGCTAGCCGGATGCGCTTCACATAATAAGGATCTGGACAAGCAGATAGAACAGGCCCAAAATATTCACATCATAACTACGACTCTTGCATCTCCCGTAATAGAAAAACGGAGTAAAAATATATTCCAAGCATTCCCTTTTATTTTAGAAGAGTATGATGTACGAGGAAAATTTAGCGACGATTTTTACAATAGGCTCCATCTAGTCTATACCGCACGAGCCATCGATAAAATCGATTTTTGGAAATTGCAAAAAGAGCCAAAAAGTCTTGATTTTATCTATGTCTCGCCAGTGTGGATACGGGATTTTAAAAAAGTCTCAAAAGATCTTTTTGAGGATTTATGCTACTCGTACAATATCTCCAAACAAGAGCAAAAGATATTAAAAAAGTGGGTGGCTCAAGGGGGGGTGCTGTGGTTAGAGAGCGGAACCTACTCTACCAAGTACGATATCTTCAACAAACACGGAGAGATCGCCACGGCAACGATAGACCGCCTTATACGCCAAAGCCTCCAAGGCGTTCGTTTTTGGAGCTATCCCATCCACACGCATCTTTTTGCGAGTAAAAACCTCGATCCGATCAACTATGTGCCTACCAGCCAAACCTTTGTGGTCGATAGCAACAAATCGGTTTTTAAAGATATCAAACGCCTCAAAGTGGACATACGAAACTATCTTCAAAATAATTTCGTTATTTTAAGCAAGCCTTTAGTGGTGGATAAAAAAGGCGAACCTTTGGTAACAATGGTACAATACGGCAAAGGGTATGTGGTCAGCTTGCTGCCTTTTGAGTATAAAGATGTCTATTATGATGGAGAGCTACTACGATGGGAGCTTCTTTTTTATCTGTACGATCGTCACTGACAAGGCCGCCCCTTGTCTGAGGGATTTATCGATTTTTCTGTCGTCGATGCTATCGTATGGATAAATATCACGAGCTCAATACTCCTTTTTGTCGTCGCTTATCTGTACTTTGTTGCGCTTCCTCGCTGGCTTTTTCCCCAAAGGTGGACTGGAGGTGGTTTAGAAAATCTTATCTCCAACATTTTGTATATGGTAGCTTTTACGGAGCTTGCGGTCCCTTTGATGGTCTTTATGAAAATATTTTCCCTCTTTTCTTATGCGGCTCTTATTCTCTTGACAAAATTTGCTTTTTTGAGATGGTACTACAAAATCTCCGTCAAGTCCTATTTAGAAGAGATCAAGAATCGCTTACTAATCGCCCTGTTTGACTTTTTAGATCATGCCCAAGAGATGCTTCAAAGAGCCTATAAAAGAGCCAAAAGGGGTTTTGCGTCCTTTTTTAAAGAGCTTACCCCCTACCTATTTTTTAAAAAAGCGCTCATTTTTATTACTTTTGCCTATCTTCTTTACCTCATCGGAGAGCGCTGTTTTTTATCTTTGGCCAATCCTTTATCCGATACGAGTCAGTTTTTTGAGTGGGTAGCCAGACTCAACGACAATATTCTTTATGCCGACAACAAAACGGCTGGAGCCGACTTTTACGGCCTTTCGGTCTTTGTCTTTATCCTCAATACCCTCACCCATATCGATACGGTGGTGCTTTTCAATATTTACCCGCTTCTTTTGATCTTTTTTCTTTTTTTGGGCGTCTATTTCGTGCTCAAACGCTTTACCCTCTCCTCTTTCCTCGCTCTTTCTACGCTAATAATCTATGGGGTATTGTTAGCCTCTCCGTGGGGCGAGTATATCGCCACGCCCATTAGCGTTACCAGCAGACCGGAAATATTGCAGTTTCTTTTTTTCAAGTTTTATACCATTCCCCAGCACTACTTTCTACACCCAGAGCTTCATTTGGAAAATGTCTCCATGACCCCTTATTTTCGCTACTTTAGCGGGATGGCGTATGAATTTTCCTCCACTCTTTTTTTGATCAACCTTTTTTACCTTATCAAGGCTTTGGATACGGGACGCAGCAGATATCTGATCAACTATACCCTCTCATTGATGCTGGTATTTATCTTTCACGGAGGGGGGGCCATCTCTTTGATCGTGCCAAGCATCCTTATCGCCTTGCACGCTTTTGTAAGTTTGAAGCTCTCTTGGAGCCTCTTGAAGCGGGGGATGCTCGCCATCCTTATCGCCGCTATTTTTGGCAACGGCTGGATGCTCTCCGTCCTCAAATACGGCATCCCTCAAGACTTCGGTGCCGCCGCTCCCTTTTTGGATCGGCTCTTTGGTACCAAGCAGGCGATGAGCGAGATAATATCTGCGGGTATCGAAGAGGTCACCATCTCCCATCTGACGTGGCTGCACCTCTTTTTGGCGGCCTCGGCTCTGTTTTTTTTCCTCTTGGCTCGCTTTGGGAAAAAGGGGTTTTATTTTTCGAGCTTTTTACTCATTCCCCTTGGCTATTTTGTAGTTTATTTTAGTGAAAATCTTGGGCTTCCCAAGCTTGTCCACCCCTCAAGGGGCGTGGAGTATCTCTTTTTGTCCATCTCCATAGTGATCGCTTGCTATATCAGGTTTTTTGTCTGGGTACCACTTAAGATAGTTTTTAAGCAAAAAGCAAGAGCCATATTTATGGCATTTGTCTATTTGGAGCTTTTTTTGTTGGCCAATTTCGTACCCCAGTATAAAGAGAGCGACAGATTTAAGCTCTTCATCAACGGAGTCCAATATACCGACATCCCCTACTTTTTGTACCAAATCATCAAATCCAACCGGCCCCTTACTTGGACGGTGGTCTCTTATGTGCAAGAGTATTCCAAGGTCTTAGGCAAGGGGTATATGATCAATGTCAACGAATTTTTGATAAAATACGACCCCACGGCCAGATATTTGACCATTCCGACTCCAAAAGTGTATATCTTTGTCGAGGATATCCCAAATAACTATCGTGGAAAGGATGAATGGTATTATAGATGGCGGCCCGATATCGAAGCTAGGCTCAAAGAGTGGATAGCGATATACAGCGCACTGCACCCGAACAAAATAAAGCTTTTTGCTAAAAGCAACTTAGTAAGTGTTTACGAAATAGACAATAGCGATTATATGCGATGGCTCCAAAGGCAAAAGAATGTTTCACAATCCCCTTCTTTTTGAAAAGATTCAAGATATCGTCTACGGCGTAGCTATAAACTTGTGGTGGGTTTTCGCTCTGTTGGCGCTTCTGTTTTTTTGGTTGACGCTTAAACTCTTTCGCTCCAAAGTCCAAAGCGAGGCGAAATTTGAAAGACAAAACAGACTTTTGAAAGATTTTGCCAAGCTAAGCAAAACGCAGGATATGGAAAATTTCATTTTAGAATATGTGCAGAGTTTAGGAGCCGAGGGGGCGGCTTTGTATCTTCGTAGGGGAGATATCTTTATAATGCAAGCAAGAGCGCCTCAGACGATCTCGTGGGATACGAGGCTTTATCCAAAAGATATCGCGCAACAAGAAAAAAAGGGCATCTATGACGTTTTTTACCTTCTCTCGCCTCAAGAAGAGGTGGTCTTGGTGATCTATACCAAAAAAAGTGTAGATTTGGAGGAGTACGATGGTTTTTTGGAGATGATGTTGGCCCTCTACGCCCAGAGCCTCTCCCTTGCAAAAGGGCGGCATATGGCAAAAGTGTCCGATGCCTCCAAGTCCTTGCTCTCAAACGTAATGAAGCTACAATATGGGACGGAGACATTTTTGAAATTTATCGTCTCTTTACTTTTTAAAGCCGAAGGAGCTACGGGCGTCATTTTGAAAAATAGGGAAAAACCGGGCAAACAGGTTGTTTTCAAATCTCCACAAAAAGGAAAATACAGCAAAGTTTTTTATATACGAAATACCCCCTATATCCTAGAGCTTTACACAAGAGTCCCTTTGCCAAAGGAGAAGATCGCCGAGCTTGGGGCTTTTTTGGATCTTGCGGGAAGCTATTTTGAAAATATCAAAGCCAATAGCAAGATGGTGCTTAACTATATCAACTTTTTAAGACTCTCCAACCGGGCTTTGGAACTGCAAAGCCGATACTTTGCCAACCATTCCGAAAAAGTACGAATCGTCAGCGTAGAGATCGCCAAAAATCTTTTTTTGGACGAGAAAGTCATAGATACCATCGCTTTGGGAGCGGAGCTGCACGATATTGGCATGGTGGGTAAGATAGAGCAGTTTTTAGACAGCGATAAGATTAAAGACAAAGATTTAGACCTTATTCGCTACCATCCAGTTATCGGAAGCGTCATCGTAGAGCCTATAGACAAGGTCTATCCGATAGCTCCCATTATTCGATACCACCACGAAAGATATGACGGAAGCGGGTATCCTTACGGGTTGAGCGGCGATGAGATTCCGTTAGAAGCCCAAATCGTCGCTTTAGCCGAGTACTATGTGGGCGTCACCAGTCCAAGAGCGTACCGAAAAGCCAAAAGCCACGAAGAGGCCATTCAGGATATTCAAAATCAAAAAGATAAACTCGTAGCCGCTTCAGTCATAGACGCTTTTTTGGAATCACACGAAAAGACGGCTAAGAAGTTGGAGCTGCTTGATATTAAGTGATCACTCGTTTTTTGATTTGACTTCGTAGACCGTTTTGTTTGGATTTTCTATGAAGTGCTCTTTTATGAATTTTTGCTCGTTTTTTTGTAAAAACACCGTTACGAGGGCTTTTGTCCCTTCTTGTAAGATATAGTTTTTATTGGGTATCTCCACCTCGGCGGTCATTCGGCCAAAATCTGGATCGACCACCATCACCACCCGTGAGATTTTTGCCTCCACATGGTATGGAGGGGTGGTGAGAAAATCGACCTCGACCTTTTTGCCTTTTTTGATAAAAGGCAAAAGTCCCGGAGCGATTCCGGCTTTGACGATCACCTTGTCCAGATTGACGACGGTACCAAGTTTGCTCCCCTTGGTGACATAATCTCCGGGCTGGGTTTTTACATCGGCTATAAATCCGGATATATCGCTGCGCACTTGACTTAAATAGAGCAAATGGCGTAGTTTCTTGAGCTCCGCGGCGGTATCGTTGATACGCTCTTTGAGGGAGTAGAGTTTTTCTTTTTTGATCTCTTCGTCTGCGTATTTGCTCTTTAAAGAGGAGGCGTAGGCATTTTTTGCGTTGTGCAACTCTTGCAAATCGCCATACCCTTTAGCTTTGAGTCGAGAGAGCTGCTCAAGATTGAGTCGGGCCATATTGACAAGGGCTAGATCCATCATATGCTGTTTGCTATGCCGGATAAAATGGGCGAACTCCTTAAGATATTGGAGCTCTTTTTGGATTCTTTGGATATCGTATTGGGTGATGGTAGTCTCGAAGCGAACTAACAGATCTCCTTTTTTGACTTTATCTCCCGAATGAATGAGCACCTCTTTGACCCGTCCATCCATAGTGGCCAAGATATCCTCTTTTTGCGACGGGTAGACCTCTCCTTCGAGTCGGATGGTAATGCCTTCTTTGCTTTTTTTGATCTCTTTTTCTTCGGGAGTCTTGGCACATCCTCCCATAAAGAGAATCGCCGCTGCCATCCCCAGCAACGCCAATCGTCTCATACTTTTCCTTTTGCGTACTCTTGTAAAATCAACTCAAATCGCTTTATACTCTCCCCCGTATTCGCAAAGGTGAGCACATAGGCCTTGTCCAATCGTACTTGGGAGAGAAATCTGCTCAACAGGTTTGGCAAAAGCTCATACGGATGTGTATAAATTATCGGTTTGATTTTTTGATTTGTTACGCAGCGAAAGAGTCTTTTTGTAATAAAAAGAGGCAGCATTCGCATATAAAAGCCACCGCTAAAGGGGATGAAGCACTTGGGGATAGGGATTTCGGTGATCTCTCCCGAGGGCGTGGCGATGACAAAGGGATGTTTTTTATCGATGGTGTTGCCATACATATAGGTTTTAAAAGGAAAGTAGGAGGAGGAGTAGACAAAACCCATCTCTACGAGCGCTTCGTAGTAGCGCTTCTCAAATGGCAGGCTCCAGCTAGGACTTCGATACCCAAGGACTGGTGCCTCTATGATATCTTCGAGTATCTTTTTGGCCAAGGCGGTCTCTTTTTTCCATACTTCAAAAGGCTTTTGATAGACTAATTGATGATCGTACCCGTGCGAGGCTATCTCGTGGCCTTTTTGGTGCAGATTTTGAACGGCGTGGGGGAAACGGCGAGCAAAACTGCCAAGTACGAAAGCGGTCGATCGAAAGCCATAGCGCAAAGTCAGCTCATCCCATTTATCCAAAATGGCTGGGTAGTCGATGGCGAGCTCTTTTTTGGGCGTGATGCCAAAATTGGCGTCTTCTACCCTCTCCACATCGATCGTCAGCCAGATGGGATGTTGCAAATAGGTATCAGGCAGATACATCTCTCCTCCATAAAAAATCTTTGGTGGCAAAAAGGTACAGACTATAAAGCGTAGCGGGCAGAATGTAGAGTATTTGCAGCACCAAAGAGGCGCTTAACGCTTCTTCTTTTGGAATGCCGTACCACCCAAGCGTTAGGATAAAAGCGGCTTGGAAAGTACAGATACCGCCGGGAGTCAAAGGAATGGCCGAAACGGCAAAAGCCAAGGTAGAGGCGACGAATATCTGCCAAAGCTTAAGATCAAAATCGGTGGCTGTGAGGAAGAAGACGAAATTATTCAAATAATAGCTCCCCCAGACCGCCAGCGTCAAAAAAAAGAGAGTCTCCAGCCGCTTGGGCGTGAGGTTGGAGCGTATGATTTTATAGATTTTATACGCTAAGGCCCGTATTTTTGGGAAAGGGAGTAAAAAAAGGAGTTTACGGAAAAAAGAGGGGGAGTAAAACAGATAACCAAAAGAGAAAAAGAGGCCAAAGAGCAAAAGGGCTACGACAAGACCTCCTTGGCTTGGGAGTATAAAAAGGGCCGAAAAGAGGATCATCGCCGCCAAAACCAGTACGTCAAAAAGACGCTCTATAAAAAAATAGGAGGTGGAGTGAGCGATATGATGGCCTTCTTTTTGTTTCATATAGTAGATCTTTGAAAGGTCCCCAAGTTTTGCCGGAGCGAAGATATTAAGAAAAAAAGCGAGCATATTGGCCTCGAGGCTTGATATGAAAGAGTAGCGAAAATGGCTTAGATAATACCATCGCCACGAAATGACAAGATCGCTAAAAAAGACGGCAACAAAACTCAAAACCACTCCCCAAGGATTAAGATGCTTGAGGCTTTGCAGAAGAAGCTCTAGATCGATATCCTTGAATATCCAGTAGACCAAAGCGGTCAGCAAAAGAAGCTTGAGGATTTTTATCGCCGATTTTTTCATAAGTCCACGAGATACTTAGTAAGTTTTGGGCCTATGAAATCGGTAAAGATCAGAGGCAATTTACTCCATATTTTAGAAGCCAAAGCGTAGCTGGCGTAGATATCTTTTTGGGTGTCGGTGAGGATGTCGATCTTGACGGGGGAGGCACCAAAACGGGTTTTGAAAAAGTAGGTTCCTCCGTTGTAGGGGGAGCGGCCAAAATCGATGGTATGGATATCGGGCTTGGAGATGAGGTAGCGAATGAGCTCGTGATAGAGGAAATAGCCCGTACTCCCTTCGTTTTTGTGACGATAAACCCCTCCATACAAAAGGGTGGCTATGCCGTTGTCATAAAAAAAGAGCACGCCACCAACGGGCTCCTCTTTTTCGTTAAAGAGTATGAAGATATCCAGATCTTCGCCAAAATTTTTGGCCAAATTGTAAAAAAAGGCGATGGGCATCAAAGGAGTGCCGTGGTGTTTGTAGATATCTCGCAAAATATCGTAAAAAGCTTCGATAAAGGAGTGGGCTCTTTGGAGGTGGTATCTTTGGAGCCGTTTTTCCTTATTGACGCTCCGTTTGGCCAGTTTCTTGTACCCTTTGGTGATCTCATCCAAACTCTTTCCTTCGATATCGAGGCGTAAAGTGACCGTATCGTGATCTTTGAAATCTTTGTACTCGAAGTTGAGGGTGCGGATTTGGTAATGATTATCCTTGGGCAATTCCAAAAGCTCGCGGGCCTCTTGGCTCGTTTTATCGGTGTAGTTGAGCAAAGGCAGATAGCTTAGATACTTTGTGCCAAAGCTTGGTTGGACGATAAAGTCCATATACTCTTCAAATCCAAAGGTCTCAACGAGGCTTTTTTTCCACAATTGGATCAGTCGTGGCGTGTAACATACCCGTTTCATCGACACTCTTTGGCTTCAATGATGGCGATTTCTCGTACGATTTTCGTAATGGCACGCTCGTCCATTTTGACTTTGGCGTATAGCACGGCGACGATCAAAGAGAGTATGGCAATGGCTAAGTAAATAATCAGATCCACCCCTCGTCCGATCCCAAAAAAATGGGCTACCTTATCGGCTACCTTTGGGAACAAGATCAAATAGGCCAAAAAGATATAAAAAAAGATCACGCTCATGCGCTGATAGGTACGAAACCTGCTAGAAAAAGCGACAAGCAAAAAGACGACGCTGAGCACCACTATTAAAAAGATTTTGATAAAGATCATTTGATCACCTTTGCTAAAATATATTCGACTATAATGTTAACGGAATTCATCATCGACTGGCCTTTGGAGATAGAGTACTCGCTGTATCGGATCGTACAGGGCAGCTCCATATATCGCATTTTGAGCCGTTTGATAAGGTCGATAATCTCTGAAGCGTGGCTCATACGATTTTGTGTAATGCTAAAGTCGGGAAATTTGGCTATATTGATGGCCCGAAAGCCGTTGTGGGTATCTGTGAGGGATACTCCGGTCAAGACTCTTTCCACAAAAGCGGCGACTTTGAGAAAATATTTTTTAAGGGTCGGGATATTTTCGGCTCTGCCCAAAAATCTGGAGCACAAGACGATATCGGCTTTATCTTCTCGCAATACTTGGACAAAACGCTCGATATCCTCGGCACAATGCTGGCCGTCCGCATCGAAAGTCACCACATATTTGCACCCCATCTTTTTAGCGTACTCTATCCCCGTCTCCAAAGCGGCCCCTTGACCCAGATTGACCACATGACGCAGCAGATGCACCCCCTCAAGACACGCTTGTGCGTAGCTATGGTCTTTGGAGCCGTCATCTACTACTACGATCAAATCCTTTGGCCGCACCCTTTTGAGCTCCTCAAGGGTTTGGCGTATCATCTTCTCTTCGTTGTACAGCGGTATGACTATGGCAGTTTGTGGTTTCATTGATTATCTTTTCTAACGTTTTTGCGCAAAGAGTCAGGCCAAAGGCGCCCGTAACCCCCACAAAGCTCCCCTTTTCTTGACATTTGGGAGGCTCTGGAGAAAATATCGCCAAAAAGTCCCCTTTAAAACCGCTTCGTTTGAGCTCGCTCCTGAGCTTCTTGGCAAAAGGGTCCCCGTAGGTCTTCCAAATAGAGTCGGCCCGAATTTGCGTGGGATCGCACTTTTTGGCGCTTCCTGTAGCACTGATAAGTTTGGGCGCGCACTTTTTGGCTAGAGCCACTTTGGCTTTGGTATCGTCTATGGCGTCGAGTATGAGATCGTATGGCGCAAAATCGAAATTTTCGACCCATTCATTATCGATTTTGGCCTCTATTTTTTTAACGCCCGGGTAGAGGCGCTCAAGGACCTCGGTTTTCTTTTGACCCAGATGCTCGCTGCCGATTTGGCGGTTTTGATTGGTGATGTCGTAGCTATCAAAATCGACGATAGTGATATCTCGCACACCACTGCGGTACAAGCAGTCCAAAGCGAAACTGCCTACCCCTCCCACACCCAAGAGCAAGATCTTGGCCTTTTGGATCTTTACAAAATCCTCGCCAAAAAGAGTGCGGCAGCGTTCAAACCTCATATCCACTTCTTTAGCTTGGGGATCTCTTTGTAAGCGGTCAAGTCTGCCGTAAGGGGCGTAAGGGAGACAAAGCCCTCCTTGATCGCCTCAAAATCGCAGTCTCTTTCTTGGCTTGGTACCCACTCCAAAGGATGGAGTCCTAGCCACCAATATTCCAGACCTCGAGGGTTTCTGTGTAGATGTGCTTTGTTGAAGTAGACTCTAAAGCCAGCTTTGGTGACCTTGTAGCCTTTGAACTCTTTGGTAGGGGGGACATTGACGTTGAGACACCTCCTCTCACCTAGAGGCCACCCCTTTTCCAGGACTCTTTTGGCCAAATCCCTAGCTACGAACTTGGCTTGATCATAGCCGATACTGAGCTCCATCTCCTCGCAATTGGAGTTGCAAACTTGACTAATGGCGATGGATGGAATACCATAGATGGCCCCCTCCATCGCTCCGGCTACGGTGCCAGAGTAGCTGATATCCTCGCCCATATTGGCGCCTCTGTTGATGCCGCTGAGCACCAAATCCGGTTTGATCCCTTTGGGGTACAAGGAGCTAAGAGCCAGATAGACGCAGTCTGTCGGGGTGCCATCTTCGAGTTTGTAGAAGTTATCATCTAGCTGAATAAAACGCAATGGTTTAGTGAGAGTGAGGCTGTGGCCACAGGCGCTTTTTTCGCTAGCGGGCACCACGACTAGCACTTCGCCAAGATTTTGTACGGCTTCTATCAAAGCTTTTAATCCCAAAGACTCAAATCCGTCGTCATTGGTAATGAGTATTCTTTTCATTTTATCCTAAATAGTTAAAAATTTTTGTATAGACAAAAAGCAGCGGCACAAAAAGAGCCGTAGTGATGAATACCAAGGAGGTGACCACCAGCTCTTTACAGCGATAGAGTGCCGCCAAATTGACATTAGCCACGGCTAATGGCATCATCATCTCCATAAAGATAACCTTTTTGGCAAGCGGCTCTAAAGGCAAAGCCTGCAATACCACAAAAGTAATAAGAGGCAGTACCACAAATTTCATCGTTACTACCGCTATGATCAGCTTTGTATCCAAAAGCTTCAAACTAATTTTAGCCAAATAAAAACCAAAAATCATCAGCTGGATCACAATCGCCGCGAAAGCTCCCATCTGTAAAAAAAGGTCGAGCTGGGGGGAAGGTTTGAAGCCCAAAAGATTGAGCCAAACGGCCAGCAGGGCAAACCAAAGGATCGGCAGTTTGATCGTGTTTTTGATCGATTGCCACGGATCGAAGCTCCCTCTGGAGTAGAAATAAGCGCCAAAGCTATAGACCATAAAAACATTAGCCAGATTGACGATGGTGGTATAGGGCAGGCTCTGGGGTCCAAAAAGAGCAAGACCCAGCGGGACGCCAAGGTTGCCCGTATTGCCGATGACGGAGGAGACGATAAAGATGGAGCGATCTTTTGGGTCAGCAAAAAGCCATTTGGCCAAAAAGAGGTTGAGTACAATCACACCCACGCCAAGTCCAAAAAAGATAAAGGGCGCCACAGCAAGATCGAAGTCGATTGGGCGCTTGAGCAGTCCCCAAAAGCTCAAAAATGGCTGAAAGATATAGACGGAGAGGACTACCAGCGTCTTTTCGTCCACCTTTTGGGTAAAAATCCTTTTAGTGATGAAGCCAAGCAGAATGAAAAGATAGACATACAAAACCGCTTGCAGACTATCCATCGAGCGCCTCGGCTACCTTTTTTGCGCTGCCGTGCTGCAAATAGGCCCGTAACCTCTTTGATCGATCCAAGAATTTTTGAGGATCGTAGTTTTTGTATGCTTGCAAAAGATTGCGGGTGTTGGCCTCTTTTTGTAAAAATTCCGGATGGATCGCTTCGTAGCCCGCCTCTTGCATCAAAATATTGGCCAACCCCACCTTGTGGATGTGGGCGAAGAGCTTGGCGATATGGTAGTCGATAGGATTGGCCTTGTAGACCAGAGCCAAAGGCGTGCCGATCAGTGCGCTCTCAAGAGTCGCCGTGCCGCTACAGATAAAGGCGAAACTGCTTCGCAAGAGTGCTGCATGGGTATCGTGGACCACCTCGAAGCCGGTGATATCGCCATAGAGGGAGAGATCCGTCAAATGTGGCGGGACTACGAGCAGAGCCTTTTGATCGATTTTTTGGCGTACTTGACGAAAAAGGGGCATGAGCGATGTGATCTCTTGTTTTCTGCTGCCGGGCAAAAAGGCTACAGGCCCCTGTGGGGTGGGGGCGGATTTGAAGCGAGTGATCTCATCCAGCAAAGGATGCCCCACATAACGGATATCATACCCTTGGGAGTAGAAGCGGTTCTCAAAAGGCAGGATCGAAAGGGCGTGGTCCACATAGCGCTCGATTTTGGCAATGCGGCTTCTTCTCCAAGCCCACGCCTGCGGAAGAATATAGTAAAAGATCTCCTTATCGGGATAGTGCTCCTTGATCGATTTGGCCAAAGGAAGATTAAAGCCGCTGCCGTCTATCAAAAGCACCTTGTCCGTTTGGGCGGCCAACTCTACCATTTGGGATTTAAGACGCAAAAAGAAGGGAATTTTGCCAAGAGCGTCCACAAAACCCATTACCGAGAGGCTTTGCAAATCTACAAGAGGCTTGCCAAGTGATGCGTCAAATATGCCTAGAAGCGTGGCGTTTATGTATGGCAGAAGATAGGATAGGTGCAAGTTTGCGCTGCGCTCTAGGGCACTGACGAGGAGTCTCATGCCATCCTTTTTGATATAATTATAACAAAAAGGAGCACGATGCAAAACAAAGAGCCGATGACGGAGTATGGATACAAAAAAATCCAAAAGGAGTTTGAGGCGCTCAAAACCGAGCGTCCAAAAGTGGTAGAGGAGATCGAGCGGGCAAAAGAGCACGGGGATTTAAGAGAAAATGCCGAGTACCACGCGGCCAAGGAGCGTCTGGCTTTTATCGATGCGAGGCTGACCGAGCTGAGTGACCTGCTAGCGCGCGCCCAGGTGATTGATCCCTCCAAACTGCCCCACGATAGAGTGGGCTTTGGCTCTACGGTGAAACTCCTCGATATCGAAGAGGACGAGGAGGTGGAGTATACGATCGTAGGCTCCACCGAGAGCGACCCCGAGCATGGCCTCATCTCCTACAACACGCCGTTGGCTCGTCAGCTGCTGGGCAAGGAGGAGGGGGACGAGATCACCGTGAGGCTCCCAAAAGGAGAGATAGACTTCGAGGTGCTTGAAGTCTATTACAAACCCATCGAGTTTCGCAAATGATCCGCTGTGCTATCGTAGGGGCTTCGGGATATACGGGACTAGAACTCGTCAAGCTCTTGCTTACTCATCCACACTTCGAGATAGCCTACCTTTTTGGCAGCTCCGAAGATCGTATAGAGCGGATCTATCCGGCCCTGAGAGGGGTCTTTGAACAAGAGATTCTCCCCACCGATATCGAGTTGGCCGCTTCGTGCGATCTGGTCTTTTTGGCATTGCCTCACAAAAGCGCAATGGAGGTGGCAAAACCGCTTTTAGAGCTGGGGGTCAAAGTAGTGGATCTCTCGGCCGATTATAGACTGAAACTCGAAAACTACGAGGCCTTCTACACTACCCATACAGACAAAGAACATCTAAAAAATGCCGTGTATGGATTGCCGGAGCTCTTTAGACAAGAGATCCACAAAGCGCAGCTCGTGGCAAATCCGGGCTGTTATCCTACAGCTACGCTGCTAGCCCTTGCCCCTTTTGCTCCTTTTATCGAGCGGGATACCCCTCTTGTCATCGATGCCAAAAGCGGGGTGAGTGGTGCTGGCAAAAAGTGCAAAGAGACCACCCACTTCGTCCAGATCGACGAGAACCACTTCGCCTATACACCTATCACCCACCGCCACAGTATCGAGATCAAAGAGAAACTGGAAATATTGCGTCAAGAGCCTCTAGAGGTGATCTTCGTCCCGCATTTGCTGCCAGTAGATAGAGGGATGCTGGTGGATTGCTACATCCAGCTCCAAAGCGCTTTGAATCCCGTGGAGCTGCTCAAAGATTTCTATGCCAACGAGCCCTTTGTGCGTATCGTAGAGGAGCCCGCACGGATCAAAAATGTGGCGGGGACCCACTTTTGCGATATTTACGCTCAGGCCAAAGGCAAGGTGATCTATCTTAGCAGCGCCATAGACAATCTTTTGCGAGGGGCCTCCTCACAAGCTGTGGCCAACGCCAACTTGCTCATGGGACTGCCAGAAGAGACGGGACTGCCAAAAATCGCCTATGTTCCTTAAAAAAGGGGCCATCTTCGTTGCCGACGTGCATTATCACCCTGGGCTACGGGAGGAGTTTATCCCTTTTTTGGAGCGGCTCGAGGCTCCTCAGCTCTTTTTGATGGGGGATATTTTCGATCTGCTCGTAGGCGGGGTAGAGGCCACTTTTTCCCAAAACGCTTCCTTAATCCGAGCACTCAACGAGTGGTGTGTGGATAAAGAGTGCGTTTATCTCGAGGGCAATCACGACTTTTTATTGGCCACTCTTTTCCCCAACATACAAGTCGTCGATAGATTTGCTCAGCCCCTGCTTGTGCAAGCTGGTTCCAAACGGGTGGCTCTGGCCCATGGAGATATCCATATAGATGGACTCTATCGCTTCTATATCGAAACTTTGCACAATCCAAAACTCATCTCTTTTTTGAATTTTCTGGATCGCTTCTTGCCAATCACCCAAACGATCCAGCGGTACAACGCCTCTAAGGATCTTTGTCGAGGGATAGCCGATTTTAAAAAGATGGCTCGCAAGCGAGCGGGGCATTATGGTAGCGATATCGATATGGTGATAGAGGGGCATTTTCATCAGCGTCGTCGATATAATTTTGGTTATAAGGAGTATCTCAACCTCCCCGCTTTTGCCTGCACCAAAGAGGTGCTGGTATGGGATGGGGCGTTTAATTTTGCTCGAATGTGACGCCAAATCGCAACATTATCCGGTAGCTTGGCTCAAAATGGTTCTCCACGCGCCAGAGCACGGCGGGAGAGAGTTCATAAAAGAGCCACTTGCGATAAAAGATATCGTGATAATCCACGCCTACATAGTAGTAGTTGACTTTAAAGGAGCTATGCGAGTCGTTCAGAGCATAGATATCGGCGTGGGGCGTTAGGGTGGTATAGCGCCCAAGAGAGTGATAGAGCTTAAAAGAGTGCAAAAACTCCAAAGAGGCGTTGGGGCGTTGTCGATAGCGAATGTCGTTTTCAAAGGCAAAGAGGGTATGGGGAGCAAGAGGGCGTTGATAGTGGGCAAATAACAGATTATCAAATTTTCTATCCAAATAATAGGTCAGCCGTACGCCGTAATAGAGCCATCCGTCCATAAAGGAGTGGTCTTTATCCCATTCCGCAGAGACAAAAAGATCTGGCGATATTCTATGGAAACGCACCCCGGCTCTATAGGAGATATTGGTAGAGGTGAGATAACTCAATCCCGCCAAAAAGGAGCTGTTTTTGATGGAGTTTCCCACATTGTGGGCGCTTTGCGCATCGATATCTTCATCGGGTCTATACTCTTGGAAGAAGAGATGGAGCCTCTTTTGGGTGCGGGGAAGCTCTAATCTGACTCTGATATTGACCCGAAATCTCGCCTCTTTTTTGGTCTCCAAAATCGAATCGACCGAGGTGCGTATAGAAAAGCGCTGTTTGAACGACTCGTTGCTGTCGCTTAAGAATTGATCGAGGGCTTTGAGCTGCCGGCTGATCCAATTTCTAATATGGTGATGAAGACTCTCAAGACTTTGTGCCCATAGCGCCGTGGCTATAAATAGACTAATCCAAAATCGCATCGGCTAACTCGAATCTATTGGCGGTCATAATATGAATTTTTGGATGAAGCTCTTTGATTTTGCCAAAAAGCTCTTTTGAAAGTTCAAATCCCACATCAAACTCCTTTTTCTCCCCATCTTTATGGGCTTTGTATAGTTCGTCTATCCAAAATCGGGGTACGTTGATGCCGGGGACGTGCGAGGCCAGAAATTGAGCCGTTTTGAGTTTGGTGATGGGGAAAAAGCCCAAAATCAGCTGGGCTTTGGCTCGCTCTCCTCCAAACTCCCCCTTTGCCTCCTCAAAAAGCTCCAAAAGGCGTATGATGTTTTGCGGATCGAAAACTGGCTGAGTGATGATGCCCACCGCTCCGTGTTCGATCTTTTTGCGCATCTTTTTTTGTAAGGTTTTTGGGTTTTTGGCGTAGGCGTTACTTACGGCAAAAGGGTAGATCTTTTTGGGTTTGAGGCTAAACTCTTTGCCTGCGTAGTCGATGCCGGCGTTAAAACATTTAATAATGTCTAACAGCAGCGTACTATCGGCTTCAAAACACCCTTTGGTATTTGGCTGATCGCTTATTTTGGCAGGATCGCCCGTAAGGGCCAAAATCGTACGTACATCAAAGTCGTTGGCTCCTAAAAGATCGGATTGTAAAGCCAGTTTGTTGCGGTCTCGCATACTCATCGTGGCGATGACTGGCTTGTTAAAACGCTCTTGCAGTCGCAACGCTCCAAAAAGTGCGCTGTATTTGAGCTTGGCCAAAGGATTGTCGGTCGTGCTAAAAGCGTCTACTTTTTTGTGCAGTCCCAACCGCTCTATTTTTTGGATGATATTCTCGATGCTTGGAGCGTGGCCCGGCGTGGTCTCCAAAGAGACATATGGACCCGTGCGCAGTTTTTGGATCAGAGCCTCGATCATATATGGCCTTTTGTTGGATAGAATCGTATTTTTTATTTTAATCAATTTTTAGTTAAACTTTAGTAAAAAAATGCAAAAGGGTGCGGATGCGACTATGCGTCTTTGATTTTGATTCAACGCTGATGGATGGAGAGACCATCGATTTTTTGGCCAAACCTTTGGGACTGGAGGAAAAAGTAGCCGAAATTACCGAGATGGCGATGCGTGGGGAACTCGACTTTTTTGAGAGTCTTATTACTCGCGTCAAATTGCTTGAAGGACTTGAGGAGCAAGAGGTTGATCGAATATGCCACAATCTCCCCTTTATGCCCGGAGCCAAAGAGACGATTAAGACACTCAAGCAAAAGGGGATCAAAGTCGTCGTTTTTAGCGGCGGTTTTCGCAACGCCACCTCGTATGCACGAGAAATACTTGGATTTGACGCCGATTTTAGCAATATTTTGCATACAAAAAACGGCAAATTAACCGGACTTGTGGGCGGGGAGATGATGTTTGGCTTTAGTAAAGGCGATATGCTCCAACGTTTACAAACCATTCTTGGCGTCTCTCCTGCCCAGACGATGGCCATAGGGGACGGGGCCAATGATGCGAGCATGTTTGCCCATGCGGAAAAAAAAGTGGCCTTTTGCGCCAAAGAGATACTCAAGCGGCAAGCCAATATCATTGTGGATAGAAAGGATTTAAGAGAAATTTTACACTATGTGGAGTAAGATGAAAGGTATGAAAAAGCTACTACTTATTCTAACTATCTTTGCTCTTGTTTTATGGGGAGCGCCAAAGGAGAAAAGGATGCAACTGCTCTCGCCGGCTTTTGAAAACGGGGGGATGATCCCTACGAAATATACCTGTGACGGGGCCGATATATCAATCCCGTTGGTATTTAAAAATATTCCCGCCGAGGCTAAAAGTATCGCCATCGTTATGGACGATCCCGACGCCCCGATGGGCGTTTTTGTCCATTGGGTGATTTACGACATTCCTGCAACTATGGAGGGTTTGCCTGAGGGTATACCCAACGAGCCGGTACTTGAGTATGGCATCAAACAAGGCATCAACGACTTTCGCCGTATTGGATACGGCGGTCCTTGTCCGCCAAACGGAGCCCACCGCTACTTTATCAAAGCCTACGCTCTTGATAGGGTACTTGAAGCAAAACCGGGCCTAACGAAGCATCAGCTCTTAAGGCTCATACAGCCGTTTATTCTCGATAGTGCGGTTTTGATGGGTATCTACGCAAGATAAAAGGCCCAGATCAAAGGCGCTCGCCTTGTGATCTAAGAGTGGGGGCTTGGCGATTTTAAGGCTTTTTTTGGAAGCAGAGTAAAAAGATATCAAAAGCTTTATGTTTTTGAATCGTATGGACTATCTTTGAAGATTGCAAGATAAAGCCGTGCTTTTCAAAACTTTGAATGAGTCTACCAGGATCAAAACCAAAATGATAAACGCCTGTGCTATCGGAGTGAAAACTGCCGTCTTCACGCACAAGATCCGCTATACAGATAAAACCTTGAGGACGCAACTTGGCGGCCAACTCTTTTATGAGTGCCTCGATATCTTTAATATGATGGAAAGTCATGGAGCTAACGATCAGATCGAAAGTGTCGGATAGCTCTTCTAGCGAGGTTTGGTAGGCTTTGGTGTTGGGGGAGCCCGATTTTTTGTTAAACTGCTCTACCATTTTAGCCGATGTATCGATACCCATGATACTTTTGGCAATATCGGCAAGCTCGAAACTGACCAGTCCCGTCCCGCAGCCAAAATCCAAAATATCGTAACGGCTTTTGGGCAAACACTCTTTGATGGCGCTCGCTATCTTTTGGGCAGTTTCTCGCCGTCTTTGGTTTTTGTCCCACTCTTGGGCTCTAGCGTCAAAGCTACTCACCTTTAAGCCCCAAGCAGTTGATGGCGATGCCTCGGATCTTTCTGGCTTGATAGTCGAGCTTGAACCATCTATCATAAATCTCTTGAGCCGGGATATCTTTGGCCTTGGAAAAATCAAGGGTCCCGTTTTTGTCCTTGGGTATGAAAGATTCTAAAAACTCATACATCCCCAATCGCATCTGCTCGTACTTTTTGAACTCTTTCATCGCCTGATCTTTATCCATTCTTTCTCCTTTTGCGTAGATAGTATGCAAAAAGTGCCCTAAAATTTCAAAAGCGGCACTTCAAAACAATCTATAAGCTAAATTGTACTAAAATTTGTACAAATCCAACGTTGGAGAAGAGGATGATTGGAGAAGCTATTAAGTATATGATCCTTGGTATGGGGATCGTATTTTTGTTTTTGCTCTTGATGGTCTGGATCCTTGATCTGCAGCATAAGCTGCTTTTGAAGTATTTCCCCCAAAGCTTCGGAGACAAAAAGGAGCCGCCCATTACGAGCAGACGGGACAAACTCAAAAAAGTGGCTGCTATTACCGCGGCGCTGCATCATATGAAAAACTCATAAAAGAGGAAGGGTATGGCACAAAAAAAGAAATTTATCGATGTGATGGACACGACCTTTCGAGACGGTTTTCAATCCGTCTTTGGTGGGCGGGTGTTGATGAAAGATTTTCTTCCCGCTCTGGATGCCGCCAAAGAGGTGGGGATCAACCACTTCGAGTTTGGCGGAGGTGCGAGATTTCAAAGCCTGTTTTTTTATCTGCGTGAAAACGCTTTTGAGATGATGGACACTTTTCGTCAAAAAGTGGGACCAGAGGCGAATTTGCAAGTCTTGGCCCGAGGTATCAATACGGTGATGCTCGATACCGGCAGCAGAGAAATGATCGATCTTTTTGCTAAGCTCTTTGCCAAACACGGTACCACGACCGTGCGAAATTTCGATGCTCTGAACGATGTGGACAATCTGGAATATTCGGCCAAATGTATCAAAAAGCATGGGATGAAACATGAGGTGGTGATCACCATCATGGAGCTGCCTCCAGGATGTGAAGGCGCCCACACGCCGGAATTTTATGAAAAGACTTTGCGTGAGATCCTCGATCGTGGTATCGAATTCGACAGTCTCGCTTTCAAAGACGCCAGTGGTACGAGCACGCCTCAAAAGGTGTATGAGACCATCAAGCGGGCCAGAAAACTTTTGGGCGACGATGTGCATATCCGGCTCCATACCCATGAAACCGCCGGGGTGAGCGTAGCTGGATATCTGGCCGCCTTGGAAGCGGGGGTGGACGGGATCGACCTTGCCGCCTCTCCAGTGAGCGGAGGGACGAGTCAGCCCGATATCATCACGATGCTCCATGCCGTCAAAGGCAAGCCCTACGATCTTGGCGGGCTCGATATGGAAAAAGTACTCGATTATGAAGAGACCCTCAAAGAGTGCTTGGCCGATTATTTCATTCCACCAGAAGCGACGCAAGTGAGCCCTCTTATCCCCTTTTCTCCGATGCCCGGAGGTGCTTTGACGGCAAATACGCAGATGATGCGAGACAATAAGATCTTGCACAAATATCCAGAAGTGATCAAAGCGATGCGAGAGGTGGTGGAAAAGGGCGGCTTTGGTACGAGTGTAACCCCCGTAAGCCAATTTTACTGGCAGCAAGCTTTTAACAATGTGATGTTTGGTCCGTGGAAAAAGATCGCCCCGGGCTATGGCCGTATGGTGCTTGGATACTTTGGCAAGACGCCGGTCAAACCTGATGAAGAGGTGATCAAACTGGCCAGCGAACAGCTAGGATTAGAGCCTACTACCGAAAATCCCCTCGATATCGCCGATCGTGACGAGACCAAGTCCATCGCCTATTGGCAAAAGCGGCTTGAAGAGGAGAAGATCGAGCCAACGGAAGAAAACATCTTTATAGCGGCTGCTTGTGGAGATAAAGGTATCGCCTTTTTGAAAGGCGAGAGCCCATTGATGGTGAGAAAAATCAGTGAAATGGAGGAAGAGAAAGTGGGAAAAACGAGCGGAATCTATACGGTTATCGTCGACGGTGAGAAATTTGTAGTCGAGATTGCCGAGGGCAACGTAGAGGTCAAACCAGAAGCCGAGGCCAAAAAAGAGCCAGAGATCGTAGAAGAGCCAGAAGCGATGGGTGAAGCGGCTCCAGGACTCACTGAGATCAAATCGGCAGTTCCTGGAACCGTATGGAAAATCCTCGTCAATCCGGGTGATAAAGTCAAGGCGGGCGACAAGATTATGATACTAGAGTCTATGAAAATGGAGATCGACATCCCAGCGCCAAAAGATGGCGTTATCGCCCACATCGCCGTCAAAGTCAACGATACCGTCGAAGAGGGTCAGGTGCTGGCCACAATGGAGTAAGCGATGAAAAAAAGAGTACTCACGTTTCTTTTGGCACTGAGCGTCTTTTTAGTGCCTCTGAGCGCTTTGGCCACGATAGATCATATGGCCGCCAAAGAGCCCGTACAGGTAGAAAAGAGCCAAAAAGAGACGCCAAAGGATACCGGTTTTATGGAATTGCTGGTCAATTTTTATAAGCAAACGGGTATCTACGCCTTTTTACACCCCCAAGAGGGCGTAAAAAACGCTAGGGGCGACAAGATCAGCAAGTTTCAACAAAGTGTGGGTCGGATTTTAATGATATTGATCTGTTTTGTCCTTTTTTACCTTGCTATCGCCAAAGGATTTGAGCCGCTGCTGCTGATCCCCATAGGATTTGGCGGGCTTTTGGCCAACATTCCCCTTGCCAATATTATCGGTGATGGGGGATTTATCGGTGAGCTTTTCAAAGCGGGGATCGAAAACGAGCTTTTCCCGATCCTCATTTTCATGGGGGTTGGGGCTATGACCGACTTTGGGCCTCTTTTGGCCAACCCAAAAACGGCGTTGCTTGGCGGTGCAGCGCAGTTTGGGATCTTTGGTACGCTCGTAGGCGCCGTGGCTTTGAGTCAGTGGGGAATATTTGACTTTAGTATGCAAGATGCGGCGGCGATCTCCATCATCGGTGGAGCGGACGGACCGACTACCATCTTCATTGCCAGCAAACTCGCCCCCGATCTTTTGGGTGCGATGGCTGTGGCCGCCTATAGTTATATGGCATTGGTGCCAGTAATTCAGCCACCCATCATGAGAGCCCTCACTACGCCAGAAGAGCGGCGTATCAAGATGACTACCAGACGAAAGGTGAGTCAGCTAGAAAAAATGATCTTTCCTTTGACGGTACTAGTACTTACCATTCTCATTTTGCCAGAATCCTCTCCCCTCATCGGAGCCCTCACTTTTGGCAACTTCGTACGGGAGTCTAAAGTGGTAGAGCGCCTTTCTAAAACGATGCAAAACGAGCTCATCAACATCGTAACCATCTTTTTGGGACTAGGCGTGGGCAGTAAACTAGCGGCAGAATATTTCTTGGTACCCGAGACGCTAGGTATTTTGCTCTTAGGACTTGTAGCTTTTGCCTTGGGTACTGCCGCTGGAGTCATTATGGGCAAAATTATGAATAAATTTTCCAAAGAGCCAATCAATCCGCTTATTGGAGCGGCAGGAGTGAGTGCGGTACCTATGGCCGCTCGGGTAGCGAATCGTGTGGGTATGGAAGCAGATCCTACCAACGTGCTTTTGATGCACGCCATGGGGCCAAATGTGGCCGGTGTGATCGGATCAGCCGTGGCCGCCGGGGTGCTGCTCTCCATATTCTAAGCCTTCACTCCTCGAAGGCTTTCTTTTTGTGCTTCTCTTTTGTAAAGCTCTTTTTCCTTTTGAGCTTGCGAAGCAAATTGGCCTCCTTGGCCACCTCCTCTTTGAGCTCTTGCATACTTTTATCGCTCAGATGTAAGTTGGCGTTTTTTTCTACGAATTTTTCCAGCTCTTTTGGATATTCATTGTTGAGATAAACTTTTTGGATCTTTTCTAAAGGCTCAAAAGCTTTGTCCAAAAAATCGTGGAGCTCCTCTTTGGTATGCTCCTTATTGAAAAAATCGACGATTCGATTGAGAAACCGCTCCAGCTCACGCACATACCTACCGCGCGCCAACCGCTCTTTCTTCACATGGCTCCTTTGTTATAATAGTACTCTCATTTTAACAAAAGGCAGCCGATGGAACAAGAGACTCCTACGATAGATCCAAGATATCTAGAGCTGATGATCAACCCCACCAATTACGGGGAGATGAAAGAGTATGACGCCAAGGGGCTTGGCAAAAACAAAGAGACGGGTGAGATGGTGGTGATCTACCTAAAAGTTGATCCTAAAACCCAAAAAATCACCGATATAGCGTGGCAGACCAATGGATGCGGTACCACGCTCGTAAGCGGAGCGCTTTTTAGTGAGGAGTACAAAGGCAAGACCTTACAAAGCGGCGAAGAGTTTACCAAGGCCGTTTTTGAGAAGATCAAGGACAATCCCCCGCCAGATGCCGCTTGCGGCGAAGTGGTGGCCAGAGCCTTTATGGCGGCTTTAAAAGATTATGAAGCTAGGGCTCGGGGGGAAGAGAGGGAGTTCGTGGAGTATGTGACCCTTAGCTGTCCAGTTCCTACGGGAGAAGACGATGCAAAAAATTCTTGAAGCCAAACATACCTTGTGGTTAGAGCTTTTTTTTGGAGCTTTTACCCTAGAGCCGTCACAAAAAGAGATTTTGCTCGATTTTGCGATGATAGAGTATCGACACCTCAAATGGATAGCAAAAGAGATAGTCAAAAATGGGCAAGATTTTGACTGGAGCAGAGAGGAGCCTAAAACCCAGTTTGCCGATACCAAAGAGCTTTTAGAATATCTGGCCATCAAATTGGCTGGTATGAGTTATCCCGAGGGGCCGCTCTTTGATCGTATCCGAAGCGACGAGGAGTATATGAGATTTAGGCTTCAACGATTGGCCAAGGAGTCCTCCCAACCTATCAGCGCCTTTTCGAAAGAGCTTTGTTATGAGGGATTGGAGGCAAAGAGTATACAAACACTTGTACAGTTTCTGTTCGAGGAGATCTATAAAGAGTATGAGCTCATACTTGTTTACACCTATGCCCAACTCTATACAAACGAGGCTCGCCTTGGTCTTATATTTGAAGACCTCATCTACGAATCTTTCTATCATCTGAAATCCTTTGCTCATCTAGCGGCAAAGCTTGGGATACTCTTCGTACCTCGGGAAGTGATGAAAGAGGTGTATAAGTTTGAAAGGTTGAGCACCTTTTTACAAGAGGGAATTGAAGAGGAGAGGGCGGCAAAAGAGCAGTGTAGAGCATTGAGTCAAGAGATCCAAGACGAAGAGCTTCGTAAATTCTTTGATTTTATCGACAATCAAGAGACCTACCATATTGAGCTTATGCAAGAGGCACTGGAGGTAACGAAAAGGTAGCGTATTTTGGGTATAAAGAGTATATGAGACGAATAATGGCAATTTTATTGGTATCTTTGTGCTGCACTTGGGCAAAGGAGAGTTGTCTCAAAGAGGATAACAAGACCCTTGATATAGATTGCGCTATCGCCCAGATAATGAAAGCACCCCCAAAAAAGCGCCGAATTTTGATGAACAAACTAAAAAGAAAAATCTTTCAGATGAACATAGAGCTGCAATCCTCCCACTTATTGCATCTGCAAAACATCTTGGGCAATAGACCCACGCCATCACAAGGACGCCATCGATGATGAAAAAAGTGTTCATGTTTGTTTTGCTCTCTGTGACGCTTTTGGCTCAATACGGCGATCAGGATCTTGATGGAGTACCAGATTCGCTTGATCGCTGTCCAAACACGCCCTTTAGCGATATTGTCGATCGCTACGGATGCAGTATACAAACCCTCATCAAGCCCCGAAGATTTGAGTATTACGTAGAGTTTTTGTATGCTAAAGATAGCGATCCGATCCATTTCCAAGAGCGTGATATCCTCAGCAGTCTTACCTTGTATCAAGGAGACTTTGACTTTTCCCTTTTGGCTTTCCATTTTAACAACACTATAAAAAAGGGCTTTTCCGATATTAGCCTCAAAGTCCAATACTGCTTACACCCCGATCCTATGTGGGATCTTTATGTAGGGGCGGGGTTGGAGCTGCCTACGGATAACTTTACGGGCAATAGAACCGACTATACCTTTTCGTTCAATAACGAGTACTTTTTGTTAGGATATAAATGGTATGGGGGAGGCTACTACACTTTCGTACAAGATCGCTACAAAAACAGACATCTCAAAGATAGTTACGGAGGTTTTGTCGGGTTTGAGCGCTATTTTGATCGCTACTCTTTTGATCTTGCTTATTTGTACAATCATAGCAAGTTTGGCTCTATTACCCATATGGCTTATACTAAAGTGGAGCGATACCTCTCGCATCACTACTATCTCTTTTTTACCTATTCCCACGCTCTGAACAATCAAACGATCGATCAAATTTTTAGTTTTGGTTTTGGCAGGCGTTATTAGTATAAATTATGCAAGAAAATTAATTAAAAGTTAACTAATTGATAACAATCGCTTAACATAGTTTATGTCATACTTGCACTACAAAAACAAAACTAAAGGAGAGATGTGGTGAAAAGAGGAGTGTTGATCAGTCTGGCATTGGCTTCAATTTTAGGTATGGCGCAAGCGGGTGAATATAAAATGGGCGGTGGATTTGGCGGCATGACGAGTATTCAAAATCATGCGGAAGAGGCGGGAGAGAACTTGAGCTCCTCTTCAAGCTCCATAGCGGCTAGCGCAAGCTCTTCAGCTTCTACACAGACAAGCGGAGGTATTGAGGCGCAAGCGAGCAGTAGCAGTATAGAACCGCAACCCGTAAGTAGCAGCTCCGCTCCAACTACCATAGAACCTATTGAACTAAACCCCCAAGAGGGCGGTATGGAAACTGGTAGCGCCAGTTCTAGCATGATGGAGCCGCCGATGCAAGAGGCCAGAAGCAGCGCGATGAGTCAAGCGAGCAGCGCCCACTCCGAAGCTATGGAGCATATGCAAGAGGCTAGAAGCAGCGCGATGAGCCAAGCGAGCAGCGCCCACTCCGAAGCTATGGAGCATATGCAAGAGGCCAGAAGCAGCGCGATGAGTCAAGCGAGCAGCGCCCACTCCGAGGCCATGGAGCATATGCAAGAGGCTAGAAGCAGTGCGATGAGTCAAGCGAGCAGCGCCCACTCCGAGGCCATGGAGCATATGCAAGAGGCCAGAAGCAGTGCGATGAGTCAAGCGAGCAGCGCCCACTCTGAGGCTATGGAGCATATGCAAGAGACTGGTGAGAATAACAGCTCTATGCCGATGATGGGACATGGAGAACATAGAGGTCTCCTCGCTCTTATTGAAAATGGCACGATTCCTAGTGATCTACCTCCTCAAATACACAATACTTTAAAAGAGGTGAAAAAAGCCGTAAAATTTTACAAACATCCAGAGCTTTTTGAGGATCTCAACATCACCGATGTAGCCAATCTTGATCCACAGACTCTCCAAGAGATCCAAGAAAGGGTCCAAAGAGCAAAAGAGGAGCATATCGAGCGCGTAGAACAAAAATTATTGGGCAACAGACCAAAAGCCGAACTACCTATCGCCGGAGAGTTTGTGCGTATTGGTGCGGGCCAATATGATTGGGTTTTCGTAACCGAAAGTGGCCATGTATATAAACTAGCGGGTGTGAATAGCGACGGAAAATTTAAGTATGAGCCGCTCTCAGGTGTCCAAGGCATTATCGAGCGAGACGGCAAAGTTATATTTGAGCCACAAACGCAAAATCTTCCCGTCACTTTACCCCAAACTCCTGTGGCTGGCTATCCATTTGCAAAATATAACGATCCTCAAGAGGATGGTTTTGATTGGATCGTCGTAACCAAAAGTGGAAGAGTCTATAAATTTGAAGGGTTTGACGAGGATAGCAAGAGTTTCTTCTACACTCCAGTCGATGGCTTAAAAGCGCAGCCAAAAGGCGATGCGGTAGAAATTTTACCCGGCAGCTAATGGCCTCTTAGGCGTTGGCCCCTGGCCAACTCCCCAATCTCCTTTTTTATCTTCTTTTTTGCTTTTTCTAAAATATCTGCGTGTGTCGCATTGGGTATAAGAATGACTTTTTTTAAATTTTTGATGTAGGGTCGAAGCTTTTCAAAGGTAATCCGTGGCGTAGTATCGTCATATTCGGCCAAAAAAACGATGGTTGGAGCATCGCTTTGCTGGATATATTGATAGATGGGAAATGGGTGACGCACCAAAAGGCGAACGGGATAGATAGGGTAGCGAAGCCGGGCCAAATGGGTAATGGAGTGATAGGGCGTAATGAGGACTATCCCATCTACCGGGTAGTTGGCTGCTATATATGCAGCTACGCCGGTACCCAGACTGCGGCCTATTATAATCGTATGGGCAGTACGAAAATGCTCAAAGACTTTGGCCGCCCCCTGAAATATTGACTTTTGCGAAGGAGAGCCTTGGGAGTTGCCATAACCCGGATAGTTTACAGTCACTACATTAAAGGGTAGATCCCCAAAAAGAGTCAAAGCCTCCACAGCGTTGTCGGCATTGCCCCCAAAATAAAAAAGGGTCGTATCGCTTTTTTTATCTATCACGCCTACCTCAAGGCCATCCAAAAAGAGCTTGTGCGCTTTAGGGGGGAGCTGCACCTCTTTTGGAGCCAGGTCTGGGCGAAAGATAAGCCGTTCTTGGAAAAAGTAGAGAGAGAGTCCTCCAGCAAGATAGATAAGTCCTAGAAGCAGTAACCACTTCACGAGAGTCGATGCTTGTAATCGCAGTAGTCGAAGCGGCGCACGATCTCGAGCTGGCCATCTTTGTGGAGTATGGCCAAGGAGGGGAGTCTGATACCATTGAAGGTAGTATTTTTGACAAAAGTGTAATGGATCATATCCTCAAAAATTATCTTTTGGCCAATCCGCAAAGGCTCGTCGAAGCTATAATCACCAATAATATCTCCTGCCAGGCAGCTGTTGCCTCCTAGGCGGTAGGTGTAGGGCTTTTGGCCGGGTTCAGCCGCACCTCTGAGCTGGGGGCGATAGGGCATGGCCAAGACATCTGGCATATGGGCTTCGGCGGAGGTGTCGAGGATGGCTATATCCATGCCGTTGTGGATTATATCCACCACGCTAGCGACCAGTACGCCCGTTTGCCAGCCCACCGCCTCACCGGGCTCTAGGTAGACCTCCACATCGTATCGCTTTTTGAAATCTCGGATCGTTTGGACGAGCAGCTCTTTGTCATATCCCTCTTTGGTGATGTGATGGCCGCCACCGAAGTTGATCCACTTGCATTTTGGGATATATTTGCCAAATTTCTCCTCGAAAGCCTCCAGTACTTTGAGGAGACTCTTGGCACTCTCCTCACACAGGGCATGAAAGTGCAGCCCCTCGATCGCCTCGTCCCAGACAAACTCCTTTTTGGTGGTGCCAAGACGGCTATAGGCTCCGCATGGATTGTACAGATCCACAGGGGCTGCGGAATATTCGGGATTGACCCGTATTCCGATACTGGTAGCAGGATTGCTCTTGTGGACGATGGTTTTGTATCGTTGCAGCTGGCTGGGAGAGTTGAAAACGATATGGTCGCTCATCTTGGCTATCAGCTCGATCTCATCCTCTTTGAAGCCGGGGGAGTAGGTGTGCACCTCGCCTCCTAGCTCCTCAAAAGCCAATTTCGCCTCCCACAGCCCACTGGCCGTAGCGCCATACAGATACTTTCGCACAAGTTCAAAGGTGCTCCACATGGCAAAACCTTTTAAGGCCACGAGTATCTTGGCTCCGCTTTGGTGCTGCACATCATCTAAAATCTTTAGATTTCGCTCCAGCAACGCCTCTTCACACACATAGCAAGGCGTTGGAATCTGACCGAGCACCTTTTCGATAGCGCTATTTGCCACCAAACACCTTTTGTAAAAGCTTGGTAGTACGAGCGGCCGCACTGGTGCGGATCGCCTTTTCTTCCTCCTCTATCATCTTGTAGACGCCTTGCAAAGTTTTGTTGGTCACATAGGTGCTCAGATCCTTCGCCTCCTCTTGGCCCTGACCCATTCCAAGAGCGCTCAGAGCCATTTGGGCATACTTGTTGTCGGTGTACTGCTTGCCATATTTTTTGTAGTAGCTCATCATCGTCTGGTAATATTTGGTAACGTTTTGACTCTCCATATGCTTTTTGATGATAGGAGCGATTTTTTTGGCCAATTTCTGGCCGGCGTGGGTCTCGAAATATTTGGTAATGGCGTTTGGCTCTTTGCTCAGTATGAGCTTTTTAGCGTCTTTTACTTTCATCTGTTTGATGGTATCTATCAGTACTTCAGCCGTTTGGGGTACAGCCTCCTCCGCCGCTCGGTTCATAGAGAGCTCGAACTGATCCACATATTTGCCCATTCCCGCTTTTTTTAGAGTCGAAGCAACCGCTTGGAGATTTTTAGGCAAGCCTATTTTAACGAGAGGATTTTTATAAAAGCCGTTCTCTTTGCCAAGAGTGGAGAGGGCCTTTTGGACGCCCAGCTCCAAAGCCTGCTTGATCGCGCTGCTGTTTTGGTCATTTTGTCTCTTTTGGTTTGCAACGCTCGAGCTTGCCCCCATACCATATTCTTTAGCCATTGAGCCCAAAGTATCCATCCAGCCCGCTTGGAGCGCTACGCTCAGCACCACGGCTAGGAGTATGAGTTTTTTCATCTGACCTCCCTTGTTTCGTTTGGATCCATCTCTAGCACATGCCAGGGCAGTCCTTGGCGACCCAGTTCCTCCATAAATGGATCTGGATCAAACTGCTCCATATTCCATACGCCCGGCTTGTGCCATTTGCGCTCTAGCATCATCTTGGCCCCTATCATCGCCGGCACGCCCGTGGTGTAGCTCACGCATTGGCTAAAGACCTCTTTATAAGCTTCTTGATGGTCGCAGATGTTGTAGATGTAGATTTTGCGTCGTTTGCCGTCCTTGATCCCTTCGCATACTACGCCGATGTTGGTTTTGCCTTTGGTTCTGGCTCCCAGACTCGCAGGATCGGGCAGCAAAGCCTTGACCACGTGCAGTGGTACCACTTTGCACCCATCCACTTCGATGGGATCGATGCGGGTGAGGCCGATATTGTCTAGGACTTTTAGATGGGTGAGGTAGCTTTGGCTAAATGTCATCCAAAAGCGGATCCGCTTGAGCCCTTTGATATGTTTGACTAGCGACTCCTCCTCTTCGTGGTAGAGCAGATAGCTATCTTTTGGTCCTATTTCTGGGTAATCCCACACCATCTTGATCTCCATAGGCTCCGTTTCTATCCACTTGCCATTTTCCCAGTATCTGCCTTTGGAGTTGACCTCACGGATGTTGATCTCTGGGTTGAAATTGGTAGCGAAAGGGTAGCCGTGATCTCCGGCGTTGCAGTCGAGGATATCGATATACTCGATGGTATCAAAGTAGTGCTTTTGGGCATAAGCTACAAAGACGTTGGTCACTCCCGGATCGAAACCACTACCCAGCAGCCCCATGATGCCCCGCTCCCTAAAAGGCTCGTCCAGAGCCCACTGGGGTCCATACTCGAATTTGGCGGTATCTGGGTGCTCGTAGTTGGCCGTATCGAGATAGTCCACTTTGGTCTCCATACAGGCCTCCATGATGGAGAGGTCTTGGTAAGGCAGAGCTACATTGATTACTAGATCGGGCTTGACCAGATGGATAAGGTCGATTAGCTCATTGACATTGTCCGCATCCACTCTCGCTACATCGATATCGCGATTCCACTTTTGCTTAATCTCCTCACGGATCTCTTCACATTTACTCAAAGTTCGGCTAGCGAGTGTGATGTGTTCGAAGGTATCTGGATTAAGAGCGCACTTGTGCGCCACCACACGACCCACGCCGCCAGCTCCTATAATGAGGACTTTTCCCATGGCGATCCTTTTTTCATTTGATTATAGCAAAGCTAGACATAAATATCGATATGGCCCTTTTTTGGTTTTTTGCGCCGTTTTTTGTACTCTTGCATGCGCTTCTTTTTACGGGGCTGCTGTTTCCATATTTTGACGATGGGGTGAGGCTCTATCGGTTTTAAAGGCATAGAGGCTTGAAGAGTCCAATCATCGCTCATAAAAACTCCTTTTTTTTAGATTATAACAAGTTTTAATATTTTGATCGGAGTTTTTGCATACCAAGCAAAGGTCGCCTCGTTAGGTCTGGAAAATAGCCGGGTTTGCCTTTGCCTCCGTGGCTGTGGCAGCCTACGCAGTTGCCATAAAAGAGCGTTTTCCCCTCTTGCACCCACTCAGGATGGGAGGGCTTGAGGCCTTGGAGAGTAGTCAGGTAGGCCGCTATCTTTTCGGCATCCTGGGTAGATACGGTGCGGGCTGGCATCGGGCCACTAGGGTAGTGGAAGATATTAGAGCCATTTTCTATCACATCAAAGATGTACTCCTCCACGCAGTTGGCACATTTGGGGGAGATGGAATGGGTCTGGTGTGGAGCGGCCGGCTGTGCAGGGGTGGTGGACTTTGGTTTGGCCAAATAGCCTATCAAAAAAAGGGCGATGGGCAAAAGCAGCAGCCAGATTTTTTTCATCTTTTTCCTTTGCAACTTAGGTAGTATATTTTTGTATCAAAAAAAGTATATAATGACAAGAAAAAAGGAGAGAGAATGGAAACGATTAATGTGGTATGCCCAAACTGCCTAAGCGTCAATAGACTGCCCAAAAAGGAGCACTATACTAAGGCCAATTGCGGGAAGTGTGGTTACGATCTGCTCGATACCCATCCAGTGGAGCTCAATCCTAGTAATTTTGAAGCGATGATTACCAAAAACGACATTCCGGTCGTAGTGGACTTTTGGGCTCCTTGGTGCGGTCCGTGTCGGATGATGGCACCAAACTTTGAAGCGGCCGCAAGGGAATTTCCACTCAAAGCCAGATTTGCCAAGCTCAACACCGAAGAGTATCCGCAACTCGCACAGCCTTTTGGCATACGAGGGATTCCTACAATGATAGCATTTTTACACGGAAGAGAACTCGACAGAATATCGGGGGCTTTATCCGCACCTCAGATCGTGCAGTGGGTGAGTCGATTTGCTAGATGATTTTGCGGCCTTAAGGCCGCAAATGGTTATTGTTTGGAGACGTAGTCTGCCAACGCTTCGATATCTGCGTCGCTAAGAGCCGCTACTTGGGCTTTCATCAATGCACCCATTCCATAAACGTTTCGAGTGCCAGCTTTATAGCCTTTGAGAGCTTCTACCACTTTATCTTTTGGCCAACCTTTGATCACGGCAGATTTACCAAGGGCATGTTTTTCACCGTGAGCGCCATGGCATCCGGCACATTTTTTGAAAAGTGTAGCTCCATCAGCCGCCATAAGAGTTACCGCAGTCGCTGCTGCAAGTGTTAAAACTGCTAGTCTTTTCATTTTTACCTCCTTTATCAAGATTGATTAACAGCTAGGTACGTTACCGCTGTCGCTTGCGTATTCGTATGCAAAATCATACACATGTTTGAGTTGGCTCGCTTTAAGGTACCCTTTGTGGTATTTAGGACAGAGTTTTTGGATTTCGTCTTCAAACTTTCCGTTATCATAAATCTCTTCCCACTCATCTTGAGTATGCTTGGCCGCAAACTTTGCCCCGTTAAAACCACATACCTTTTTGAGTTTCTTTTGGTAGATTTTTTGTCCTTTGTTTGCATCCGCAAAAGCCGCAGTGCTTACAAAGCTCAGACCCAAAAGAGCTGTTAGAACGATCGTCGCGATTTTTTTCATTTCGCCTCCTTTGATGTTTTTGTATTCAAATTATATATTCTTATTGTGAAGAGATTGTGAGTCAAAAAAATTTATGGAGAAGCGATTACCATCAATGTAGTATAATTACACAAAAATCCAGAGGTGGCGATGCGACAACTAATCACTGCTATCAAAGATGAAGTCAAAAAGGTCGTCGTCGGCCAAGAGCGAATGGTAGACGGGCTGATCGTAGGGCTTTTGTGCGATGGGCATATCCTCTTAGAGGGGGTGCCCGGTCTTGCGAAGACCACCACGGTCAACGCTTTGGCCAAAACGCTGGGTCTTGATTTTAAAAGGGTGCAGTTCACTCCCGATCTGCTTCCTAGCGACATCATAGGCACCGAAATCTACGATCCGGCCAAAAACGAGTTCAAGATTAAACGAGGTCCGGTCTTTACCAATTTGCTGCTGGCCGATGAGATCAACCGAGCGCCTGCCAAAGTGCAGTCGGCACTGCTAGAAGTGATGCAAGAGCGCCAAGTTACCATCGGTGACGAAACCTTTATTATAGAAAAGCCTTTTTTGGTGATGGCGACCCAAAACCCTGTGGAGCAAGAGGGGGCGTACAATCTGCCAGAGGCCCAGCTTGACCGCTTTATGATGAAGATCGTGGTAGGCTACAATACCAAAGAGGAAGAGCTTGAGATCGCCAGACGTGTGGCCAACAACGCTTTTGGCAAGATCGAGCAAGTAGCAAGCAAAGAGGAGCTAGAAAAGCTCCAAGAAGAAGTACGCTCTATCCATATGGATCCCCAGATCGAAGAATACATCATCGATTTGATCTTTGCTACTCGAGAGCCTGAGCGCTACGGCCTCAAAGAGCTGCGCCCCTACATAGCCTTTGGAGCGAGTCCAAGGGCGAGTATCGATATGTTCAAGGCCTCAAAGGCGATCGCCTATATCAAAGGCAAGGATCACGTGACCCCTTTGGAGGTGGCCTCCATCGCCAAGGAGATTTTGCGTCATCGCATAATTTTGAGCTACGAGGCCGAAGCCGAGGGGATATCGAGTGATACTCTTATTGACAAAGTTTTGGAGAGTGTGCCGGTACCTTGATGGAAAAAAAACTCAAAAAACTCCTCATCAAAGCCAGAAAACAGGTCTTTAGCGAGATTCCGGGCAACAACCCAAGCCTCTTTAAAGGAGAAGGGTTCGATTTTGTGGAGCTTCGGGAGTATCAGCCAGGAGATGATGTCAAAAAGATAGACTGGCTGGTCACGGCCAAGCTGCAAAAGCCGTATGTGAAGCTCTATCGGGAGGAGCGAGAGCTCAATGTGGTGGTAGCTTTGATGCTAAACGGCAGTACCTACTTTGGCACGAAGCGCTTCAAGTATGAGGTAATGGCCGAGATCGGGGCGCTGCTTGGATATGCGGCCATCAAAAATCAGGACAACTTTAGCGCTTTGCTCTATGCCGATAGGGAGTATGAGTGGATCAGGCCCACAAAGCATCTCCAAGCCGTCCACCGCTTGGCCCAAAGCGTGCTGGGTTTCTCCCCCCTTGGCAAAAGGGCCGATTTTGAAGGACTTGCCAAACGGCTCTTTCAGATCAAAAGAAAATCGATCATTTTTATAGTGAGCGATTTTTTAGAGGCGTTCGATTTTAAAGTATTGGCCAAAAAGCACGAGATCGTAGCCATCGTAGTGCGGGATCGTTTTGAAGAGTCTCCCGAGCCTATCGGTTTTATCAATCTGCTCGACCCAGAGACAAAGGAGAGTTTGACGGTGGATCTGGAGGGCTCGACCCTCAAAGCCTATAAAAAAGAGATCAAACGGCTCGATCACCGGATGTATGAGCAGTTTCGCAAAAGCGCCATCCGCTTTACCAAAATCTACACCCACGACGAGCCTTTTGTGAAGCTTTTGAAACTTTTTGGACAGCGATGATGGAGAAGCTTAAAAGTATCAAACCGCTTGTCGATATTCCAGATTACAGCTTTTATCTTTATCTGCTTTTTATCCTCGTAGCCACGACGCTGGCGGCGGTGCTGGTCTATTTGCTGCTTCGAGTGATGTCTCGAAAAAAGACCAACAAAAAAGAGGAGATAAAAAAGCGGCTGCGCGCGCTGGATTTGGAGGATGCGAAAAAAGTGGCTTATGAAATGACTCGGTATGGACGCTATCTTGTAAGCGACGAGAGCAGGGCGAGGCTCTATGAGGATCTGGTCAAAAAGCTTACCCCCTACAAATATAAAAAAGAGGTCCCGCCTCTGAGCGAGGAGTTAAAAAAAGAGATCAAACTCTTTTTACGGGTGCATGATGAGTAGTTTTGCTTTTGAGCGGCCGTGGGTATTGGTGCTTATTGTCGTGGCGATCGTATGTCTGATACGGTGTCGGGCCAAAGAGAGCGCTTTGATCTTTCCTCATCTTGGGATTTTAAAAAAGAGCGTGGGTAAAAAGGCTTTTTTGCCAGAATTTTTAAAAGCTGTTGCCATCATCGGTACCATCGCAGCTTTAGCTGGGCCCGTAGCGATCGACAAGAGTGTGGAGATCAAGAAAAAGGGGTACGATATCGTCCTAGCCATCGATGCGAGCGGCTCGATGGCGGAGCGGGGCTTTGATAGACAAAATCCGGCCCTTAGGAAATTTGACGTGGTGCGGGAGCTGGTCAAAGACTTTATCAAAAAGCGCACCAACGACAATATCGGCGTAGTGATCTTTGGCTCTTTTGCCTATATCGCTTCGCCCCTTACTTTCAACAAAAAGGTGGTGGCAAAGCTGCTCGATTATCTCGATATCGGAATAGCCGGTCAAAAGACGGCGATTTCGGACGCTTTGATAGAGAGCGTCAATATGCTCAAGCACTCCCAGGCCAAATCCAAAGTGATCGTTTTGCTCACCGACGGCATCGATACGGCGAGCCGCACGCCCGTGGACGTGGCGCTCAAGATGGCCAAAAAGTATGGGGTGCGCATCTATACCATCGGTATCGGGGATCGCAGAGGCATAGACGAGGCCTATTTGCGCTACATCGCCCAAAAAAGCGGCGGACACTACTTTTACGCCAAAGATGCGATGGATCTTAAGAGGGTCTATGCCACTATCGACAAACTTGAAAAGAGCCAGATCAAAGCGGGGGATTTCGTCAAAAAAGAGCAGCTCTACCCGTATGTGCTTTTCGTGGCGATCCTGGCGCTTTTAGGATATATCTACATCTACTCCAAACGGGGGTTTTGATGAAATTTTTGAGCTTTGAGTTTATTCCATTGATGCTGCTGCCCTCTTTGGTACTGCTCTATTTGGTGTTGACGAATAAAAGTATGATCGAGCGTCTTTTTGACTCTGAAGTTTTGGCCAAACTCAAAATCGATCAAGGTCTTTCCAAAGAGTTTCGCATTACCCTGCTTTTTTTGGCCCTGTTTGCGATGATAGTGGCGATGGCAAGGCCTGTGTATCAAAAAGGGCTCGTGGAGGTCCAAAGCTGCAAAGCCGATGTGGTGGTGGCTTTGGATATCTCTCGCTCGATGCTGGCCAAAGACTACTATCCCAACAGATTGGAATTTGGCAAGAAAAAGATCGAGGAGTTTATCCAGCGCAGCCGACATCTTCGCATCGGTCTGCTCGCCTTTGCCAAGGATGCCTTTATCGTCTCGCCCATTACCGCCGATAAAGATGCCCTTTTGTTTTTGCTCCACAAGCTCGATACAAAATATCTCTCCCTCAAGGGTACCAATATACTGGCCGCTTTGATGAGCGCCAAGCTCCTTTTTGGCCAAAAGAGTCCTAAAAATTTGCTTTTGGTCACGGACGGAGGGGATCAAAAAGATTTCTCACAAGAGATCGCCTACGCCAAAAAAGAGGGTTTTCGGGTCAGTGTACTCGGGGTCGCTACGAAAAAGGGCGCTCCTATCGAGGTAGGCGGTCAGCTGCTCAAAGATACAAAGGGCCATATCGTCATCAGCAGGCTCAACGAGCATATCGCCGATTTGGCCAAAGCCACGGGCGGTATCTTTGTACAGGCCACCTTGGATCAAAAGGATATCGAGCGCCTCTTACGATCCTTTGGCGATCTCAAAAAAGATGTCAAAATAGAAAAAATCGTGGACCAAGTGGAGCTTTACCCATACTTTTTGGCTTTTGCGCTTCTGTTTTTGGCATTGGCCTTTTTTACCATTCCATCACGCCTTGGCGTGGCGGTAGTCGCACTGCTCATAGGGTATCAAGCACATGCTGGACTTACCGATTTCAAGCTCATCAAAGAGGCAAAGGAGGCGTACCAAAGGGGGGCGTACAAAGAGGCGGCCGATCTGTATGGGAAAATAGCCAAGATCAAAGGCTCGGCTCAAAGCTACTACGACTGGGGGGACGCCTTGTATAAAGCGGGGCGCTACGACGAGGCGATAAAGGTCTACAACAAAGTCCAAACGAGCGATAAGGAGCTAGAATTTCGCAAATTGCACAATCTTGGCAACAGCTACTTCAAGCTGCAAAAGTATAAAAAAGCCATTCAGATGTACCAAAAGGCGCTGCGTATCAAAAACGATCCAGATACTCAGTATAATCTAGAGCTCGCTAAAAAAATGCTGCAAAAGAAGCGGCAAAAAAAATCGAACAAACAAAATCAAGGTCCCAAAAAGCAGCCCCAAAAACCCAAAGAGCAAAAGAGCAGCCAAAAAGGGGGCAAAAAAAATCAACAAAAACAAAAAAATGGCGAGAAAAAGCCCACCAAGCAAGAGGCCGCCCAGACCAAACCCCAGCCAATCAGCGACAGGGAGGAGAAGAAATGGCTCAAAATGATCCAGCGACACGAGGGGGAGACTTTGCTCTACAAAGCTCCCATCAAAGTGCAAAAAAGAGGAAACGATGAGAATCCTTGGTAGCATACTCTTGCTTGCCCTTTTCGTATGGGCCGATTTTCGGGTCTATTTGCAGCACAACCCCATTATCCAAGGCGAGCCTGCCAAATTGGTGCTAGAGGCCAACGGCAGCGACATAACCTTGCCCAAAATAGAGCGTATCGACTCCTATCCCGTTGCCGGCGTGACGCAAAACGAGCAGGTAGTGGAAGAAAACGGCAACCTTATAGTCAAAAAGAGCGAAATCGTCACCTTTTATCCCGATCGCAATCTTACCATCCCCTCTTTTGAGGCGGTGGTGGATGGGCAGAAATTCCAAAGCAAGCCTTTGGAGCTTGTGGTACTTCCGGCGGCTCGCGATAAGAGCGTGCAATTTACGCTCAAACTTGACAAAAAGGAAGCCTATGTGGGCGAGCCGATAATCGCCGAACTTGTTTTAAAGCTGCGCAGAAACCTAGGTATCGTCGATTACAGCTTTACGCCACCAAAATTCGAGGGCTTTTGGGTCAAGCAGATCAAAAGCGGCCACAGCGAATATCTCGAAGAGCAGGGGCTGTATCTGGTCAAAAAGCTGCGCTATTTGCTCCTTCCCCAAAAGCCCGGGGTGCTGCACATCGCACCGGCGATCTTTAAATATGCGATACCAGAGCATACCACCGATACCTTTGGGTTTTCCATCACGGCTCCCAGATGGAAGAGCGTCATCTCCAATAGCGCCAGCGTAGTAGCCAAACCTTTGCCAAAACCTGTGGACTTGGTAGGGGATTTTAATATCACGATCAAGGTGGACAAAACCAAAGCCAAACCAAACGAGCCTATCAATGTGGATGTGGTGATCGAGGGTAAGGGAAATCTGGAAAATCTGGATAAAATCCCTCTTGAAATCTCGGGCGTGACGCTGTATGAGGATAAGCCAAAGGTAAAAGAGCAGGTGAAAAAGGATGGCTTGTACGCACGATTTGAACAGCATTTTTCCATTATTGCCGACCACAGCTTTGCGATACCGCCCCTTTCGATCGACTACTTTAGCCTCAAAGACAAAAAGCTCAAAAAACTCACCACCAAAAAGATAGATATCACAATCCTTTCTCAAAAAACTCCCCAAGCTGCCGCCTCCTTCACACCCTCTTCTTCCAAGCCCCTCCCCTCTCCAAAAAGTAGGGGCGATTTTTGGATAGGATTGGTCGCCGGAGCGGGAGGGACGCTGTTCGTGTTGGCTTTGGTATGGCTTATGAGGCGAATAAGGCGGCCAAAATTTGAGTTTCGAGGTAAAAAAGCGCTGCTCAACCGACTGCTGCCATATATTGCCAAAGACAAAGAGGCAGCCGCAATGGCTCAGGCTCTGTACGAAGAGATTTACGAGGGTAAAAGACACCGAATACGGACCAAAAAAATCAAAGAGCTGCTCAAAAGGCTGGAGTCATAAGATTTTGTGCAAGGTGGTGGCGTTTTGCATCCACTCTTGGAGCTCCTCCCATCGCTCCTGCTCGATAAGCTCATAGACGATTCGTAGCTCTTTTTTGAAATCTTTCAAAGAGCGTAAAAGATTGGCTTTGTTTTGCTTGAAGATGTCGCTCCACATCGCCGGACTGCTTTTTGCCAAGCGGCTCATATCCTTAAAACCTCCCGCGGCGAGGATGAGGATGCTTTTGGGGTCTTCTTGTTTGAGGACGGTGTTGGCCAAAGCGTAACTGATGGCGTGGGGCAGATGGCTGATGTAGGCTGCGTGCAGATCGTGCTCGCGGGCGTTCATATAGACTAGCTGCATACCGATGCCAACAAAGATATTCTCTGCTCGCTCTTTATGGAGCGTGCC